>CAJMLN010000004.1 GCA_905214315.1 uncultured bacterium | reverse complement strand
TGCTAAGAAGTTCTCCCCCCTTTGAAAAATAGAGCGTAGGGCCGTTTATATACATAATATTTTTATCAACATAGTAATAACAGCGCCATACTGTGTAAGGTTGAAATTTTTCATTAACAGAATGATTTCCGCTTAAAGAAAAACCATAGTATATTATTTTTTTATCGAAAAATATTCTCTCTAATAGATTCTCTCCTTCATTTAATTCACTTTTTTTATATCTCTTTGAAAATTGCTTAAAATCTTCAAATTCAGCCTGTTCTTCTAAATAAGTATCATAAAAACTAAGATTTGAAGATTCAAATTGTTTCAGTTGATATGAACATCCCGTTACAAACATTCCCCACTGAAGAAACATTCCATCCGAAGCTTCCCCCAATCCCGAATAATACATTTCATCAAAAACGTTGTGAATCGGTATGATAAAAGCACTCTTTATAACGGAGAATATACAGATAATTGTTAGTAAAATTATTAAAACAAATTTTAATATTTTTTTTAATTTACTCAATTTTCTATAGCCCTTCTATACTCATCAACAAATTCATTATTATTATTTCTTAAATTTGTAATTAGGTTATAGCATGCTATAACGCGCTTTTCGTCATTTTCAAGGGCATGCTCTATTGTCTCCTGCGTAACCGAAATTATATTCGCCGCTTTTCTTTTAACCGTACTTATATTGGTATGCCGTAAAAATATTTCGGCACGCGTATAAACAGAACCTACCTTTGCATAGTAATCTTTAAAAGCTCGATTATAACTCCAATCATTTAAATTCATAAAATATACGATATTTTCTGAATCCAAGTCCGCATAATAATCATCAGCGCCAAAGGAAGGAATTCCATCATCAGGCAAAGCTACATCCCCTAACCATCCGGCCAAATCTTTTCGGTCTTCATCTACCACGCCATCATATAGCAAAGCGGAAGTTGTGTAGGATTGATGTGAAAAATCCCCCTTATTATAATATCGATTGTAAATTTCTTCCCAGGCAAGTTCAAACTCCTGCTCCGTTGCGTTCGAATTTATAGCGGCTCTATATTTAGTGATGCAATTATTATAATCCGTAGGGTCATTTTTAGCTCTTTCTTTTATTGCTTCCAAATTCCATTTTATAGGATCCGATGTTAGCGTATGCTGCAGCCGCACATGATACCGCACATATTTATAATCCGCTGATGAAATTCCCAGTTCTTCCGTAATATAACGTTCTTCATCCGTTCCGGAATATGGATTACCCGCGGCTAAATTCCAATCCCACCCCAAATAATCAAATCCCCCTACTATTCTATTATACATATAATCCGCATGTGCTAAATCCGTGGAATATTTGATTTTTAACGCATTCTGAATATCTTCAAGAATATTGCATACCCGCGTATCAAATCCGAATTTTTCCTTTAAATACTTAAACTGAAGGTCTTTTATCGTTACCGTACATGTTGTTTGGCTAAGACCGTCGCCTGCCCGCGCGGTTATCGTTACCGTTTGTTCTCCGGCTCCGGGATACATCGCTGCCGTAATCCTTCCTGTGCTGTCTACTGTTAAATAATAAGTATCACTGCTATGCCATGTTACATGCTGATAGGTACTGTTTGCAGGATATACCGTTGCATTTAACTGAAAGGATTCCCCCGGCGTAATTTCCAAAAAGCTGTTTGTTATCACCGTATACTGCGACGGTACAAAGCTTGCCGAATTTTTCGGCCGGAAGCTCACATTGGAAATACCATATTCCTCATCCGCTATAATCCCCGTACTGAACTTAGGCTGATATTCCATACGGAAAAACACCTGGTTGCTGTGCGGCGAAAAGAAATTATAGATTGTTTGACTGCTTTCCGGCGCTAAATCTGTAGTATCTACGGTAAGCGTAACATGGGTTCTCCCATCTCCCGTCAGGCTGGCATTACTTCTTTGCCCTATAAACACATTAGACTGTCCGTCATTCGTAGATAAATAAAATACCATTTTACTCAAGTATGCATGTGCTTCCTGCGTTAGATACAAATCAAAATTAACCTCATATTCAGTAGCGCCATAATAGGAAAGTATCTGATCTACATTACAGGCAATGGATCCGTAAACTGAAGATTTTAAATAATACCCCATTGAAAAAATACTGTCATCAGCTTCTCTTACATACGCCCGATACAGCGTTCCGTATCCGCCCCAGTTCCGCCAGCCGATTGTATCATAACTAAAGCTGCCATTGGTTATATCCGTATCGTTCAGCTTACAGATAATAACTTCATCCACACAGAATTGACTGCCCCAGCCATCCTCTAAATAATCAAAACAAAGAAAAAAATATCCGGTTTCATTCTGAATATCCTCCGGCAAAACCTTAAACGAACCGGAAAGATCCGTCCACTCATTCTGATATATCTGCGTCGGCGTTCCTATACCGGCATGAAAATTCCCATTAATATTTGTTATAAAGGAATATCCTTTGTACGAGCGCATAATCATGCGCACTTCAAGATTCGCTTTATCGCTGCTGGTACGCACGCTTGCATGCGCCGTATAGGTTCCCGGTCCGTTTTCTTTAATCAAAGAATAAAGATTAATCATCGGCGAGACCCAGGAATCACAATGATTATTGATTGCCAGATAATAATCTCTGCTATTCCCTGAATACGGCTCTCTGGTCATCTCGGAATCAGATGCTCCAAAAACCGTCCAGCCTTCTTTTCCCGAATCAAACGTATAATGTGCCACAATATTCGGCTCAATTTCCTCCGCAAACACCACGCCCTGCAATACGCCCAAAAAAATTGTACATACCACCAGGACATTTAGCCATTTCTTTTTTCTCATACAATTTCCTACATTTATAGTATTTTTAAGGATCTATACAAGAAACCTTTTTTCATACTATAACTTGAAAAATATTCCATATCTATACTAACATGAGGAAATACGGTTGTCAATACCCTAAAATAAAGATTTTCCGATATTCCACACACACAAAGAGAAAACATTCACAATACAGCAGGGATTGAAAAAAAATGCCGGATGTGGTAGAATAATATATATATGACAAAGGAGTGCTCTATGAGAAACAAAAATTCAGCGGATCCCGCCGGCAACCGGCCGATCCGGTTTCTGCAATTCGGCGACAATGCCTTTTCCCGCGCTTTTTTCGGACGGCTGCTGCAAAAGGCCAACGAAAGCGGACAGGCCTGCGCCAACAGTGTGATCATCCGGGATGAAAAAGCCGTAAAAGGCCAAAAGCAGTACAACGTGTATACGGTGCACGCCGCCGACAAAATTGACCGGGAGGATATCCGCGTGGACTCAGTCACCCGCGTGCTGGATCCCTTTACCGAATATGAACAGCTGCTCAGCCTATCGGACGATAAAGAGATCTCCGTCATTCTATGGGCGCCCGCCGCGCCGGCCGCTTTTTCAGGGGAAAAAATGAAAAAAATCCCCCAGAATGCCGTGACGCAGCTGACAATGCTGCTGTTCAGAAGATTTTGCCTGGAAAGGCACGGCTTTATCATCCTGCCGACGGCCGATACCGACCGCAACGGCGAAGAACTGAAAAACTGCGTGATCCGTTACAGCGAGCACTGGAAATTAGGCATTGATTTTATCAACTGGCTGAATCTGGAAAACACCTTCTGCGATACCGTGGCCGAATCTTTTACAGATTCCGCCTCTGCCGGCACCGGCGCGCTGGAGATTTTTACCGAAAAATACCTGCGCTTTGTCGTTTCCGCCAAAAAGGATATCCGCGCGCAGCTTCCCTTCGGCAGCGAAATCCTGTGGGCGGAGGATATTCTGCCCTACCGTACGATGAAAAAACGCGTCTACGACGGCGCACTTACTGTTTCCGCCGCCTATGCCGTGCTTCACGACGTGGAAACCGCAGCAGATTTTACCTCGCGCCCGCGGCTGGTAAAGCATATGACGGTTTCCGTGTTTGAAGAGATCGTGCCTACCGTGGATATGAGCTTTGAAGAAATTGAAATCTACGCGCTGGACACCATCCGCCGGCTTTCCAATCCTTATATCAAAATTCTCTGGAAAGACCTGCTGCCGGGCATTGCCGGAAAATTTGCCGAAAATGTACTGCCCGCCTTTGAGGAATATCAGCGCCAGAACCAGCAGCTGCCGAAACATCTGGTTTTTTCGCTGTTCTGCATTCTTCAGGTATACCGCATTTATGATATCCGCGATTCCTTCAGCACCGTCCTTTCACAGGAAACAACGCCCCAAATTCTAACCCATCAGGAATTATGGGAACAGGATTTAAGCTATCTGGCAGAAGAAATCCAGCGTTACGAAGCGCGCCTTCAGGGCGCCACCTGATACACCGTAAAAAACGGCCCTTCGCACAAAAGCGAAAAAGCCGTTTTCTTTATTTCTTAATCTTCAGCCTGCTGCAGCTGCTCCAGCAGCTCGTTGCGCTCTTTGGCCATTCTTTGATATTCCCTTTGCACATTGGAATCCGTTATCACAAGCCTGCCGGTAGAGGAAACACTCCATTTTTTCTGGTTCTGAAGCAAAAAATCCACAAGCTGCTCCTGCTTATCAAAAATAAGCAGCAGAATATCAAGACTGTCTTCCTCACTGCTTTCATAAAAAGTAAGAATATCGCCGTCCTGCATCTGAAGCGCCAGTGTCATAATCAGCGCCTGATACACATAAACATAACCCAGACCGGCATTTTTGCCCTTGATATACCCCATATAGGTATCCATTTGGCCTGCATTCTCCATTTCCGTGTTAATCTCCTCTACAATACGTCTGGCGGATTGGAGGTTCTTTTTCGCACCCTGCGGATTCAAATATACATAGTCATATGAAAGAGAATACATGACCGGCTGACTGCTGAGTTTTTGCGCAACATTGCCGGACAGCGCAATTAAGCTGTTCAAATATTCCTTAGCCGCGGCCTCCACCTTTCCGCGGGAACCGCTGAAATTCCTCTCCTGCAGCTCCTGCCGCAGCCGAATAGCATTGCTGCCCATTGCCGTACTCTGCCCTAAACGGGAAAGCGCCAGCTGAGATACAGCATTCTCATCTGCTATAAGCTCTGTAATTTTTTCAAATTCTTCAGCAATCTCCTGCGTTTCGTAACCGATCCAAACAAGAGAAAATACCGCGAAAAAATTTATACTCAAATTTAAAAAAACCAAAATGCCGCACAGTACGGCAAGAAGCCTCTTTCTCGTTTTCATTGGTATCCCCTCCCACAGCAAATTCAATACTGGCCTATCCTATCCGCACAAAAGCTCAGCGTTTATTCCCGGGAATGATCTTTTCCACCTGCGGACAGTCAATTTCTCTTCGAATAACCGGTGCGCACCACCGAACGGCGTTTTTAATAACTGTCTGTACATCTTTATTATAAAAGGTAGGAAAACTCTCGTGTCCGGGTTGGAAATAAAAGATATTGCCGTGCCCCCGGTGATAACAGCAGCCGCTCCGGAAAAGCTCTCCGCCTTCATACCAGCCGGCAAATACCAGATGATCCGGCTCGGGAATTGAAAACGGCTCGGCATAGGTTTCCTCATGCTCCAACTCAAAATAGCGGTCAATGCCCTGCGCAATAGGATGGCTGGGATCGATGACCCAAACGCGTTCTATATCGCCGTTTTCCCGCCAGGACAGATTGCAGGGAGTTCCCATCAACAGCTTAAACACCTTGGAATGATGTCCGCTGTGCAGCACTACAAGTCCCATACCTGAAAGCACCGCCTGCTGTACCCGCACTGCCACCTCGTCCGGTACCATATGATGCGCCATATGCCCCCACCAAAGCAGCACATCCGTCTGCTCCAGCACCTCCTGTGTCAGGCCGCAATCGGGATCGTCCAACGTGGCGGTTCTCACGGTGATGTCCTCTTCTTTTCCCAAAAATTCAGCAATGGCTTGATGAATGCCCTGCGGATAAATATCGCGGATCGCTTCCTCTTCCTTTTCATGCTTGAATTCATTCCAAACTGTTACCCTTATCATTTTGTTATACTCCTTAAAAATAGTTTCTATTATTATAACAATATTTCAAATGAATGTCCATACCCATATTAAAAAAATCTTGCATTTTTTTCCGTCTGCATGACGTCCGCTCCCTTTATACAGAGAATTTCTTTTACGAGCACGGCCGGCGGCAGATTTCCTATCAACCTGTCAGCCGTGCGGCGATTCTTCCGCAAATGAACCGCGATCTTTGCCAGCCTGTCAGCAAAGCTGCTCCGACATTTCTTCGGCTCTTCCTCCAATTAAGAAACCCTGCCTCTCTGATCCGTGAAAGGCGAGATTTTTCTTTTCCCTTTTTTATTGTTGATTCTTTTCATCCAACTGCCGCATAATTTTCTTTACAAAAATATCCGGCGCGCATTACAGTCGCCGGATATTTTTTACCGATACATATAAAATACCATATCGGTATAACAGATTTTTCCGTTCCACATTTTATTGCCGATGCTGTATGTGCCCGAAGACGAGGAAGTGAAGCTTCCTTCAGCCGAGAACTGCCCGGTAATGGGATTGAACCACTTATATTTATAGGTAGTATTGGGTGAAAGATTGCCGATGGTACCCGTAGAGCGGCCGCCGGCTTCGCCGGTATTATTATTCGCCGCTACGGTCTTATCATAAAAGCTGTAAAAATAGATCACCATTTTCGTATTGCTGCTGTTGCTGGCCGTTACGCTGTATACACCGCTGCTGTTTCTGAAATACGCGGTATCGTCAAACCGCGGAATCAGGTTCCACCAGTCAAAGGTGCTGAAAAAGTTTTTCATATACCCCGTCTGATAGGAGCTGGCATACTCCAGGGAATCCCGCCAGGTAGCGGCTTTTTTCTCGGTGGAGGTAATCGTATCCACCCCGTCGGAGGAATTGACGTCCTCATTATAGATGTTGCCGTAGCTCCAGGTATCGTGACCGCCCCAGCCGTAGCCGAACATACCGTTTAAATACGCCGTCCAGCCCTGCATCCGCGCGCCGAAATTCTTGGTCCACAGGTAGCAGTAGCGGCCTTCGTAATTGACCACCGGCTTACCCTGGCCGTTGTACCAGTAATCCTTGGCCACAGCGTAGTCATAATTGCTGGTAAGGCTGGGGGACCACTGCGCCGCATACCAGGTATGGGCCTTTACCTTACGGAAGGCCGAGGGATAGGTATCGCTCCTGTCGCCCAAATACAGCGTGCCGCTCTCACCGGCGCCGTAGCCGTTGCCCAGCGCGGCGGTCATGGCCGTACTTTCCTGATGCGCCGTCAGCGGATGGCTGTAGGGATCGTACTGATCGATATATTCAGCCACCAGCTTATAGGGATTGTTTACAAAATTCCATTTCAAATGATCGCCTCTGTCCCAGTAAAAGTCATTGTCGACCTCCTGGCCAAGCGTCCACATCACAGGATACGCGCTGTAGCGGGCCACCCAGTACCGGGAAAGCTTTTTCAGATATGTTTTGGCCTGATCGGAAAGATCCTTGATGGTTACCGAAGAACCGTTTACCGTAAGCGATACGTTGCGCGAGGAATATCCGCCGTGATTTTCAATACAGGTATCCATATCGTGCGGGAAGAAGAACTGCGCGTTGGCGTGTACCAGTCCCTGCGCCGCAATGGCCTGGAATTTCTGGTCATTGGCCCTAAAACCTATAACATCGCCCTCATCCATGCCGTTGGCCATAGAAAATGTCGCACCCAGAGGCTCGCTCTGAATCACCGTATAGCCCTGCTTTGCCCGGTGGGCGGCAATGGTTTTGACCATATCCAGAGATTCCGAGCCCAAACTCCAGTGGGTATCGCCCAGATAGAAGAACGGCGTGCCGTCGTTATACATAAAGTACCGCGTGCCCGAGACCGTCTTTACAAAGCCGCGTTTATAGATCTCCAGGCTACCGGAATAATTGGTGCAGGTAATGCGGCCGGTCTGGTTGTGCAGGCCGGTATCCTTTGTATTGGTGCACACGGTCTTATACGTCCAGGTGCCGGCGGAGGGGCATACAAAGCGAATGCGCCATACGCTGCTGCCGTCCCAGAAGCCGGGAATGGTATAGGTAACGCTGCCGTTGGTCAAAACAAGATCCACGTCCACATCGTTAAACGCATCGTCATAGAACCGGTCGCTTACCAGTACAACCTCATTGGCCACCCAGGTAACAGCCGAAGAAACTCCCGAAGGCTTGGTATTATCGATAAAGGTGATCAGCTCGAAATTATCGATATAAATGCCCGTCACCTGATCGGCGATCAGATGAACACAAAAATTCCAGTTGGCAGAAGTCTTAACGTCGCCGGCCTGCACCTTAAATGTAGCTTCATAGGTCTGCCACTTGCCCGGCTGTACCGAGGGTGCCGTCACCAGATTGGCATAATAATTGCCGTTATTCTCCTGAATAAAGGAATTCTGATCGGCCGCCGTGCCGCGGATCAGGCCGGTAAAGGGTGCCACCTCTCCGGAGGCCGCCACCTTATACTGGAAACGGATCGTATAATAGCCCGCCGAAGTTATGTAAGGTGCCAGATTGATCGCCGGCGAAAAATAATTTTCGCTGCTGGAGGCAGCCTTGGTATAGTAAAGGCATTTGGTACCGCCGTAGCCGGAAGACGAAATCGTAGGGGAAACAGAACCGTATTTGATCGTCCAGGCGGTCTGGCTTACGGAAGAAACGCTGTTAAAATTCGAGCTGGCCGCAGGAATCAGATTCTTTTCTATAATGGAGGAATCCCCGCCGCCTGAAGGCGGAACAACACCGCCGGTATTACTGCCGCTCCCTCCGCTGCTGCCTCCGCCGCTTCCTCCGGCACTGCCGCCTGCGGTATTCCCCCCGGGTGCGGAAGTATTTGCCGGCGCATCCGTATCTCCAGGAGATACCGTTTCATCGCCGGAGGCAGTGCTACCGGGCGTACGCGTCGGCACAGGAGAAGCCGTAACTGAGCCGACCGTTGCCGATGGAACGCCTTCTTCCGGCTGCGGCTTTTTAGCACAGCCGGTAAAAAGCAGCAGCCCCGCTAAAAACAGCACCGCCGCGGTACGGAAACCCTTCATAACCTTCACCTCAAACTTCATAATTTTAAAAGTTTTTTTGCCTGCCATTGCCCATATTCCAGGCTATAGACATACATTTTTATTTATTATAACACACAAAAGCAGTAAATTCAACAAAAAGTACATAAAGTAAAAATTAAATACAAAAAGAACTCTCGGCCAGAGTTCCGCCGATACGCCGGCCGGCCAGTCCGAAATTCTCCCTTGCAAACCTCCCTCAGCCGAAAAAAAAAGATACCTTTTGTTTTCCTGTCGCATTGCAAAAAAGGCTCCCTGCCAATGCAGGAAGCCTTTCTGTCCATCTGCCGGCACAGAAGCCGTGCGTATATCGCGTGTATGATGCTCCTCTTAAAACTCCGCAAAGCCCAGGCTCACCCTAAGGCCTTCTTCTACCCGGCTCATCGCCGGAATATTCAGGCCCCCGAGCTTTTCCTTCAGCCTTCTTTTGTCAATGGTTCGTATCTGCTCCAACAGGATAACCGAATCCTTCGGCAATCCGTGCCGTTCTCCTTCGATTTCTATATGCGTAGGAAGCTTTGCCTTATCTATTTTAGAGGTAATTGCCGCCACGATGATCGTAGGGCTGTACCTGTTGCCCACGTCGTTCTGCAAAATCAATACAGGCCTTATTCCGCCTTGTTCACTGCCTACCACCGGCGACAGATCGGCGTAATAGATCTCGCCCCGTTTTATCAATTTGTTTCACCCTCCCTGGCAGCCTGCTCCGCAGCAGGCAAAAGCACTGCTTTTTACCGGACTAAAACTCGCGGTCTTCCCGCAGCACGGGCCCGCATAAAAAAAGATTCAGCCCCGCCATTGCCCGGTATCCTTTTTTAAGCAGTACTTTCATTTTCATTTTATGATTTTTATCAAAAAATTGTTTCAGCGCCTGATTGAGTACAGCGTCGGTTCCCTTACGTTTAGCCAGTCTTTTCAGGGCTTTATAATTTTTTTTACTGATGCGGGCAATGATTTTTACCGTCATTTTTTCTCTCCTTTCTATTATGTTTTATTTATTGTTCGTTCATTCAACGAATTTCATTTGCTGCAGTTTTTGTTTGGCCTGTCAATATTTTTTAAATGCCGGCGGAAATTCCGTATTCTTTTTAAAAACAGCAATATTTTGCCTTCCCTTATTTTTGTATATTTCACAATTTTATGAAAATAATTAAAAATGTTAGTCTTAAAAGTGTTGACAAATACAAATTTGCGTACTATAATGAAATTGAAATTAGCACTCGACACATTCGAGTGCTAACAAAAAATGATGAAGGCTGATTTTTGATGGATGAATTAAGCGAACGGCAAAAACAGATATTACAGGCAATTATAGAGGATTATATCACCAACGCCATTCCCGTAGGCTCCCGCACCATATCCAAAAGCTTTGCGCTTTCATCAGCTACCATCCGCAATGAAATGAGCGACCTGGAGGATTTAGGCTACCTTGAACAGCCACATACCTCTGCAGGAAGAATTCCCAGTGATAAAGCCTACCGCTTCTATGTGGATAACCTGATGCATCTTTCCAAGCTTTCGCTGCCGGAGATTGACTACATCAAAAAATATTATGATCAACGGATCGACGAAACCGGCGCAGTGCTCTCGGATGCGGCAAGAGTGATATCGGATCTGACCCAGTATGTTTCCATTGTAACCCCGCCCAAGGCAACGGAGGTAAACGTAAGCAGCATCCAGCTGATGCCGGTCAATCCGCTGACAGCCATGGTAGTACTGCTTACCGACACGGGAATGGTACAGAATACCCCCATTACCCTTCCCCGCGCCATGACGCAGGAGGAGCTGGAAAGCATGTCCCGCCTGCTGAACAAAATGTTTGCGGGCAAAAGCGTCAACGAGATCCACCCTGGTGCGCAGTTCATGATGGAAAATGAAATTGCCGACCAAAAACAGCTGTTTGATACGATCTGCGCGGTGCTGGAGGCCAGGCTCGGCCGTGTACAGAGCCGTGTGGTGATCGACGGTGCCAGCAAGGTGCTGGCCCATCAGGAGTTTACCGACCTGGAAAAGGCGCGCGGTTTTTTAAAGCTTTTGGAAGAAAAGCAGAAGCTGGGTGAAATTGTAAACGAGGACGATTCCCGAATTACCGTCCGTATCGGCCGCGAAACCGGCCTGGGCGATATAAGCATAGTGACGGCTACATACTCTGCGGGCAATAAAACGTTAGGTAAAATCGGCGTTATCGGCCCTACCAGAATGCAGTATGACAAAGTCCTTTCTGTGCTTGACCAAATGGGCAAAACCCTGAGCAGGGTTTTTACCGAAACTACAGCATTGGAGGAAAAAACAGGTGAAAGAGAAGAAGAATGACGACACCATAAAGGAATCGGCAAAAAAGGCCGAAGAAGCTGAAAATACACAGGAAGATACAAAAGAGGCCTCACAGGAAACCAGCGCGGCTGAAGAATATGTACAGCCCGAAGAGACAGAGGAGCCGGAGGAAGCCAGCAAGGAAGAGGAATATCTGCAGCTTGCGCAGCGGATCCAGGCAGATTTTGACAACTACCGCAAGCGAAATGCTTCTCTGCGCGCCGACGCCATGGCCGATGGCAAAGCCGAAGCCGTTAAAAGCTTTTTGCCGGTGATGGACAATTTGGAGCGTGCACTGCAGACCGAACGGGAAAACGGTACCGCCGGCACGCTGATGGAGGGACTGGAGATGGTGCTCAAGCAAATGGCGCAGGCTCTGAAGGAGCTGGGCGTGGAAGAGATTGAGGCCCAGGGGCTTCCATTTGATCCTGCTTGCCATAACGCCGTAATGCAAGTTCCCTGTACAGAAGAACAAAAGCCCGGCACTGTAGCGGCCGTCTTTGCCAAGGGCTATAAAATCGACGGCAGAATTATTCGCTATTCAATGGTTCAGGTAACCATTTGATAATATTTATTGATTATTTTCAGGAGGATATAGATTATGAGCAAAATTATCGGTATTGATTTAGGTACAACCAATTCCTGCGTAGCAGTAATGGAAGGCGGCGAGCCCGTCGTCATTCCCAACAGCGAAGGGGCAAGAACGACTCCTTCTGTTGTGGCCTTTAAAGACGGTGAGCGTCTGGTAGGCGCTATCGCCAAGCGTCAGGCCGTAGCCAATCCGGATAACACGGTGATGTCCATCAAGCGTGACATGGGCACCGCCAGCAAACGCACCATTGACGGCAAGAGCTATTCTCCCCAGGAGATCTCCGCGATGATCCTTACCAAGCTGAAGACTGACGCCGAAGCTTATTTAGGTGAGAGCGTTACCCAGGCGGTTATTACCGTTCCCGCGTATTTTAACGACTCCCAGCGTCAGGCCACCAAGGACGCCGGCAAGATCGCCGGTCTTGAGGTACTGCGTATTATCAACGAGCCCACGGCGGCCTCCCTGGCCTATGGTCTGGACAAAGAGGAAAACCAGAAAATTTTGATCTACGACCTGGGCGGCGGCACGTTCGACGTTTCCATTCTGGAGATCGGCGACGGCGTATTTGAGGTACTGGCTACCAACGGCGATACCCACTTGGGCGGTGACGATTTCGACCAGCACATTATGGACTGGATGGTTTCTGAATTTAAAAAGAGCAACGGCGTAGATCTTTCACAGGACAAAATGGCCATGCAGCGTCTGAAGGAAGCCGCGGAAAAAGCAAAGATCGACCTTTCCGGCACGCTTTCGGCCAACATCAATCTGCCCTACATCTCCATGGGCCCCGCCGGTCCGCTGCATATGGACCTGACCCTGACCCGCGCTAAGTTTGACGATTTAACCAGCGATCTGGTAAAACGCACGATGGATCCGGTAAATAAGGCCATGAGCGACGCGGGTGTTTCAATGAATGATATCCACCGCGTAGTACTGGTGGGTGGTTCTACCCGAATCCCCGCTGTGCAGGAGGCTGTAAAGAAAATCACCGGCAAGGAGCCGTTTAAGGGCATCAACCCCGACGAATGCGTTGCCATCGGCGCGGCCATTCAGGGCGGCGTGCTCGGCGGCGAGGTAAAAGATGTTCTTCTGCTGGATGTAACCCCGCTTTCTTTGGGTATTGAGACCTTAGGCGGCGTGTGCACCAAGCTGATTGAACGCAACACCACCATTCCGGCTAAAAAGAGCCAGATTTTCTCCACCGCCGCCGACGGCCAGACCTCGGTTGAAATTCACGTACTGCAGGGCGAGCGTGAAATGGCGCAATATAATAAGACGCTGGGGCGTTTCCAGCTGACCGGCATTCCGGCAGCGCCCCGCGGCGTACCGCAGATTGAGGTTTCCTTTGATATCGACGCCAACGGCATCGTACATGTTTCAGCTAAGGATCTTGGCACGGGCAATTCCCAGGATATCACGATTACCGCCAGCACAAACCTTTCCGACGAAGAAATCGACAAGGCCGTAAAGGAGGCCGAGCAGTATGCGGCGGAGGATAAAAAGAATAAAGAAAACGTAGAAACGCGCAATCAGGCCGACGGTCTGGTATACAATACCGAGCGCACCTTAAACGAGCTGGGCGATAAGATCGCCTCGGACGATAAGGCAAAAATCCAGACCGAGATCGACGCGGCAAAGGCTGCCCTTGCCGGAACGGATACCGCAGCCATCAAGGCTGCCTCCGATAAGCTGGCCCAGGTGAGCCAGGAGATTTTCGGCAAGATTTATGCCTCAGCCCAGGCAGCGGCGGGCGCCCAGGGCGCGCCGAATGTAGACCAGGCAGAAGCCGGCGGCGCAGATCCCGGAAACGGCAATACCTATGATGCGGATTACGAAGTAGTAGATGAGGATAAATAATAGTTGATATGGCGAATAAGCGTGATTATTACGAGGTGCTCGGCGTAGAGAAAAACGCCAGTGAGGACGAAATAAAAAAAGCCTTCCGCCAATTGGCAAAGAAGTATCACCCGGATATGCATCCGGGTGATGCCGAATGCGAGGCTCGCTTTAAGGAAGTCAACGAGGCCTACGACGTCCTTTCCGATCCTCAGAAAAGAGCCAATTATGACCAATTCGGCCACGACGGTCCGCAGGGCTTCGGCGGCGGAGGCTATACCTACAGCAGCGAGGGCTTTTCCGGCTTCGGCGATATTTTTGATACCTTTTTCGGCGGCGGCGCGCGGCAGCAGCGGAATCCCAATGCCCCCCAGCGCGGCAACGACCTTCGGGTAGACCTTAAAATTTCCTTTGAAGAAGCGGCTTTCGGTACAAAAAAGGATATAGAGCTGCTGCGGGAAGAGGAATGCGACGTATGCCACGGCAGCGGCGCAAAGCCCGGCACTCAGCCGGAAACCTGCCCGATATGCCACGGCAGCGGCCAGGTACATTCCCAGCAGAATACGATCTTTGGCAGTTTTGCTTCATCGCGTCCCTGCGACCGGTGCCGCGGTACGGGAAAAATTATAAAAGATCCCTGCACACGCTGCAACGGCAAGGGCAGGATCCGCCGCAGACGTACTTTAAATGTCAATATCCCCGCCGGTATCGATAACGGCCAGGCCATTACCCTGCGCGGCGAAGGAGAACAGGGACGGCGCGGCGGCGGCAACGGCGATTTATACATACGCATTGCCGTTGCGGATCATGACCGCTTCCTGCGCCGCGGCAGCGATTTGTTCCTGAATATGGATATCGATTATGCCACGGCCGTACTGGGCGGTGAAATTCAGGTATCTACCTTAGAGGGAACCGCCAATTTAAAAATTCCGGAGGGCACGCAGCCCGGCACCCGCTTCCGTATGAAAAACCAGGGTATCGTCCGCATCAATACCCAAACGAAAGGTGATTTGTACGTAACAGTTAACCTTTCCGTACCCAAACGCCTTACAAATAAGCAAAAAGATCTGCTGAAAGCTTTTCAGGAAGAGCTCAGCGGCACGGAAAAAGGAAAAAAGAAGAAGGGCCTGTTTTAAGACCTGAGAATTCCTTATTTTAGAACAGAGCGAAAGCTCTGTTTCTTTTTTTACAAAAACAGCAAAAATACGCAGATATGCGTTTTACAAAAATGTTATAAGATAGTATAATGTTGCTGGAACAAAAGAACACAGTTTAGGAGGAACTTTTATGGCCGATTATTTAGAAAACCTTACAAGCCTTCCCTTTGCCCCGCTGGGCATCATCGCCATGCCCGGATGCGAGGAGATCGGAAAACGCATTGATTACTATCTTACCAAATGGCGGAAAGAGCGCGACAGTGAGTTCCGAAACGATGCCAGATTTGTAGCATATGAACGCGATACCTACATGATCGATATCTCCTGTCCACGGTTCGGCAGCGGCGAGGCCAAAGGCGTAATCCGGCAATCGGTGCGGGGCTTGGATATCTATATCATCTGCGATGTGTTCAACCACACTCTTACCTATAAGATGTACGGCCAGCAGGTTCCTATGAGTCCCGATGATCACTACGCTGATTTAAAACGCATTATTGCCGCCATCGGCGGAAAGGCCAGAAGAATTACCGTTATCATGCCGATGCTCTATGAGGGACGCCAGCATAAGCGCGCAGGAAGAGAATCGCTTGACTGCGCATTTGCTCTGCAGGAACTGATAAGCATGGGAGTAGAAAATATTATCACCTTTGACGCGCACGATCCCCGTGTACAGAACGCCATTCCCGTACACGGCTTTGAAAATGTAATGCCCACCTATCAGATGATCAAGGCGTTGGTCAACGCGGTTCCCGATATCAGCATTAACAAAGAACACCTGATGATCATCAGCCCCGATGAAGGTGCTATGAGCCGCGGCATTTATTTTTCCTCCGTACTGGGCGTTGACCTGGGAATGTTCTATAAGCGCCGCGACTATTCCGTTGTCATCAACGGCCGCAACCCTATTGTAGCGCATGAGTATTTAGGCGCCGATGTTGCCGGCAAGGATCTGATCATCGTAGACGATATGATCTCCTCCGGCGACAGTGTGCTGGACCTGGCTGTAAAGCTGAAGGAACTGAATGCAAAAGATATTTATGTATGCGCCACATTCGGTCTGTTCTGCGAAGGGCTTGAGCATTTTGACGACGCGTATGAAAAGGGATATATCCGCAAGGTATTTACTACCAACTCCGTACGCAGCACCGCGGAGCTGCTGGCACGGCCATGGTACTGCAGCGTAGATCTTTCCAAGTACATCGCCTATATCACTGACACGCTGAACCATGACGCTTCCATCAGCGAATTGCTGGATCCTTCTACAAAAATCAACAGCCTGCTGATCAAAAAAGGAAAAAGATAATAAAAACTGGCCGCACGCGGCCAGTTTATGCTATAATAATTGCCTAACTACCGAAAAACAATATCCGGCTCTCCTTTTTCGGACAAGCCTGCTGTATGCGGATAAAACAAAAAATTATCTATTTTTTTCCCCGCGCCGGGGAATACCGAAAACGCGCTTTTTCCATTATGCTCAGATAAACAGAGGGAGGTACTTTTATTATGGCCCAGAACAGAAGAAGCGGCAAACCTGCGCCGCGCCGCGCCGCAAAAGACTCCCGCGCGCTCACCATACTATTGTCCGCCGCAATCCTTGTGATGACGGGATTTCTAATATACTTTTTTCTCTTCAGTGAAAATGGTCTGCTGTATTTGCATTCCGGGTCAGGAAAATTTGCGGCGGCGCTTCATGAAAACAATTATCAGGCGGCTGCCACTATTTGGAAGGAAGCAGAAGAAAAAGGAACTCAGGAGTCCCTCTCCGATGAACTTTCCGTACACTTAGAAGAATATTTCTCTCTCTGTTTTTCAGCAGACTATACCTCTGAGGTCTGGACCCGCTATCGAGGTCTTGAAATATTCAAGGCTTTTATCGAACCGGCCGTATACGCCAAGCTCGACGAAATAACCGCGGCCTTTTACCGGGAAGAATATTCACAGGACGAAGCAAAAACCTATTTAAGCCGCGCCGGACGCTTCGGCTTTGCCTCTGAAAAGCTTTCCTCCGCCATCGAAGAGGTGGAACATAAAGCAGTTTCCGACAAAGCTTTTGCCGAAGGCTCAGCGTTCTACAGTGCGGGCGAATATGCAAAAGCGGCAGAAGAGCTACAGAAGGTTTCCGAAAAAGATTCTCAAAAATATACCTCTGCTCAGGAGCTTTTAGCCAATTGCCTGGAAGCCTACGGCCGCCCCAAATTTGCCCAAGCACAACAGCTTTACGACAGCGGCAGTGCTGCTGCCGCCGCTGAAATTTTAAATGAACTGATAGCGCTCTTTCCCGATTTTGCAGAAGCACAGGCACTGTTGGAACAATGCTCATAAACACCGTTTTAACAAAGCCTTATCCATAAAGCAAAAAATTATGAAAAGCTCCCTTTCCGTTCTGCAATCACTTAACGGCTCCCTGACAAAGAGAGCTGGCGCCGTCAGGCGAATGAAGGGCAGCGTTTTAAAGTCACCACTTTTTTGAACAATTTCCGTGCCTTCATAGGCCGCCATATCCGTTATGCCGCGTCCACCCGAAGCACCATAACCGTCATATCGTCATCCACCCTGGCTTCTTTTGCGCTCTCCAGCAATTTTTCAGCAAGTTCTTTGGTATTTTCCGGCGTTTCCTGCGCCAATATACGGCTAATCGTATCCTCCTCGCCGCGGCAAAGGCCGTCGTACACACCGTCGCTCATCAGCACGATGACGTCGCCGTTCTGCACCAGCTTTTTGGTAGTGGCGGGATTGATCTTGGACACAATGCCCATGGGCAGAGCGCCCGCCTCCACCTTTTCCACCTTGCCGCCCCTAACAATATATCCCGGCACCGCGCCGATCTTGGTCCAGTACAGGATGCCATTTTCCAGATTAAATTCCGCCACATCCATGGTGGAGTACGCCTCGTTGTCCCCCTTCAGCAGCAGAAGCTGATTCATAGCTTTGAACATATCGCTGCGCTTGATATGGGTGGAAGTAAAGGCCTCTAAAAGATCCAGCGCACTTTCGCTCTCTTTAGCGGCTTTTTCGCCGCTGCCGGCGCCGTCGCTGATGGCGGCGATATATTTATCGTTATCCACACTGCCAAAGGTAAAGGAATCGCCGCATACCGCCTCACCGCTCTTGCTCCGGCGGCAGGCATAAGCGTTTACTTTAAATTTAGGCTCAGCCGCAAAGGTACCGGTAAAGCCGCCGCTTTTATTAATTCCGCCGTTTAAGCAGCGGTATTTTCCCAAAAATCCCGCCTCCAGGGCACGGCATATTTTATTTTGCGTATCCTTAGTATATTCTTTCAAAGTGATCTGTAGCGTATGGCTTTCCCCGTTTTTTCGGCACAGCACCTGTTTCACACCGCCTACGCGCGAGGCCAGCACTTCTTTCACCGCCAGCTCCCTCTCCTTATCAAATTCCGGCAGCTCGGAAAGATCCTCCGCCAGCGAAAACAGCATTTCCGAAAGGCTTTTCAGCTGCTGCGCCATTTCCATGCTCTCGTCCGGGTTTTCCCGCCGGGCAGCCGAAAGGGTTTTGAAATTGGCCGTCAGCCCCGCCAAAAGCTCCATGGGCCGGACGCACCGGGCCGTCAATGTCAGCGGCAGGCCGGAAATCCGTTCCCGCTCCATCAGCTCGTCGGCTGCCTGTCCCAGTTCAATCAGCGTATCGCTTTTCCGGCTTTTCAGGCAGTATTCGCTCTTCTCGCACTCCCGGCAAAGCTGTACCGTACGGTCGATCAGCTCGCTGCGGAACTCCCGGTTTCTTGAGGCGGCGGTAAACGCCTTGGCCAGCTCGGCATACATTCTTCCGGCGCCCTTTAATTTCTCACTCTGCTGCTGCCGCAGCCCCTCGATATAACTCATCTCCAAATCATTTACACCCGAGCGCACGCCGGCCAGCCGCCGGAGCCGCTCTACCCAGGCGGCCTTTAAAAACACGGTGTAACCACAGCCTAAAACAAGATTGACCACGCCTGTACTGATGGCAAAGGCATTTAAAAAGAACAGGCTTACCAGCATGTCCCCCAGCAGAAAGCCCAGCAGAATACCGCCTTTTTTGGAGGCAAGCATTCCTGCAAAGATGCCTCCGGCCACCAGACACAGCGCAATGGTGGAATCGCCCCCCTTGACCACCCACATGATAGCACAGATGGAAGCCCACATACTGCCCGCGCCCTCAAAGGCGCATACCGCCAAGGAGGAGGAAAACAGCAATGCAAAAATACACAGGTTAAACCCTAAAAAATCCGTACGCGGCAGGCAGGCAAGCACCAGTCCGCCCACACAGCCCAGGGCCAGAATATCCGCGCGTTCTAAACTCAGCCGGCTCTCCAGCTGGGAAACCGAAAGCACGATGCGCTTGAGCAGCGGAATCAGGCATACGGCCAGCAGACCGGAAAAAATCTGGAACACGCGCTCGTAAAAATCGATATGTAAAAGCAGTGCGGGCACCGTGCAGGCCGCCAGCACCGCCAACTGGCGCCACAAAAGCGCCTGCACGTTCTTTTTTTTGAAAAGCAGCAGCAGGGGCAAAAGCAGAACCTGCGGCAAAACCGCCAGCAACATACCGCCGGCGGTTGCTCCGGTAGAAATGGCGCCGATCGCGGCGCCTAAAAAGAGAAAGGAGAACCAGCGGCTTTCATACATCACACACAGCAGCGCGCCCCCAAAGGGGTAAACGCCCTGCAAAAAGCTGCACCGGGCCGCCAGCAAGCCGCACAAAAAAGCCAGTCCGGGCTTGATCCACTGTTTCATACATTTCACCATCCACTACGGTTTTTTCATCATTATAGCGCGGCGCCCTTACACAAAATGTCGTTCGGCAGATGGTGAATTTTGCAAAAAGATCTGAAAATTTGTTACAGATCGTCGGCATCCTGTACGGGCGGGCCTCCGTTTTCACTGACGCCGGTATAGCTCCCCTCCACATCGGACGGGATATTTCCGTCATGCCACATATTTTTCTTCTTTTTTTTCATACTGTCGCTCCTTTTTCATTATTTGCTTTATATTTTTCCCTGTTTATGCTACAATTATAATAGCAATTGGTTTAGGAGGACATATGGAACAGAAAAAATTAAACGAGCTTGCCGTAAACGACAGCTTTGAAGGCTTTGTGCTGATAAAAACATTCCAGGTAAAAACCGGACAGACCGGCAAAAATTTTGTTGATATGACCATCGCCGACGCCCATGGAGAGATGAACGCCAAAATATGGAATTATAATGAAACGCAGTTTGCCGGCTACAGAACCAACCTGCTGGTCAAGGTTCGCGGCCTTGTGGTAGCGTGGATGAACTCTCTGCAGCTGAAAATAGAAAAAATCCGCCCGGCGTCCGAGAGCGATCCTGTTTCCATCAGTGATTTCGTTCCCTCCGCCCCTAAAAGCGGGGAAGAAATGTTTGCCGTGCTGCAGGACTACATCGCGCGCATCAGCCAAGAGGATATCCGCGGCATCGTAGCCTATGTGGTAGAGCAGGTCAAGGACAAGCTGCTGTATTATCCGGCTGCACAGGCCAACCATCATTCGGTGCGCTGCGGTCTTTTATATCATACCACCACAATGCTGACCGCGGCCGAGGCCATGTGCAAAATTTATACCCAGCTGGATCCCGACTGGCTCTACGCGGGCGTAATCCTGCATGATATTGAAAAAACCGACGAAATGGCCGCTTCAGAGTTGGGCCTGGTAAGTGATTATACCGTGAAGGGACTGCTGCTGGGACACATCGTACAGGGACCGCTGATCATTGCCGAGGCAGCAAAGGCCGTGGGTGCCCGTGAACAGACAACGGTGCTTTTGCAGCATATGCTCATTTCCCATCATTATGAGCCTGAGTTCGGCGCAATCCGGCGTCCCATGTTTCCCGAGGCGGAAATGCTGCACTACCTGGACATGATCGACGCCCGCATGTTCGATTTTCAAAAGGCCCTGACTGACGTGCAGCCGGGTGGCTTTTCAGAAAAGCAATGGCTGCTGAACAACCGTCGCCTATATAAAAGGGAAGAATAAACCACCCCCTCCGCTCATACTCTTTTAGCGGAGGGATTTTTTATGGAAAATAACGAAGATCGCTGTGCCCGCCAGGTGGAGCAGGCATATAAAAGCTGGCAGCAGGCCATCCACATATTCAACAACGCCGTTACCAAAGAGGATATCGATTTTGCCATTTATAATTTGGAGGCAAAGCGCAAGCAGTACCTGCGCATTTTAAAAGCAGTGCGCTGCCGCCCTGCTGAGGCCGACGCCGTGCCGGAGGAAAAAGAAGAGGTGCGTGAAGAAGACTTTAAATAACCCAAAACCGTTTTTGTGCACAGGAAAAATCAGCCCGAGTCAGCAAAACAGCCGGCATTTTCTGCCGGCTGTTTTTTATTTTCCCTTTTCTTCAGGTTCTTCCTTTTTTATGGGATTTACCGTTACGCTGATCTCCTGAGTACGCTGTTCATCCGCTTTTGTAATGGTAATTTTTAAATTTTTATATTCGAAAAAACTCTTCTCGTCAGGAATCTTTCCCGTTTGTTCCAGAATCCAGCCATTAACCGTGGAGGAATCGCATTCCTCTTCTTCCAGGTCAAAAAAGGCAAAAAACTCATCAATAGGCGTGCTGCACAGAATTTTATAAGTATTTTCCCCCGTCTTCTCAAAATTATCGATCTCTTCATCCTGTTCGTCCCAAATTTCGCCTACCAATTCCTCCAGGATGTCCTCCATCGTTACCAGACCCGCCGTGCCGCCGTATTCATCCACAACGATAACCATATGCGTATGATCCATCTGCATATCCTTAAAAAGCGCGTCCAAATGAATACTTTCGGGCACAAAGCTTACAGGCAGCACCGCCTGCTCCAGCTTAAATCCGGGAGTATTTTTCTTTAAAAGATATTCCCGCGTATGCAGTACACCGATAATATTATCCACAGTTTCACTGTAAACAGGCAGGCGAGAATACCCGCTGCTTTCAATACTGTTTAAAATTTCATCCTCTTCGGCGTCGTCGGCGATCAGCTCAATGGAATTACGGGGTGTCATCACATCCGATGCGTTGAGATGATCCAGCGCGAACACGTTTTTAATATATTCGATCTCCTGCGGGCGGATAGTGCCTTCCTCCGCGCCGGCATCAAGCATCATAACGATATCCTCCTGTGAAACGGCCTCGTCCGCCTCATGCGGATCAATTCCGAACAGGCGCAGCACGCCGTTGGTGGAAACCGTTAAGAACCAGATAACCGGCTTTAAAACCTTTGACAGGAACGTAATAACGCCGCAGAAAGCGCTCGCCAGCTTTTCCGAGCGGCGCATGGCAATCCGCTTGGGCACCAGTTCTCCCAAGACCAGGGTAAAATACGAAAGAATCAACGTAATTACAACAACAGAGATGCTGTTGAGCGCGGCAGGCGAAAGAAACGTAATATGGCAGGTATTGACCAGCCAGTTGACCAAAAGGTCCGAAAAATTATCCGCCGCAAACGCCGAGCCCAAAAAGCCCGCCAACGTGATACCAATCTGTATTGTAGAAAGGAAGCCTGTAGGTTCCTCCACCATCTTCAGCATTTTTCCCGCTTTTTTATCTCCGTCCTCCACCCGTGCCTTCAGCTTGGTAGCGTTCAGGGAAATCACGGCGATCTCCGTCGCGGCAAAAAAAGCATTAAGTAAAATTAAAAAAATCTGTAAAATAATTTGTTTGCCTATGTCAGACATAAAAACCCTCCTTATATTTATAACACCAACGCCGTCAACTCAGCACCGCAAATAAAGCCGGGAAAACGGTGGGGACAAAAAGGGCCTTCTGTCCTCTAAAACATCGCCTGCGGTTCTATAGCCTGCAGGCTGCAAAAAACATCCGCAAAGCGGACAACTTCGGGGAAGCGGATCCAGTGCAACCATCTCCTTAAAAAAATATAATACAAAATTATTATATCACGCAGTGGAAAGAAATGCAAATAAAAGTTTCAACAGTAATTTTCTAAAATATGCTGCAAAAATTTAAGCTTGCTATAAAGATGCCTTCTATTATTAAAGCAGTTCAAAAATCCATTGCCTTTCCCGACGCGCGAGGCAGCAAAAGGCCTGCGGCAGAGGGAGAGAAATTTCGGCATGAAAAACAAAAAAATTTCTTTCCCTTTGTTTTACGGCCGTTAGCTCCCCTGTCAAAAAGAGCGAAAGCCCGAATTCTGTGCAAATAGAAAAAACCAATTGCCGCTGTGTTATAACACGCCCTTTTCTACAACAAATTGACGCGCAGGTAAGCTCTTTGAAACGACAAAACGCAGTCTTTAAGAAAAATTTCCCCGGCAGCTAAGTTTACCCGCTTAAACCCCCTCTGCTTCAATCTGCCGATAAAAGCAGCTTTGGTATTTAAACAATCACTGTTCCGGAAGCGGTACAGTGGTTCTTTCTCTTTTTGCCGGCGAAAACGTCGCAATACGAACGCGTTCTTCATGCGGCGTATTACCGTTATGCCTTTTAAACACCCTTCCGAAATAGCTTGGGCTGCTGAAGCCCAGTTTATATGAGATTTCTTCAATGGTAAGGTTAGAAGAACGTAGCAATTCTATAGCGTGCAGGATTTTAACATGGTTGATATATTCTACCGGCGACATATTCAATTCCTTATGAAACAGGCGAATTAAATGCTGCGGAGAAACGCTCGTAAGTCCACAAAGATTTTTCAGCGTAATTTTACTTTCATAGTTCTTACGGATATAATGAACGGATTTTTGCAAAATCAGCGAACGTGATGTTTCCGGTATCCGGCTGGAAATCAGATAGGGCGACAACACGTTCTTTTGTGCCAGCAGCAGAATTTGCAAAAGCAACAAAGCGGAAGCAAAACAGCTGACCCGATTGGCCTGACAGCATTCTTTCATCAGCTGAAGCAGCATGTGCGTCAATTCCTGAAATCCGTTTGTAATCTTAACCACCTGCGGCAGAAAAATTTCCTCGATATCAGATCGTTTTTCAAAATATTCCCGCCCCAGCCCGCTGAGTGCGGTTTCATACGCATCCTGCCTGATAGCTTCTATCGGGCGTTTTGTTTCAAAATGGATATAGGCAAACCGGCACGAAAGATCCTTGACCGGTTTCCGCATGTATTCTTCCCCGGCGGGAATCAGGATCATATCGCCTTTGGACAGTTCATACGTTTGATTCGCCAGCGTAAAGCAGCAGCTTCCGTCAAGAAGAATGACGAGAATATTCCTTTCGTCGGCACAGCGCCATACGGTCTGCCGAGTGATATCATATGCAGTAACCGGTTCCGGATGCGGATAAACAGATATCCTGTAAAACATGGTCTCCTTCTCCTGACATAAAAATGTTAAAATAGTGCGATATCATGCTAATTTTGTTTCTTGAAAACCCTCCGACTATCCCATATAATGATTTTAGATGAAAAATAAAATGATGTCAACAGAAAGGGAAATATTTATGAAAAAAATATGGCGTGTTGCCGTTGTAGGCTGCGGAAGTTTTGCAAACAGCGTATATCTTCCGAATATTGAAAAAGAAGCCTCCGCCAAATGCGTAGCCGTATGCGATATCATTCCCGAGCGGGCTAAAGAGGCGGCAGAGAAATTCAGCGTACCGGAATGGTACCCCTCCGTACAGGAGATGATAAAAAAGTGCGACTTTGACATCGCTATAGACGCAGCGAGTATTCAGGCGCATTATGAAATCAATATGGCGCTGCTTCAGGCGGGAAAGCACCTGATTTCCCAAAAGCCGGCCGCCCCCACGGTGGAGGCCTTTGACAGGCAAATTGCGCTGGCAAAAGAGAAGGGTGTAAAATTTGGCTGCGCGCCCATCCACCCCATGCGGTTCGACTTAGCCGTTGCCCGGCAGCTGATGGAAAGCGGGGCTATCGGTGAACCGGCTTATTTAAAATGCAACCTGGCACACGGCGGACCAGAATACTTTCAGTACCGCGATGCCGACCCCTCCTGGTTCTTTGAAGACGGCGCGGGCGCACTGGTGGATATGGGCGTACACGGTCTGCAGATTGTAACGACGGTATTCGGTCCGGTTAAAAGCATCAGCTGCCTAAGCATGATTACCGATCCGCAACGCAAAGTGCGCTCCGGCGCCTATAACGGACAGCAGATGACAACGGATAAAATTCCCGATGAATATCTGATTTCCCTCCGCTTTGTGAACGGAAAAGCCGGTTTTGTGGATACCGGTTTTTCGCAAAAAGCATCGAAAACACCTCAGCTTGAAATTTACGGAACCAGAGGAACGATTTCCTTCACAAAGCCGTATATGCAGAATCCCATGCCGGAGGTATATATCGACAGTGATGCAATCGGCATGCGCGGCTGGATTACTCCGCAGCCCTGGGAAACCGTTCCCGAAAAAATCAACAGCCAGTGCTGCTGCTTAAAGGATTTAGTGCGGGCCATTGAAAACGATACCGAACCGGTGCTCCGCCCCGAGCACGCACGGCATGTGCTTGAAATCATGACAAAAATTCCGCAGGCTATTCGTACGGAAAGTACGGTTAGAATGGAAACGACCTTTTAAGGAGAAAAAATATGAAATCGATAAAAACAGCCTTTTTCGGCGTTTCTCACCCGCATGCGGCGACTCTGTTCGGCACCTTGAGCAACAATGAGCGGTTTTCGTGCATCGGCTTTGCCGATGTGCCGGAATACGACGGCCTCACCCCGCAGGAGCGTGAAAAAAATCTCGGCGCGGGCGCACAGAAAATGAAGCGGTTTTCTTCCTGGCAGCTTCTTTTAGAGGAAAAACCCGATTTAGCGGTCGTTGCGGCAAACAACAGCAGTAAAAGCGATATCTGTTTGACCCTGCTTTCCGAAGGAATTCCGGTGATCGTGGAAAAGCCCATGGCCGTGAATCTGAATGACGCAAAAAAAATGGCGGCCTGTGCGGAAAAGAATCACACAAAAGTAATCACCAATTGGCCTGTATCCTGGTTTTTGCCGTTCCGCAAAGCAAAGGAGCTTGCGGATGCGGGCGAGATTGGCCGAATCAGAAGAGTCGTTTACCGCAGTCCCGCCACCTGGGGACCCTATTCCTATGCGCCGGACGGAAAGCTTCCCGAAGAGGAATGGCTGAAAAAAACCTGGTGGTATCAAAAAAAGTTCGGCGGCGGTTCCATTTTGGATTACGCCTGCTACGGTACGATGCTTTCTACCTGGATTTTTGGGCATCAGGCAAAAGCTGTGAACGCCGTTTCCAAACAGTTCGACACCCGTTTTACCGATGTAGAGGATTACAGCGCGATGATTCTGGATTTCGGAGAGGGAGTGGGTCTGCTGGAGGGCTCCTGGAGCAGCTATAATCCGGCTGAAATCCCCACAGGACCGGTTATTTATGGTTCTGATGGCGTGATCGTCTGCGACAGGCACAGCACGCAGGTAAAAATTTATCACGGCAGAACCCATCAGCCGGCGGCGCCTGCGCAGATGATCGATATGCCGCAGATGCGTAAGGAGGCGCTGGCCGAGCATGTCCTTCGCTTTATGGACGGCACGGGCGATATCGATGAAACCCTTGATATGCCTTTGAATTTACAGGTAATGGCGGCGCTTTCGGCCGGAATCAGGTCCGCCGAAGAAAACAGTGCGGTACAAACAGAAATCATATAAAAAGGAGAAGTTTTTATGACAAAGCAGAGAAAAATCGTTTCATTTTTTCTATTATGCGCTGTGCTCGCATCCTGCCTCAGTGTTTTTAGCCTGATCCACGCGGAATCCGTTGAGCGGGACGGCACGGAAAGCGCCAATGTCATTCCCGCAAAGATCGCAACCTTTGAAGCGGTTGCTGTCGGTGAGACACCCGTAAACAGCGGAACATACGATAAAGCCGAATGGGGCATCTTCCGGCCGTATACCTCGGATAACAATTGGAGCAAAGCGGTGTTTACTGCCGATAATTATACGGTGATTCCGCAGATTGCAGAAGACCCGGATCCTTCCTCCGGCCACGGCCATGTACTTATGCTGCAGCCGAAAGCGTATAACGCCTCGCCCCGCTGGGCGATCCGAAATGAGCTGTATGCCCAGGCACAGACGACACCCGGGGCCGTGCGGTATAAAATAAAGCTCTCCGTAGATATCAAAAAGAGCGATAATTTCGGCGCTAAGCTGTATTTCAGAAAAGACAGCGCCGATACCTCGGGCAATCTGGCCGCCAGCGAGGTAGTGACCGCCAACGGAAAATGGGTAACGCTTACCGCCGAATATACCTGTACCTTAGAAGAACTGCAAAACAATAACAACGAGTTTTACTATAATATTTATCTTGTTCAGGTACAAGCGCCTACAGGACCCATTTACCTGGATCATATCACCGCTACGGTAACGCCGGTCTTTTTAGAAGAAGTGACGCCTACAGCGACGGCCACAGCAACCGCATCAACGGCACCGACGCCTACGGCAACAGCTACGGTATCGCCTACCGCTACCACGACGGCTCCGGCTACAGCCGCCCCCACGCCTACAGCAACGAATGCACCTGCGGAAGCACGGAGAGAAAACCTCATACCTGCAAAAATTTCGAATTTTGAAGAAATTCCGCTGGGTATGCTTCCGGCCGAGGCTTATGACGGCTCCGGAAATAAAACCGAATGGGGCATCTTCCGGCCGTATACCTCGGATAACAATTGGAGCAAGGCGGTATTTACTGCCGATAATTATACAGTGATCCCGCAGATTGCAGAGGATCCGGATCCTTCCTCCGGCCATGGCCATGTGCTTATGCTGCAGCCGAAAGCGTATAACGCCTCGCCCCGCTGGGCAATCGGCCGCGAGCTGTATGCCGAGGCATTAAAATATTCCGGATAAGAAAATTTTATCATTAAAATATCAGCCGATATCAAAAAGAGCGATAATTTCGGCGCAAAGATGTATTTCAGAAAGGACAGCGCCGATACCTCGGGCAATTTGGCTGCCAGCGAGGTTTTAACCGCCAACGGAAAATGGGTAACGCTTACCGCTGAATATCCCTGTACCTTAGAAGAATTGAAGAACAACAGCAACGAATTTTACTATAATATTTATTTTGTTCAGGTAAAGGCGCCCACAGGGCCGATGTATTTGGATAATATCAAGGTAAGCCTTACGCCTGTCTCCCAGCAGGAATCGCCCGCGCCGACGGAGGAGGCCGATTCCGTCACCGGTGTTATTTACGAGGTTTCCCAGGATCTGAACAACGCCTTTTTAGTATCCAAAAGCGGTATTGTCGGCAGCAGCGACGTTGCCGGAGGCAAGGTTGAAAAATCCTATACCGTGTATAACATCGGCAAGACGGAGCTGAACATTCAAATGTATCTGCAGGTGCTTCACAAAAACGCCGCGGGTGAAAACATCGGCTGGTACGGCGGCAGTCAAAGCTCAAGCGATCCAGTAACCATTGCTCCGGGAAAATCGGCGACGCTTACGGTATCCATGCCCGTAAACAGCGATAACACCGTAACGGTTACGCATACGGAAACGGCAAATTATCCGCTTTCAGAGCTGTTTGTACGTTTTGATTTTAAGCCGACGCTTTTCTCGGGCAGTAAATTTGTGGTGGCCTGCAGTGCTGAAGAGGCGGATTTCTTCCTCTCCTATACGGCCACAAACCAAAAAACAGCCTGGAGCGCAGTGCCCACCACGGATAAGGCGTATATAACGGGAGATTCCACAAAGATGCTTTGGATCGCCTCGGCGGCATTCTTGACTGCGGTTCCGGTCTTGATTGGCATTGCCCGAAAGAAAAAAGAACAGTAAAAAAATATGGCGATAAGCTTTTATCGCCATAAACTTTATAGGAAACGCCGGCAAAAGACCGGCCATCGGAAAGGAGAAACTATGAAAAAGTTTTACGCACTTTTGCTTGCATCCGTTCTGTTTTTATCGTGTTTTTCTTTGATATGCGCGCATGCCGTGACTGACGAGCTGCTGATAAACGGGGATTTTGAAGAAGGAGAGATCTTCCCCTTTGCCAAATACGGTCCCAATAGCGACGTAGACGTGGATCCCGAGTATGCCCACAGCGGGGAATACGGCGCTTCGGTATCCAACCGGGCGGGAGCATGGGCCTGCTGGCAGCAAAATGTAAAGGATCAGATCAAGGAATGCGGGCCCGGCACCTACCGCGCCAGCGTTTGGGTGCGGCTGCCCGAGGAGGAAAGCTATCCGGCAAACTGCCAGCTTGTGCTCAATTACAAGCAAATCGGCGAAAAAAATGACAGCTATCTTACCAGCGCTAAAAAGGACCTTACCACCGGCTGGCAGGAGTTTACGATTGAAAAGGAGCTTACGTATGACCAGGAGATCGGCTTAGACCACGTTTACGTCTATGTACAGGTAGTAGGTACCGGAGAAGAAGAGGCACCCGCTTACTATATGGATGATTTTTCACTTGTAAAAGTAAGTGAAGTGAACGGGATAAAGGAAGAATATGCGCTAACGCATATTGACGTTTCCAGTGCGGTACGGGAGGAAAACACCACCGTGGGCGTGATCCGCTGGGACGCCTGGTACGGCCATAATAACGATACGGTAGGAACCGAAAGCAGTATTCTTTCCCAGGTAGAAAAAACGCTTTCTCCCGCCAAGTATCACTTCCGCGCCCCGTTTTTTGCCAGAGTTACGGAAGAGGGAAATATTGAGATTCCCGAGTATACACAGGAAATTTTCGATCAGGAAATGCAGTATGCCATCGATGCGGGCATTGATTACTTTGCGTTTTTGATGTACGACGGCGATATGAAAACCGCACGGGAATTCTATAAGGCCAGCGCTTATAATACAGACATCAAAATGTGCTGCATCATCTCCCCCGGGCAGGATAAGTTCCGCCGGGAAATCGTAAGCCTTTTTGAAGAGGACTATTATATGACGGTGCTGAACGGCCGGCCGCTTTTATATCTGTATATCGATAACGATGCGCAATGGGCCAAGGTGAAGGACGATATCGGCTATTACCGTGCCGAATGTAAGAAGAAAGGATTAAACGCACCGTTTGTGGCGATTATGTCGCACGAACCAGCAAAGGTAAAGGAAGTTTACGGTGACGCGGCGGCACGCTACGGCGTATCGGTAAGCAACGGAGCGTCTTTCGCGGATATCGTTTCAAAGGCCAAAGTCATGTGGGCGGAAAACCTCGCAGCAAGCGATCAGTTTATTCCCAATGTCTCCTTTGGCTGGCACACCGTACCCCGGTTTGAAAACCCGGTTTCCTGGATGACGGTCGGTCAAAATTCCTACGGTCAGTACGCCACAGACGAGGAATTGTACGCTTTTGTAAAAGAAGCACTCGATTACCTGCAACAAGAGGATATCCAAAATGCGACCAAAGCCAATACCCTTACCGTCTATGCCTGGAATGAGCATGACGAGGGAGGCTGGATTTGCCCAACCATCGAGGTGGACGAAAACGGTAATCAGCTTTTCAATGAGGACGGCACGCCTAAAATCAATACTGGCCATTTGGATGCGCTGAAAAAAGCAATTGCCGAACACCGGGAAAATGCAGGCGGAACAACAGACGATACCGCGCCGCCCACGAAGGATGAAAGTACAGCAACGGTACCGCCGGCAGCAGTAACGATTGAAAATAAGTTTCCGCTCATCCCCGTTTTGTGCGGGGGTATCGGCGTGATCGGAGCAGCAGCCGGCGTATCGCTTCTTATAAAAAAAAAGCGTAAAGAAGGAACAAAATGATATCATTTTCAGACAGCCGTCTTTTTAACGAGGGAGGCGCGGTTTTGGAGCCGCGTGGCGGGGTGCTTTTTGTAAAGAACAGAACACAGCCTTATTCTTCGCCGGCGCTTCGGCTGACGCCCGCCTCCGGCGGCAGAACGCGTTATTGCCTGAAGCTTGCTTCCGGCGCACAGCCGGTTTCTTTGGCTGTATGCCATATGCTGCGCTATATCCATTGCAGTCAGGAATTCATTGCCTACGATACCGGCGAAAAAGTCTTGGTAACGGACCAAAGCTGGGTATGGCTCTCCGGCGATTTTTCCTTCGTCCCCGGTCTGCAGGAGGTGACGGCTTATTTTATGCAGGATACCGGTACGCCTCTTTGTGATATTTGGGTAAAAGAAATTGTTACCGAGGAAATTCTCCCCGCGCAGAAACCAAAAGCGGAGATTTCGAGGCAGCCGTTTTCCGTCGGCGCTATCCGGTGGGACGCCTATTTTTCCACACACGATACGAAAAGCAATGTTTCACGTCAGGTTGCACGGGCGCTTTCCCCCAAAAAATTTCATTGGCGAGCTCCGTTTTTTTCCAAAGAAGAGGCGGATGGCAGCCTTTCGTTTCCGCCGGAGACACAGGAACGGTTTGATACCGAAGCCAAATTGGCAATAGCGGCGGGAATCGATTATTTTGCTTATTGCTGGTACCGTGATAACGATCCCATGAGCTACGCCCGAAAGCGGCATGCACAATCAAAATACCGGAATAGGATAAAAATGACGGCCATTGTACGTGTTTCCGGACTGGATGACGAAACGCTTGCCGGGCTGGCACGGCAGATGAAGGAAGAATATTATCTGAAATTTGACGGCCGTCCCGTTCTCTATGTATTTGACGCCGTACATGCTGACGGCGCGTACCGTGCCCATATCACAAGGGCAGCTCAAAGCGCCGGAAATCCCGAGCCGTATTACATCGGTATGAACGCTCAGCCGCAGCCGTATCCCGTTTACAAAATAAAAGATATGGGTTTTGACGCCATTGGTTCCTACGGTTTTATATCCGATCAGCCGGGAGAGCCCTATGCTTCCTTTTCCCGGCGGAATGAGGATATGTGTCGGATGCGGTATTCTTTGCAGACGGGACTTGACCACGTTCCCCTGCTTTGCCTGGGGCACGATTTCCGCCCGCGGATTGAAAACCCCGTTTCCTGGATGAGCGGAACGCATTATTCCCTGCCTGCCTCCGAGGAAGAGCTGTATCTTCATGCTAAAAATATACTGCGCCTGCAGAAAGCGCATGAAGAAAGCAGGCCAAACACCCTGCTTATCTATGCCTGGAACGAGCATGACGAGGGAGGCTGGATCTGCCCGACACTTTCGGAAAACACTGAAAAAAGCATGAACGACAGTTATTACCGAGCGATACAGCGGGCTGTATGCGAGGTTAAAAACGAATAATTACAGCGCCGGCTCCTACGCCGGAGCATTATATGAGGTGAAAGAAAATGAACAAATTGCGTGTGGCGGTCATCGGTACCGGCATGATTGCAAACAGCGCCCACTTTCCGGCGCTGAATATTCTGCGGGAGGAGGGTCTGGCAGAGGTAGTGGGAGTAGCGGATATCCGCCCGGAAGCCGCGGAGGAAACTGCGAAGCGTCATAGCGTGGAAAAGTGGTATGCTGACCCCCAGCAAATGCTGGAGGAGCTGAAGCCGGATTTTGTAGCGGTGTGTACACCCAATCAGTATCATAAGGAATGGACGATAAAAGCACTGCAGGCCGGCGCGCATGTAGCATGTGAAAAGCCCATTGCCCTTACGCTGGCCGATGCAAAGGAGATGTGGGCGGCAGCTGAAAAGTATAACAGGCACTTATTTCCCTGCCAGTGTATGCGGTGGCGCAGCTATATGCAAAAATCCAAAGAGCTGGTAGAAAGCGGCGAGCTGGGCGAGGTTTATTTTTCGGATATCGCATTTATCCGCCGCATTGGCATTCCCACCTGGGGTATGTTCCATATGAAGGAGCATAATTTTGGCGGACCGTTCTGTGACCTGGGCGTGCATTTAATGGATTCGCTGCTTTGGATTGCAGGCAATAAAAAGGTAGAAGCCGTTTCCGGCAGCGCCTATACAAAAATTGCAAATCAGGGAGAGGATATTTTATTAAGCATTGCCGAAAGCGGCGCCTATGCGGGAACCTTTACGCCCCGGCCCTATGATTACCGTGAATTCAACGTAGAGGACTTTGCTGCCGGCTTTATGCGCCTGAAGGGCGGCATGAGCGTAAATTTTAAATTTTCCTGGGCGCTGAATCTGCCGACGACGAATCTGGATATGGTTATCTGCGGCGATAAAGGCGGGCTTTCGGTAAACGGTGAAACACTGTATAAAAACATCGGCCGTTTTCAGAGTGAATGCCGTATGAAATGGTTTGATAACGGTCCATACCGAGGTGTTCCCTTTGAGCAGCACCGCTATATGTACCGCCATATTATGGATGTGCTGGCCGGCAAAACGGAATATTTAATTACCCAGGAACAAAACCTGGAGGTTACCAAGGCTATCGAATGCTTCTACCGTTCGGCGGAAGAAAACAGAGAAATCAAGGCGGAGGAATTATGATAAAAGCAGTGATTATCGGCTTTGCCCATATGCATGTAAACGAGGTTGCCCTGTATATCAGCCGGCACCCGGAATACAGCCTGGAGGCGGCTGCGGATATCCCTTCGGGTGTAGAAAAAATTGCGCCGCTCCGGTACACACCGGAATGGAACAGGGAAAATATACGCACAAATTTTTGTCCCCGTATTTATGAGGATTACTGCCGGATGCTGGATGAGGTGAAACCGGAGATAGCCTTTATTCTTACGGAAAATTCCCAAAAAAGAAAGGCCGCCGAGGCCTGCGCAGCACGCGGTATCAACATCGTTCTTGAAAAGCCCATGGCGGCAAATTTGCAGGACGCCCGTGATATCGAAGCGCTTGCTGAAAAATACGGAATTGAGGCCTATGTAAACTGGCCGGTCATGTGGCGTGCGTATTTACATAAAATGAAAAACGCTTTGGACGCTCACCTTGTGGGCGAACCGCTGAAGCTGCGGTACATTAACGGCCACACCGGACCTTTGGGAAAGGGCGCAAGACATCGGGGTGTAGCCGCAAACGCGGAGGAAATGACCGATGCCCAGCGTCAAAAGACATGGTGGCACCAAAAAAAGTACGGCGGCGGCGTATTTTTGGATATCGGCTGCTACGGCTGCTTTTTTGCCCAATGGCTGTTCGGCAGTGGAAAAAGCGTAATGGCAGTGGGCCAGGAACTGAATACGCCCTTTGGGGATACCGCCGATAATTTTGCTGCTGTAATTCGGTATGATAAAAGAATGGCGGTGCTGGAGGGTACCTGGACAACGCCGCGGGCCGTAATCCCCTCCGGGCCGATGGTCATGTGCAGCCAAGGCGTGCTTTTATGTACCGGCGGCGCAGAAAATCAGCCCGGCGTTGAGGCATTTGACTTATACGGCAATCCGGTGAAGGTTCCCGAAATCCCCTTTGGGCCGGAGATGACCGATATGCCGCATTTATATGCTTGGCATAAGCAAACAAAAGAGAAAATGCCTCCTATGGCAACGCTAAGCAAAAATGTTGAGGTAATGGCCATGCTGGAAGCCATCATCACAAGTGCAGAAAGTAAAAAAGAGGAACCTATCGGTGTGTAAAGGAATGATTGCGGATATCCAGCGCGCGTCCATTCACGACGGTCCGGGTCTCCGCACAACGGTCTTTTTCAAGGGCTGTCCGCTTTCGTGCCGGTGGTGCCATAACCCGGAATGTATCTCCTTTGCAAGGCAGGAACTCTTTTACCCGGAAAAATGTATTGGCTGCGGCAGGTGCGCGGAGGGCTGCTATGCCGGCGCGCGCGTGCCCTGCGGAACAGAGATGACCGCGCAGCAGGTTCTGCAGGCCGTGCTTGCGGATAAGCCCTATTATGGAGTTTCCGGCGGCGTTACGCTCTCCGGCGGCGAGCCTTTGGCACAACCCCGGTTTGCCGCGGAGGTTTTAACGCTTTGCCGGCAGGCAGGGCTTCATACCGCCGTGGAAACGAGCCTGTATTTCTTTGACGCCGATGTTTTAGCGCGGGCGGATTTTATCATGGCCGATATAAAAATATTCGACGGCGCAAAGCACCGGGAATATACCGGCGCGGATAACGGGCAGATTTTACAGAACATACAAAAAGCTGACGCACTGGGGATTCCGATAAAAATCCGTACACCAATCATCCCCACTGTAAACGATACGGCCAAAAATATACGGCAAACCGGAGATTTTATCCGGCGTTTAAAAAACGTAACGGAATATGAGCTGCTGCCCTATCATCCACTGGGCCTGAGCAAGGCAAAAGCGCTGGGAATACGGCAGCAGAAATTTGAAATTCCCCAAAAAGAGAAAATGAAGGAGCTGCGGCAATATGCTGACCTATCAAGATAGACTGCGCTATATGAGGCAGACAAAAATCGCCCATACACTGGCGAAAAAAAAGCAAAACGGCTATACCGATCTGGACGATTTCGGCACCGTTCCCCTGCCGGAGGGATATTATGTAGAGCCGTGGTACAATAGTGAAAACGGCAGCTTTTACGGGCTGGACGGAATGAGTGAAAATTTCTGCCGGGTAATAGACGCGCACGAACCCTATGTAGATCCGATGGAAATGCTTTGCGGAAGATGGCGCGATATGCTGGTAAACTACCGGGGAGATATCCATTATATGCCCGACTGGATTCAAAAAAACACCAGGCTCCGCAATTTTATGCAGCGCGGCGCAACGGCCCAGTGGAGCAAGCGCTGGGATGAAAAACACTTTCCCTATGACGATTTAAAACCCCTGCAGGAAAAGTACAACATTGCCTCCGGCATTGATGGCGACGCGCACTTTGCCTGTGATTACCGCATTGGGTTTTCATTAGGCTTTGGCGGTTTTTTAAAAAAGATAGCCGAAGGAAGAAAACAAAATCCCCAAAAGCAGGCGTTTTATGATGCCGAAGAAAGATGCGTGCGCGCGATTATCGCTTTTATTGACCGGCATATTGAAAAAATTCAGGAGCTGCTGAAGCATGAAGCCCGGCCTGAAATCAGGGAGAGCCTTGAAAAAATGCTTTCGGCCTGCCAAAACATCCGGCTGAATAGACCCCAAACATTTCATGAGGCCTGTCAGTGGACGGCGTTTTTTAACTGCGCCGCCCGCATCTATACCCGTGACGGCGCGGGCTTTCAGCTGGATACTTTGCTGCTTCCCTTTTACGAAAATGACAAAAAAAATGGAAATATAGATGATGAAACGGCCATCTTTCTTCTTGCCAATCTGCTTTTGATCGACCCACATTATTATCAGCTCTCCGGTGTGGACGAAAACGACCGTGATCTGACAAACCATCTTTCCTACCTTGCTTTAGAAGCTGCGGACAGGATCAATATTTCCTGCAACCTGACCGTGCGCGTACATGAAAACTGCGATCCTGCATTTTTGGAAAAGGCCGTATATTACTTATTCAAAAACAAAAACGGCTGGCCCCGGTTCTGCGATGATAAAAATTTGTGCGACGGGTATATGAAAAACGGCGTAGACAAAAAAACCGCGCGGCAGCGCATTGCCGTCGGCTGCAACTGGATGTGTGTTCCGGGCAGAGAGTTTCCGATGAACGATACCGTAAAAGTCAATCTTGCCAAAGTTCTGGAACAAGCGCTGATAGAAATGCAGGCGGAAAGCAGTCCGTCTACAGAAAGGCTCTTCGCCTTATTCCAAAAGCATTTGGTTCGCGCGGTGAATACCGTTGCCAAGGGCGTAAACCTGCATTTGGATCACATCCATGAGGTAACGCCGGAACTGATTATGAATCTGATGTTTCACAATTGTCTGGAAAAAGGACTGGACGCTTCGCAGTGCGCCGAGCTTTTCACCGTGGGCGTGGACGGCGCGGCACTTGCCGTAGCGGCGGATTCCTTCGGCGCAATGGAGGAGCGCATCGAGCGGGAACATAGGCTTTCCTGGAACGAATTGTTTGAAGCGCTGGAAAATAATTTTGCAGATGAGCGGCTGCGCCTGATGCTGCAGGCCACACCCAAATACTGCGGCGGCGGTACGGCAGCGGACGCTTGGGCTAAGAGAATCAGCGCCCTGTGGACGAAAATCGTAGTAACCCAGGAAATGCCGGCTGGCCGGCGGCTTGTGCCGGGCTTGTTTTCCTGGGCAAGAAGCATTGAGTACGGGCAGGCGGTAGGAGCTACCCCCAACGGAAGAAGAAGGGGCGAGCCCATCTCCCACGGAGCCAATCCTAACCCGCATTTCCGCATCGACGGTGCGGTGACCGCGCTCTCTACCGGCATTGCAGGTATTCAGTGCGGGCGCGGCAACACAGCGCCGCTGCAATTGGAGTTTGATCCCCAAATTACCCTTGAGGAGGGCGGCGTGCAGGTGATACTGGATCTGATCAAAACTCATTTTCGGTTAGGCGGCACGCTGATTAATATCAATATTCTGGACGGCGAAAAATTATTACAAGCTCATAAAAATCCTGAGCAGTATCCTGACCTTGTTGTACGTGTAACCGGTTTTACAGCCTATTTTGCGTCGCTTTCCCCGGAATTCAGGCAGCTGGTTGTCAACCGCTTTTTAACAGGAACATAAAAACATCTTACAAACACAATAAAGCCCCTGTTCACTACAAAATCGAACAGGGGTTTTATCGTAACTGCCTTCTTTTACTCCAAATATTAAATGAAAAAGAAAAACGGCACCGCTTCGTTTTATCTCTTCCTCCGGATTTTTGCAAGGCAAAAAGTTCCCCGGCTTCAAGAGGCGACGTATTTTTCTTTCCACCGCTATTTCTTCTCATCGTCAAAGCGCATTTTTTCATCGGGCTATCATGCGGTATGCAGCGTAAGTCCTTTTTTATATACACATGCTTTTATTCCCGCCACAGGCGATCCGGATCCAGTCCATAGATCTGCACCACCTCAAACAGCTCGCTGTTCACCAGATCCCAAACGGTAACGATATTGCCGCCGGTAGAATCGATATCATAACCGGCCGTATAAAACGCATGCCATACCAGATGTGCGCACTGGGTTGTAGCTGGCCGCCGGCCGCTGTATTTATGCAAAACTCCCGCCAACGGGCTGTAGTCAACGCCCGTCAGATTCTCCAGTGCATCGTCGGCTATTTTTTCCAGCTCCTCCTCCGACGCATCTTTCAGCCGCAGCATGACAAACGTGGGATATTCCCGCCACGTATTCAAGCGGTATTCTCCGGCGGGAACGCCTAAAATCGGTGCCTCCAGCACACGATTGCTGCCGGTGATAAGCCCCGCGTGACCGTGCCGCCAGCCAAAGGAATGACTGGAGAACATGGCCACCACATAGCCCTCTTCATATGGCGCCAAAGAAAAGCCCGCCGTATTTCTGCCGTCCTCATCCACCGTATGCTCCATCCGCGTGCTGATGCCCGCGCGGTAACACCGGGCGGCTGAAGCTCCGCCGAAAAACGCCTCCTGAAACGCCGTAATCTGCGCCGTAAAATCCTCCTGCGTCCGCAGCTGGTCAACCGCCCGCCTGCCCAGGCCCGTTTGATAAAACAGCGTTTTATAATCCTCCGGGCAAAGCGTTTCCTTTTCCAGAATCGGCGCGAGGTCAATCCTTTCATATTCCGGGGTAAAGTGAATCTCTCTCTCTATCCAAATGCTTCCGGCAATTCCTCCCGCGGTAAAGATTGCCGAAAGCAAAATACAGGCGATGCAGATTGCTTTTTTCCGTTTCACAAAAGCTCTTCCCGGGCAAAGGCGTCGTAAATGGTACGGATACTCTTTTCCAGATCCTGTTCATCAACGCCGATGATAATATTGATTTCACTGGAGCCTTGATCGATAATGCGAATATTGATATTCTGTTTTCCCAAGGCCGAAAAAATCTTACCCGCGGTGCCGGCGCTTCTGGCCATGCCGTGTCCTACCACGGCCAAAAGTGCCAGGTTGGGAATAAACTCAATGGAATCCGGCTCAATTTCATCCTGTATACTGGCCATTACGCTTTCCTGTTTCCCCTCAATCGCCTTGGCGTTGAGCACGGCCGACATCGTATCCACACCGCTGGGAAGATGCTCAAACAGGATGTTGTTTCTTTCAAACACCTCCAAAAAGCGGCGGCCGATGCCCAGCTCGCTGTTCATCATATTCTTTTCGATGGTAATGGCGCAGTAGCCCTTATGTCCGGCAATGCCGGTAATAACCGTATCGCTCTGATGCTCCCTGGGCAGCTGATGCACAATCATGGTTCCCGGTGCGTCGGGCTCATTGGTGTTGCGGATATTGATCGGAATCCCGCTCTGGGAAACCGGGAATACCGCATCCTGATGCAGCACCGAAGCGCCCATATAGGAAAGCTCGCGCAGCTCCTTATAGGTAATGTAGCGGATCACGCGGGTTTCGGGGACAATCCGCGGATCGGTAACCATAAAGCCGGAAACGTCGGTCCAGTTTTCATACAGATCCGCCTTAGCCGCGCGGGCTACCAGCGAGCCGGTAATATCCGAGCCGCCGCGGGAAAATGTAACGATGCTGCCGTCGGGGCCGGAGCCGTAAAAGCCGGGGATCACGGCCTGCTTTTCCTTTAAAAGCCGTTTGCTCATAATGGTATTGGTCTTCTCCGCATCCAGCACGCCGCGGGAATCAAACAAAATAACCTCCGCCGCGTCAATAAACGCAAAGCCTAAATATTCCGCCAAAAGAATACCGTTTAAATATTCGCCCCGGGAGGCCGTATACGCGATGCCGGCGCCGCCGTCCACCCGGTTTTTTATCCGGGAAATCAGCCCTTCCACGTCCGTCTTAAGGGCCAGCTCGTTTTTAATATCCGTGTAACGGCGGGTAATTTCCGCAAACACCTCGGCGGTATCCTGCCCGGAGCTGGCAAGGGCGTAGCTCTTATATAAAAGATCGGTCACCTTATCGTCATTTTTAAACCGCTTGCCCGGCGCCGAGGGCACCACGTACTTTCTGGCCGGATCGGCCTGAATAATTTCAGCCACCTTCTGAAACTGCGCCGCATCAGCCAGGGAGCTTCCGCCGAATTTTGTTACCTTTATCATGTCCTTTATCCCCTATCTTATTTTTCTTGCCTCTAAATAGTAGCGTTTATCCTGTCCCATGCCCATGGAGAACGTCTTGCGCGGAAGCGGTCCGTTCTCCTGCACGGCCGGAAAGAGCGATTCCTTTGCAATGGCGGGCAATAAAATGCCCACGGTATTTTTTTCCCCTGCCAGCTTTTTTACCTGCTCCGGCTCATGGACATAGTCGATGCGCACCCCGGGATGGCCTTTCAGATATTCGTCCAGAAAGCGCTGCAGCGTACCCACGGTAAGCGTATGGGACGGCTTCAGACAGATACGCCGTTCGCTTCCTTCCGCCAAAACAAGGCAGCTCTGGTCCGATTCCCCTTCTATGTCCGCAAGCGCCCGAAGGAAATCCGGCACGTCCACATCAAACAGCACCCGGTGAATCGGCTCGAACACCATGGATTCCTCATGCAGATTCACAATCTCGCACAGCGCGTACCGGGCGGGGTGATTCTGAAGCTGCTCCGGCGTCAGGCTTTTTTTCAGCTCTTCCCAGCATTTTTTAGCCGTGGCCAGGGAATGGTTGCCGTCGCCCACGGCAAAGCGAATCACATTCCCGCCCGTACCGCATTCCGCCAGGGGTAGGCTGTTCAGCACATGCGCCTTTGCCTCCTCGCCCAGGCACCAGCCCTTGATGCTGCCGCCGCCGAGCATCAGCTCCGTCTGGTAAACCGGCGTTTTTTCCATCTGTGAAAGCGGCGCGATCACCTGATTCTTTTTATCGTCGATCAGCAGCATGATATGGGGCAGCTCGATCGGCGCGTCCTTCCGTATCAGCACCCGCGGCGGAAGGCGATCCTCAATGGTTCCCTCAGTGGCGCGAATCAGCGAATGGGAGTCCGGCGCATAGTCATACGCCTCCAGATCGGCCGCCAGTACGATGCCCCGGCGCACGCCGCCGAAGGAGAGCGTCCGTTCCACATAAAAGACGGCGTTTTTTATTTCGCAAAAAACACCGGCGGAAAGATATTCCCGCATCGTTTTATTAATCTCCTCGGTTCGCGCGCGGTTATCCCCGGCTAAATAAATCTCCGGAAAGATCAGCTTTAGCGCGGAGGGCTTTTCCCCCGCGATGCGCGCCGCCTCCTTCCAGTAAGCCCCGTCGCTGGTAAACTGGTCGCATGCCACCACCGAATAAGCGTACAGATCTGCTCCCGGCGCGGGAATCAGAATATCACACGGTTTTACGCCAAGCTGTTCCATCCTTTAAAGACCTCCGTTCATTTTTTCAAGGGCGCACAGCACTGCCGCCTTTACCTGGGCATACACAATGCCGCCCTGCATATAAAACATATAGGGTTCGCGAATAGGCGCGTCGCCGCTTAATTCAATGGACGCCCCTTGGATAAACGTGCCCGCGGCCATAATCACTTCGTCGCTGTACCCCGGCATGGCCCAGGGCTCCGGCGTTACGTAGGAATCCACCGGGGAAACTCTTTGAATCTGCCGGCACAGCGCAACGACCTTTTCGGCGCTGCCCAGCTGTACCGATTGTATGATGCAGCCCCGCGCTTCATTCCATTTTGGCGAAGGCCGGTAGCCGTACTCCTCCAGCATGGCGGCGGTGAACACCGCGCCCTTGAGCGCCTCGGAAACCGTTTGCGGCGCTAAAAACAATCCCTGATAAAACGGCAGATATCCCGCCGCATAGCTGCCCACCTCGCTGCCGATGCCCGGCGCCGTCAGCCGGTAGGAAACGCGCTCTATTAAATCCGCCCGGCCGGCAATATACGCGCCGGTGGGGGCCAGACCGCCGCCGGCGTTTTTAATCAGCGAGCCTACCATGATATCCGCGCCGGCCTCCAGCGGCTCGCAGTCCTCCACAAATTCGCCGTAGCAGTTATCCACAAAAATCACGGCCGACGGTTCCGCCTGCCGAATGATATCCGCCGCCCGGCGGATATCCGCAATCGTAAGGCTGGGTCTGTCCTGATATCCGCGGGAGCGCTGCAGCATGATGACCGCCGCGCCGCGCGCAAAGGCCGCAAGGTTTTCAAAATCCATTTTGCCGTCCGCCCTCAGCGGCAGTTCCTCATAAAAAGCGCCTCTGTCGCAGAGAGAGCCCTCAACGGGCGCTTTATGGCCGATGATGCTCTCCAAGGTATCATACGGTGCGCCCGAGGCGGAAACCACGCGGTCTCCCCGGCGCACGATTCCCTGCAGGGCAACAGACAGCGCATGGGTTCCGGAGGCAATGTGCGGCCGTACCAGTGCCGCCTCCGCCTTAAAAATGCGGGCGAACAGTTGTTCCAGCTTTTCTCTTCCGGCGTCGTCGTAGCCGTAGCCGTAGCTGGGCGCAAAGTGCGAGGGCGAAACCCGCTCCTCCATAAACGCGTGCAGCACCCGCAGCTGGTTGTATTCCTTTACCTCGTCAATTTTCCGAAAAACTCCGGCGCACTTTTCCTCCGCCTCCGCCGCCTTTTTTAAAAGCGGCGCAGAAACGCCGTATTCTTCTGCCAGTATTTCGTTCATAGCTCCTCCAGTATTTGCTTCAGCGGGTCTTTTCCCTCCAGCCACACGGCCTCCTCGCCGCGCATCCAGGTCAGCTGCCGCTTGGCGTACCGGCGGCTTTCGGTCTTGATTTTTTCCACCGCCTGCTCCCGCGTAATCTTTCCTTCAAAATATTCTATCAGCTGCCGGCAGCCGATAGCCTTGTAGCACTGGTGCGTTTCGTTTACGCCCAGCCTCTGCAGCCGCCGGATTTCCTCTTCCATCCCGGCCTCCAGCATCTCCTCCACCCGGCGGTTGATTCTTTCGTAAAGCGCTTCGCGGGGGGGCGAAATGCAAAACAGCTTATAGGCAAACTCCGAACTCTTTTTCCGCCAGGACTCTCCCTGCTGCGGGGTTTTCCCGGTCAGTGCGTAGACCTCCAGCGCACGGAGCATCCGTTTGCGGTCAGAAGGAGAAATTTTTGTATTCCGATCCGCCTCCAGCAGGCGCGCATACAGCTCGGCGTCCGTCAGCGCCTCCAGGCTGCGGCGCAGAGCCTCATCCTGCCCGCCGGCAAAGTCCGCCTCATACAGCAGGGAATGAACATACAGTCCCGTTCCGCCCACCAGAATGGGCTGTTTCCCCCGCGCAAGAATTTCCCGTATCTTTTTCAGGGCTTCCCTGCGGTAATCCACCACGGTAAACCTTGCGTCAAAGGGCAGAAAGCCGATTAAATGATGGGGAATTCCCCGCCGCTCCTCTTTTGAAGGCGCAGCGGAGCAGATGGGAATATCCCGATAAATCTGCATGGAATCACAGGAGATGATTTCGCCGCCAAGCCGCCCGGCCAGCTCCGCCCCCAGCCGTGTTTTTCCCGAGGCCGTGGGCCCGGCAAGGATCAGTACGCTCATTGGATCCGTTTAAAGCGCACTTCCAGCTCGCGCTTTGTAAGCTTAATTAAAATCGGCCGGCCGTGGGGGCAGGAAAGCGGAATATTTTCCTGAACGATCAGCTCCATCAGCTTTTCGATATCCTCTCCGGAAAGCTTATCGCCGCCCTTGACCGCACTTTTGCAGGAGAGCTGTATCAGGCGCGAACGCTTAAGCTCGGCGCTCTTTAGCTGCCTGAGCGAGGCACTTTCATCCAGCAGACCGGAAATAAAGCGCTCCGGATCCACCGTCCCCAGGGCCGCGGGCGCGGCTTTTACGGCAAAGGCGCCGGGACCTATGGCTTCAATTTCATAGCCGATCTCCTCCAGCTGGGGCAGCATTTCCTCCAAAATGGCCTGCTCCGCGGGAGATACCTGAATAACCGCCGGCGCCAGCATCAGCTGGCTGGCCGACGCGTTTTCCCCGGCCTGCTTCATAAATTTTTCAAACAGCAGCCGTTCATGCGCGGCATGCTGGTCAACGATATATACATCCTCTCCGGCCTCTAAAAGAATATACGTATCAAACAGAATACCCGTTACCTTATACTGCGGCTGATACGAAAGCGCAAGCTCCTGCTGCATAGCCGCAGGCTGCGGAGAACGCTGAAAGAGCTCCACCGGCGAAAACCCGGTTTCGGCCACCTCCGGCGCGCTTTGGGCAATAAATTCGGCAAACTTTTTTACCTCCTGGGCCACACGCTGTTTTTCCTGCTCCGGCGGCTGTAAAAAAGAATTTTCAGGCGCCGCTTCCTTCGCAGGCTGCGGTGCAGAAGGCTCCGGTGCAGAGGCGGGATACGCAGGTACAGCCATATTTCCCTTTTCCAAAACAACAGGCTCCGCCGGCATACCGGCCGGCTGCGTCTTCCCGGCGCCCTCGATAAATGCGGGCGTTTCCTGGCCGACGGTTTCCACCTCTATAATCCCCGCTGTGCCTGAAATCTGCGGCAAACGATCCCGGAACAGCCCCGGGACCTCCTGATGGACCCGCAGAGCATCGTAAACGGCCCTGTTCACGGTTTCATAAACCGGCAGGCCGTCGGCAAAGCGCACCTCCTGCTTATTGGGATGCACGTTTACATCCACCAAATTCCCCGAAAGCTCCATTTTCAAAATAAAAAACGGGAATTTGCCGATATTCAGTCTTCCGGCATAGGCGTCCTGCGCCGCCTGGGAAACCAGCTGGTTCTTAATCCAGCGGCCGTTTACAAACAGCAGCTGCCAGCTGCGGTTGTTCTTCTGCAGCTCGCGGTTGCCTAAATATCCGGTCAAGCGGATATGGTTGGCTTCATAGTCTACCGGAAGCATATTGCCGGAGACCTCCGCGCCGTAGATTGCACGGATCGCGGAGAGCAGATTCCCGTCGCCGGGGGTGTGCAAAAGCGTTTTGCCTTCGCTGATAAAGCGCATGGAAATACCGGGGTTGGAAAGGGCAAGGCGCGTCATCGCCTCGCCGATGTAGGAGGCCTCCTGCGAGGGCTTTTTTAAAAATTTCCGGCGGGCGGGAGTGTTAAAGAACAGCTCCTTTACCCATATGCCCGTCCCCTCCGGGCAGCCGGCGGCGCAGAACTTTTGTATTTTTCCGCCCTCCAGCTCAATTTCCGTTCCCTCCTGCGCGTCGGCGGTTCGTGTTACCAGGCGCACGCGGGAGACGGCCGCGATGCTGGCCAGCGCCTCGCCGCGGAAGCCTAAGGTGTTAATATCGTTTAAATCCTCCGCGCGGGAGATTTTGCTGGTGGCGTGGCGCAGAAAGGCCTGTTTTACGTCTTCCTCTTCCATGCCGCAGCCGTTATCGGAAATGCGGATCAGCTCGCTCCCGCCGCCGCGGATTTCCACCGTTACGCTGCTGGCGCCGGCGTCTATGCTGTTTTCCACCAGCTCCTTTACAATGGAAGCCGGCCGCTCCACTACCTCGCCCGCGGCGATTTTGTTGGCAACGGAGGCGTCAAGCAATTTTATTTTCATTCATTTTCCCTCTTTGCTTTTTCGCGGAGTTCGCACAGGATATTCAGCGCCGAAATCGGCGTAAGCGTGTTGATATCCACCGCCTTGAGCTCCTGTATAATCTCCTGCGTATTGCCGCTTACAAACATCAGCGTCTGCTCGGCTTTTTGGGGCTTTGTTTTGCCGCCGGTTAAAACTACGCCGCTTTTGCTGATGTCCGCTTCCTCCAAGGTCGCCAAAATTTCCTTTGCGCGCTCTAACACGGGCCTGGGAATGCCGGCCAAATGCGCCACGGCGATGCCGAAGCTTTTATCCGCGCTGCCGCGCAGAATTTTGCGCAGAAAAATAACGTCGTCCCCGTGTTCCTTTACGGTGATGCAGTAGTTTTTTATGCCGTCCAGCCGACCCTCTAATTCGCTTAATTCATGGTAATGCGTGGCAAACAGTGTTTTGGCGCCGATGTTTTTCTTTTGGGCAATATATTCGGTCACGGCCCAGGCAATGGAAAGCCCGTCAAAGGTGCTGGTGCCCCGGCCGATTTCATCTAAAATAATCAGGCTGTCCTTTGTGGCGTTCTTTAAAATGCCCGCCACCTCGTTCATCTCCAGCATAAAGGTGCTCTGCCCCGCGGCTAAATCGTCCGAGGCGCCCACCCGGGTAAAGATGCGGTCGCATACGGAAATTTCCGCCTGCGCCGCGGGTACAAAGCTGCCGATGTGCGCCATCAGCGTAATCAGCGCCACCTGCCGCATATACGTGCTTTTGCCGGCCATGTTGGGACCGGTGATGACCATAAAGCGGTTTTCCTCGGTATCCAAAAGCGTATCGTTGGGCACAAAGGAGGCGTCGTTCATCATCGCTTCGATAACCGGGTGCCGCCCCTGCGTGATATGAATGGCCCCGTCGGTCGTTATCGCCGGCCGCGTATAGGAAAAGTCCGCCGCCACTGCCGCCAGGGAGCAAAGGCAGTCCGCCGCGGCGATGGCCGCCGCCGTCTGCTTCAGGCGCGGAAGCGCCTTTAAAAGCTCCTCCCGTACCTGGCAGAAGATCTCGTATTCCAGCCGGATTGCCTTTTCCTCGCTGCCTAAAATCTTTTCCTCCACGGCCTTCAGCTCAGGCGTAATAAAGCGCTCGCCGCCGGTCAGCGTCTGCTTGCGCACATAGCTGTAGGGAACCTTATCCAGAAAGCTGTTGGTTACCTCAATGGAATATCCAAAAACTTTGTTGAACTTTATTTTTAAGGTTTTAATGCCGGTCTCCTCGCGCTCTTTGGCCTCCAGCTGCAAAATCCAGCTTTGGCCGTTCTTTACCGCGTCGCGGTACTCGTCCAGCTGGGCGGAATAGCCGTCGCGGATGATGCCGCCCTCTTTTACGCTCTCGGCCGGGTCCTCGGCAATGGCGGCTTCTAAAAGCGCAAAGATATCCTCTAAGCCGTCGATGTTTTGGCCGCACTCCCGCAGCAGGGCGCTTTGGCAGGCAAGCAGCGCTTTTTGGATATCCGGCAGAACTTTTAAGGAACGGCGCATGGCCGAGGTCTCCCGCGCGTTTACCGTGCCGTAGGAAACCCGGGTGCAGATGCGCTCAATATCCCCGATGGCGCCCAGCTGGGGCTTAAGGTCCTCCCGCAGAATGTAATTCTGCGCCAGCTCCTCCACCGCGTCCAGCCGGCGGTCAATCTCCTCTTTTTTGCGCAAAGGCCTCTCCAGCCAGGCTTTCAGCTTTCTTCCGCCCATGGCCGTTTCGGTTTTATCTAAAAGCCACAGCAGCGTGCCGCGCGTGCCGTGCCCACCCATGGATTTAAAAATTTCCAAATTGCGCAGGGCCGCGGCGTCCAGCTGCAAATATTCCTTGCCGGCAATAAACGAAAGCTGCGTCATATGCGCCAGCGTATTCTTTTGGGTGGAACCTAAATAGCTCCACAGCCCTGCGGCGGCCTGTACCGCGCAGGGGTATTTTTTAAAGCTTTTGGCCTGGGGAAAGCGGCGGTTCAGCTTGGCGATATCCGCCTCCGCCTCAAACAGGCCGGGTACTTCCATAAAGGGCTTGAACTGTTTTTTAATATATTCCGGCATCTTTTGCGCCGCCTGCATAAAGCCGGCGTCCACGATAATTTCGTTGGGCGAAATTTCAAACAGCTTGTCGCACACGGCGTCCAAATCGTTTTGGCACAAAACCTCGGTTAAATTGAATTCGCCGGTGGAAACGTCGGCCCAGGCGATGCCACAGCGGTTCTCCCGCCATACGGCCGCGGCCAAAAAGTTGTTGTTCTTCCCCTCCAGCATCGCGTCCTCAATCACCGTGCCGGGGGTAATTACGCGTATGACGTCCCGCTCCACCAGCCCTTTGGATTCCTTGGGGTCGGTCAGCTGTTCACAGATGGCTACCTTATAGTTTTTTTCCAGCAGTTTGTTGATGTAATTGTTTACGCTGTGGTGCGGCACGCCGCACATGGGCGCTTTTTCCTCCAGGCCGCAGTCGCGCCCGGTAAGGGTGAGCTGCAGCTCTTTGGACGCCGTCAGCGCGTCGTCGAAAAACATCTCGTAAAAATCGCCCAGCCGGTAGAACACAAGGCAGTCCTTATATTTTTCCTTCAGCACGATATAGCGCTGCATCATCGGTGAAAGGGGCATCTTTTATTCCTCCATCTTGCCTAAAAGCGTGTTGAGTTTGGCCTCCACAATTTTTACCGGTACAATTTTGCCTATCAGCTCCTTTGAGCCGGGAAAGCTGACCATCCGGCCGCATTCGGTACGGCCGGAAACCATTTGCTTATCGCGCCTGGAAACGCCCTCTACCAAAACAGGATAGCTTTTGCCTACATATTTTTGGTTGGCCGCCAGCGTACATTCTTCGGCAAGCGCAATCAGCTTTGCGATGCGCGCTTTGGCGTCGCGCTCATATACCTGCCCCGCCATTTCGGCCGCCGGCGTGCCGGCGCGTTTGGAATAGATAAACGTAAAAGCCGAGTGAAAGCCTACGCGCTTGTATAAATCCAAGGTATCTTCAAAATCCTGTTCCGTTTCGGTGGGAAAGCCGACGATAATATCGGTGGAGACCGCAATATCCGGCATGGCACGCCGCAGTTTTTCGATTAGAGTAAAATAATCCTCGCGGCTGTAGCGCCGGTTCATTAAGGAAAGGATTCGGTTTGACCCGGACTGCACGGGCAGATGAATATAGCGGCAGATGTGCCGGCCGGAAGCCATTGTTTCAATCAGTTCATCCGAAAGATCCTTCGGGTGGCTGGTCATAAAACGGATGCGCTCCAGGCCGTCGATTTCATCTAATTTTTTCAGCAGAGCCGGAAAGGAGATTTCATCGCTCTCCTTGCCGTAGGAATTGACGTTTTGCCCCAAAAGGGTAATTTCCTTAACGCCCTGCTCGGCCAGCGCGCGTGCCTCGCGGAGAATATCCCCGCTTTGGCGGGAACGCTCCCGGCCGCGCACATAGGGTACGATGCAGTAGGAGCAGAAGTTGTTGCACCCGTACATAATGTTAACCCACGCCGAGGCCGAGTTCTCGCGCCGCACGGGCATATCCTCCACAATGCCCTGTTCTTTTTCCCACAGCTGATAGGCCGGCGTGCGCTGTGTTAAGGCCTTATACATCAGCTCCGGCAGGCAGTGGGTGTTATGGGTGCCGAAAACGACGTCCACAAACCGGAACCGGCGGCGGATGGATTCGGCCATGCCCGGCTCCTGCATCATGCAGCCGCATACCATGATAAGCATATCCGGCCTTTGCTGCTTTAAAGGCTTTAAAACGCCCAAATTCCCCAGCAACCGCTCCTCGGCGCCCTCGCGCACGCAGCAGGTGTTGAAGATAACCGCGTCGGCTTCCTCCCTCTTTTGGGCGGGCGTGTAGCCCATGCGCTCCAACAGCCCCGCCAGCGTTTGGGAATCCCGCACGTTCATTTGGCAGCCGTAGGTTTCCACAAAATAGGTGCGCGGCGTTTGCTTCAGCAAGGTATTTATTTTTTGTATGTATTCCGCTCCGGAAGTGTTTTCAAAGCGTTCGATTCTGCGCAGCTGCACGTTTTTCCTCCCCGGCCGGCACAAAGCGCCAAAGGCCGCTTATTAACGAATATATATTATATTATTATATATGAAAAGACATTTTTAGGCAAAGATTTTTTACACTGATTTCCGTCTTTTATAGGTTTTGCATAAAAACAAAAAACCGGATTATTCCGGTTTTCCTTATCCTATGTAATTTTGACAAGCCGTTTTTTCCGCCGCGGAATTCAAGAAGAAAAGGTCTGAAAGATACTGTCGGCCGGATTTGTACGGAATTCGGCTTCCATTGCCTCTGCCTGCGCCGCCAGAGCCTCGCGGTCCGACAGCAGCCTGACGCATTCCTGTGCCAGCCGGTCGGGAGAATCCACTGCCGCGGCCATATGCCGGGAAAGAAAGAAGCTCTTGTTATAGCTTTCGCAGCCGGAAACCGCATCCACAAACAGCATCGGCAGCCGTTTTACGGCGGCCTCGGTCACGCTCAGTCCGCCGGGCTTGGTCATATACAGGTCGGCGCTGTCCATCAGCCGGGAGATCTGATCGGTATATCCCAGCACGCGCAGATTTGCCCGTTCCGCCTTTTCCAGCTTTTTCTTCAGGCGCTCGTTCGTGCCGCAGGCCACGGTAAGCACCGCCCCTGCGGGCAGCCGGCCGCTCACCTCCAGCGCCAGCTCCTCAATCGGCCCGCAGCCCATGCTGCCGCACATCAGCAGCACATGGCGCGCATCGGGCGCAAGGCCAAACGCCCGCTTGGCATCGGCCTTGCTTTCACGCGCAAAAAACGCCTGCTTTACAGGGATTCCGCTGGCAACAATCTTTTCCGCCGGTACACCGCAGGAAATAAATTCCTGCGTAAGCGATGCATGCGGGATAAAGTAAAAATCCATCCGGCTGTCCGCCACGCTGGGACTGCAGGTATAGTCGGTAGCCACAAGCCCCGTTTTCACTGCTTTGGGAAAGCGGCGCAGAGTTTCGGTAAGCATAATGGCAGAAAACGGATGTACGCACAAAACGCCGTCATAGCCGCCCTCTTCCATATAGCGGTTGAGCTTGTTGACGCCATGGCCGAAAAAATTATAGGCCATGGATTCATCGGCAAACACCGAAGGATGTTTTTCGGCATATTCATAGCCCTGGTCAAAAAGGATGGGCGCATGGCGATAGATCCTTGTGTGCCAGGAGCTGATAAACCGGGACATTTTCTGGGATAAAAACGCAAGGGAATCCGCCGCGGTGCATTCGCAGCCGCTGTTTATAAATTTTTCCGATATCGAGCCTGCGGTGGAGTTATGCCCCTGCCCCGTATTGCAGGTAAGTATCAGTAATTTCATTCAGTTGCTCCTTTGCTGCGGTCAAAATTTCTATAGTTATATTATAGCCGGAATCAAACGCCTGTCAATACGAATCCGCAAGCAAATGGAAATGTTTTACATTTAAAAGGAGTATTCTGTCCTTTAATGTTCTTCCTTTTATCCTAAAAGCAGACCTTTTATCAAAAACCCCAGGGATCTTTCTTTTTTATCGGGGAAATTTCCACGATATACGGCGAATCTGGAGACAGATAAAATTTGCTGTATTCTTTTTTATAAACGCCGCAAATTTCGCTCCCTTTTGCAGCGTATGATAGCATAATAAAACCGCGCTGTAAACGGCGCGGCCAAATTTGTGAAAAAACGAAAATTTTCTATAGAATTTTATTCTCTCGCTTCTTTGTCAAAGTCCTCCCCCTGGCATCTCAAAAGGAAAGCTTATTTTCGCGCTTCAACCTAACAGATGAGCCCCAAAATAATGCCCCAAGGCACAGCTGCACCGGGCGAGGGTTGGGATTCTCCGCGCAGCAGGCGTCCGCTCCGCTTCCATGGAAAGACGGCGGCCGGCAGCGCTTCTGTTCCATTTCACATTATTTCCATGGATTGTGTAGAGGGGTGCCGCAGCTGCCTTCTCACTCTTGCCTTGCGGAAAAAACCGCGTCAAGCCACGAGGACCCGCGGGAGGTCGTCACCGGAGAACCCGGATATTTCCATAATTCCATTCTCTTTTGCATCGTTTTATAAGGACTGATGTAAAACAATAGTTACGCCGTACGGTGCTTCAACCTCCATACGCCATATCTCGCCCTCACGACTGCCCACCTTTTATCACTACATATTTCGGCAAAAGAACCGAATCATTAGATATCGTTTCAGCTTTGCTTGAAGAAAGCTCTGTGCCCGAACCGGCAGGAACAGTCCCCTACAACGGAGCAGAGGTACTGCCGATACCGATGCTCAAGGCAACCGTCAGGCAGATAGAAAGCGGCAGCAGAAACGCAAGCCACTTGAACAGCTTTTGTGTGCTTTCCTTGCAGTTGATCTTCGCAAGCAGTTTCCGCAGGTAGTAGAATACAGTCGCAAACAGCACGATCAGCGCAACCGTTTCGCTTATAAATACAAGGGCCGGCTTTGCTTCATCGTAAAAAACAAAGTGCGTTTGAAAGAACAGATAGTTTGAAATCTTCTGCGAGAAAAAAGCATAAATGCCATATATGGAGACAACAATCGCTAAAGTCCGCGTTATCCATGCGATGCTGGCTTTCTTCTCTTTAAGGGGGGCCGCCCCTGCACAGGCGTGAAACCCAATGTGCGCCGACATCAGAATCAAACCCCAGTAGGAAGCTGACAAGTGCAGTTTTCTTGCAATCAACATTCCGCCAGATATGTGCAGCCATTCCAATACAAAGCCACTTATCATAACGCCGCTTGTTATCAGCGCAAAAATATCTGCAAGAAGCAGCAAATTGACTGCGGTAACAAGGCACCGCACAGGGGTATAGTTTCCCTGAAAGAGCGCCGCCCACCAGCGGTAATTCAAAATATGATGCGCAGCAAAAGCGATAAAGCTGATCACGCCTATCCACTCGTGGATTTCCTGCCCCATCAGCATTTCCGCCATCAGTGCGGGAAGCAGAAGGAGCATGACAATATCCACGATGTATTTCATTGCTTTTTTAACCGAAATATTCTTATTCACCCGCGCACCTTTTTTCTTATTCTGCTGTTATGTTAAGGTTAAGACCGTTAATCCAATTTACAACATCGGAACGTAAAGCATTATTTCTGATTCTTGTGCCGGTGATCCAGTTTGCACTGCCTGCAAGGTTCTTAATGCTGCGGTCATTGTGTCCGCTGCCGCCGGAGGTAGAAAACGTTACAACCGTCTTACCGGAAAAGTCATAGCTTTCCACAAAAGTAGATACGATTCTCGGCGCTTCACCCCACCAAATGGGATAGCCGATAAAAACGATATCATAATCTGCCATGTTTTCTACACCGCCGCTGATCTGAGGGCGGCAGGAGGGATCGTCCATCTCTTTTGTGGAACGGCTATTTTTGTCATTGTAGTTCAAATCCTCCGATGTATAGGGCTGTGCGGGAGTGATCTCATAAAGATCGGCGCCCATCGCATTTGCTGCGTGTTCTGCAATCTGTTTCGTGGTGCCGGTTGCCGAAAAATAAGCAACGAGTATTTTAGTGCTTTGTCCGGGCGGCTCGGTATTTGTCCCGGCAAAAGCTTCCGGTTCGCTGCTTGCCGGCTGCAGGTTGGCAGTGCTGCTTGAGTCCTCCGTACCGGAAATGCTTTGCTGCTCGTTCTGCGCGTTGTTTGGCGTACTACCTGAATTTGAAGAATTTTCTCCTGCACAGGCAGAAAATACCATAATCATTGCTAAAAACAGCGGAATAAATCTTTTCATCCTTTCATACCTCTTTCCTTAAAAATTCAGACTATCAATCCATTTCTTTACGGACGCGGCGCTTTCACGGCTGCTCATGCGTTTGCCGGGCCTCCACTGGGCATCATGGGAGCAGCACTTTTGAAGAAGCGCATCCGTTTTCCCCATGCCGCTGCCGCCGGAGGTAGCAAACGGGATGATTGTTTTGCCGGAAAAATCATAGCCTTCAAGAAAGGTATTTATAATGGCAGGCGCTACATACCACCAAATCGGAAAGCCGACAAACACGGTATCATAATTTTCCATATTTTTCACCGAGTTTCCGATTGCCGGACGGGAAGCGGGGTTCTGCATTTCCACGCTGGAACGGCTGTCCTTGTCCTGCCAATTCAAATCAGCCGCGGTATAAGGCTGTGCGGGCATAATTTCGTGAAGATCGCCGCCCGTGATATCCGCAATCGTTTTCGCAAGGCGGGCTGTTTCTCCGCTTGCCGAAAAATAAGCAACTAAAATCTTTGACATTGGTATATCCTCCTTAAATCTTTTTTCCGAGTTTATATGCTTCTTTCATGTGCTTCGAGTTTCTTGTCCTGGATGGCATCCCATACCGAGAACCATACCGCAATTTTCAAAATTCATATAACGGCACAGCTTTTTATAATGCTCCGCCGTATAGGGCGTTCCATCATCGTCCCCGTCCCATGCGGCGGTAATCAGCACTGCGTTCAAATGCTTCACAGATAATTTCGCGGTATAACTGTAATCACCATTTTGAGCTGTGCCGACATTCCGAAATAATAAATCGGCGTAACGAACACCACTGTGTCAGCGCCGAGCAGCGTACCCTGGATCATGCGGTTATCATCCAACACATTCTCCATCCATTCCACAATGACCGCAGCCGAGACACGGATGCATCTTCCTATGCGCCGCATCCAGAACCTGTACCCTATGTCCCGCTTCTTCCGCGCTCCTGACAAATTCCCCTGCAAGTAGATTGGAAAAACCGTTTTTGTGCAGACTTCCCCGCAACACCACCACCTTCATTCCGAATCCTTCTTTTCTCTGAGGAGAGCAACAATTTTTTCAAGCCGATAGATAATCTGCCGGTCATCGGCATCCAACTGCCTGAATACTTCCGCCTCTTTTTTATAAATTCCCGCAAGCAGAGCGGCAGCATACGTCTTCCCGCTTTGCGTCAGCACAATGGTCATTTCCCTGCGCTTTCCCCTGATGGGAATAAGCTCTACATATTCGTTTTTCTTTAACTCTGTCATCACGGTATTCACCGTGCTTTTAGGCAGCTCCCAATCCACGCATATTTCCCGCTGCGTATGCTCCCTGCCGTCGTTTAAAGCGTAAAGTATCCAAAGCAGAGTCGGGGATGTTACACCGCTTTCCTTTGCAAAATCCTCATAAACTGCGTCAACATGGTAAATTGCTTTTCCAAAATCATAAAAAAATCTTTTTGCATCCATAAGGCGCGCTCCATCTCCAATAGTTCTTTATCGTATTTTTATTATAGTACGTTGTCGAACTTTTGTCAATAGGCAAATCAAAAAATTTTCAGGTTTCTCATAAAATGCCCCGCCGAGGCGAAATATCGGTCAGTATCTCTGTTCCGAAAAAGGGCGGTCAGTTCTTTCAGTAAAAAAGCAAAGCGAAGATATCGTTAAAAATATCCTCGCTTCATTTTTGTGTTATGCAAAAATCAATTCGCTGTTCACGCACTCTCTGGTACAGCTTTAAATATCCTCTTTCCAATCCATGCCATGAGCTGATCTTCTTTAAGTTTTTCCGTTACATCATGCTTTTCCACCGTTTCCCTTACCGGCCAAAGAAATATTTCCTGCGCCTGCCCATTGATGGCAGCAGAGCAGCTGTTTGTCTTGCCATTTGTAAGGAGATCTCGGCATTCTTTCAAAGCAGCTTAGAAAAAGGCTTTCCTCTTCAGCAAAATTGCTGAAGAATCTCCGCCGCGCAAAGTGCAAATTCCTCCTGGGAAAGTCCCTGCGCCTCCAGGTCAAAAAACAGTCCGCCGGCGGTAAACTCGGTGTACAGGATCTCCTCATACCGAAAAACCGTCATTTCCACGCCGTTGATACGGGAAACCCTGGCGCCCTCGTCATCAAAGAGATAATCCCGGATCGGCTTTCCGTTTGAAGAAAACGCCACGCACAGTTCTTTTTCCGAATTTTGGTCGGAAAACCGGCAGATATATTCATACAGGCGGTTATATTCCGCAATATCCCGGTCGGACCGCACGTAAACGGCAGAGACCGTTCTCTCGGTCAGCATTTCCGGCAGCGCCAGCTCTTTTAAAAACTGCAGCTGCGGAATCGTTTCCGTCTCCGACAGAGGCAAAACCTGAATATCCGCATCCGCCCGCAGCGCGCCGGCGGCGTTTTTGTCAAGCTCGTTGACAAAAAGCGATATTTCATATTCCGGCGGGTTCGAGGTGGTCGCAGAAGGAGCGGCCGTGCCGCTTTCCATCACGTGCAGCTCTGGTCCCGGCTGCCCCGGCGCAAGCGCAGCCACTGCTGCGCAGCAGAGCACAGCCGCGGCCGCCGTCCCGGCGGCGAAACACAAGCGGCGTCTTTTTTTCTTATAGGCCTCCCGGCGGGCTAAAACATCGCGGGTCATTTCATTACAATCCTTCAACATCAAAATCCTCCTTTTCTAAACGGGCTTTTAAGGAGCGCTTTGCCCGGTAGACGAGATTTTCAATCTGCCGTCTGTTCTTTTTCATCACCCTTGCGGCCTCGGCGTTTTTCATGCCCTCAAAGAACAGCAGATGCAAAACCTCCCGGTATTCCGGCTTCAGCTGTGCCATCGCCCGGTACAGGCAGGCGTTGCGCTCATTTTTCAGGCACCGGATCTCCAGCAGCTCTTTATCGGCGGCGGAGCACGCAAAATCCTCCAGGCTGTATTCCCTGTGCCGCGAAAGCTTTTTCAGCCTGTTGAGGGCCAGATTCCGCCCGATGGTATACAGCCAGGTTTTAAACAGGGCCTCCTCCCGAAAGCGCGGCTTTTTCACCGCCAGTAAAAAAAACACATCCTCGGTCAGCTCCTGCGCCGTGCTGAGATTGTTGACATAACCGTTGATATAGAACATCAAACCGTCCTTATAAAGCCGAATTACTTCGGCAAGGCCGCTGTCGTCGCCTGCAAGGAAACGGCGGTAGCTACTGGCACCGTAATCCATTCTGCTTCTCTCCTTTTCTCCCGTTCATCCCTTTAACAGCGCAAAAGAAAAAAACTCTCACTTTTCTATTAAAAAAAGGAACGTTGTGCTTTGCCGGATTTTGTGATAGAATACATACAGAAAAATTTCTTTCAAACGGAGGCCTTTTATGGAGTATTCCTTTTCCGATAACGCCCGGGCGCTGAAGCCCTCGGCGATCCGTGAAATTTTGAAAATGAGCGCCGCCCCGGGCATCATTCCCTTTTCGGCGGGCAATCCCTCGCCGGAGGCCTTTCCCTCCCGGGAGGTGGCGCAGATTACCCAAAAAATTTTTGAAGAAGAACCGATCGCGGCACTGCAGTATTCGGTTACCGAGGGCTATACGCCCCTGCGGGAAGCCCTGAAGGCCTACATGCAGGCCAACCACGGAGCCGGAAAGGAAGCCGACGATATCTTAATTACCGCCGGCGCCCAGCAGGCGATGAGTCTGGCGGCAACGGCGCTCTGCGGCGCGGGCGATACGATTTTATGCGAGGAACCCAGCTTTGTAGGCTCCGTCAACGCCCTCAAGCTCTCCGGCGCCAGATTGGCGGGAATTCCCATGGAAGAGGACGGACTGAATCTTTCCGCGCTGGAGGAGGCCGCAAAAACCAATAAAAACGTAAAGCTGTTATATATCATACCCAATTTCCAGAATCCCACCGGCATTACCACCAGCCTGGAAAAGCGCCGCGCCATCTATGCGCTGGCAAAAAAATACGGCTTTCTGATTTTAGAGGACAACCCCTACGGCGATCTTTATTTTACCGGCGAAGGCCTGCCCCCGATAAAGAGTATGGATACCGACGGCATCGTTTTATACGCCGGCTCGTTCTCCAAGGTCCTCTCCCCCGGCCTGCGCGTGGGCTTCTGCCTTGCGCCCCGGCCGCTGATTGCCAAATTCACCGCCATCAAGCAGACACAGGACGTCCATTCCAACATTCTGGCGCAGATGATCGCCTATCATTTTATGACCGATTACGATTTTGCCGCGCATCTGGAGCGGCTGCGGGCGCTGTATAAAGCAAAGGCCGCGCTGTGCAGGCAGAAAGCCGAGGAGTGCCTGCTGCCGGAGATCACCTGCAGCAGGGTGACCGGCGGGCTGTTTTTATGGTGTGCGCTTCCGGAAAAAATTGATATGCAGGAATTCTGCTCGCGCGCCATCGGCCAGTACAGCGTGGCCGTCGTGCCCGGCAGCGCCTTTCTGACCGATCCGCAGAAGCCCTGCCGGAATTTCCGCGTAAACTATTCCACCCCCACCGACGAGCAGATTATAGCCGGAATGGACGCGCTGAAGCAGCTGAAGGACGCAATGCTTTCAGAAAAATAACAGGAGGGCGTATGGTTTATATTGTAGAAGACGATAATAATATACGGGAGCTGGTGGTCTACACGCTTTCCTCCACGGGGATTCCGGCCGCCGGCTTTGCGGCGCCCTCCCTGTTCTGGGCGGAGATGAAAAAGCAGCCGCCGGAGCTGGTGATGCTGGATATCATGCTGCCCGAGGAGGACGGCCTGTCCATTTTGGAAAAGCTGCGCGCCGACGCCGGCTGCAGGAACCTGCCCGTGATTCTGCTGACGGCCAAGGGCTCGGAATACGACAAGGTCTTAGGCTTTGAAAAGGGCGCCGACGATTATATTCCCAAGCCCTTCGGCATGATGGAAATGGTTGCCCGCGTCAAGGCGCTGCTGCGCCGGAGCGCGCCGGCGCAGAACCTGCAGGAATACACCGTAGGGCCGCTGTACGTGTGCCCTTCTTCCCATATGGTAAGGGTGGACGGACAGGAGATCGCGCTTACCTTAAAGGAATTCGAGCTGCTGTGCCTGCTTTTGGAAAAAAAGAACCTGGTATTGACGCGCGACCAGCTTCTCAACCGTATTTGGGGCTATTCCTTTGACGGTGAGAACCGTACCGTGGACGTGCACATCCGCACCCTGCGCCAGAAATTAGGCAGCGCGGGAGTCCTGATAGAAACCGTGCGCGGCGTGGGCTATAAAATCCCCCGCCCCTGACAGGAGTTTTTTATGATAAGCTTTGAAGACATCAAAAACAATGCCGCCGTAAAAACCTATATTCAAAAGGCCGACAGCTCCCTGCAGGCGCTGGGCTATACCGAACACAGCTTCGCCCACGTGACCAAGGTGGCCGTCTGCGCGGGGGAGATCCTCTCCCGGCTGAATTACCCTCCCCACGAGGTGGAGCTGGCCAAAATTGCCGGCTATCTGCATGATATCGGCAATCTGGTCAACCGGGTGGAGCACTCCCAGAGCGGGGCGGTCATGGCCTTCCGAATCCTGGACCACATGGATATGGACGCCGAGGATGTGGCCACAATTATCACCGCTATCGGCAATCACGACGAGGGCACCGGCGTGCCGGTGGACGAGGTTTCCGCGGCCCTGATTCTGGCCGATAAATCCGACGTCCGCCGCAGCCGCGTACGCAACGCGGATGTCGCCACCTTTGACATCCATGACCGCGTCAACTTTTCGGTAAAGGATTCCTCCTTAAAAATCAGCGAGGATAAAACGACCATCACCTTGTATTTGGAAATTGAAACCAGATACAGCAGTATTATGGACTACTTTGAAATCTTTTTGGGCCGCATGATCCTCTGCCGCAAGGCCGCCGAAAAGCTGGGCTTAAAATTCCGGCTGGAGATCAACGGCCAGACGCTGCTGTAAAAAACAAAAATTCCCGAAAGGGGACGCAGCGCACCATGAAAAAGACAAAGGAGACGATCACTCTTTCGCTGTGCCGAACAAAAATACTGACAGCAGCGGAGTAGCCGCTGCTGTTTGTATTTTCCGTTTATCCAAGCTCATCCAAGCACAGGGGAGACATACTGGTCAAGGGGTAGTCCGCAGCCGTCAAATATCGCGGGGCGGGGAAAGCTTGTAAAGCAATAGCGCACCTGCACCGGATCTTCAATCCCCGAAACAACAATAGTATCTCCCTCGATCACCGCCCGGGCGGGAACGAACCCCTTAGTCGCTCCTTTTGTACGAATTTCAAAGCACCCCTCCAACGTCCCCCGAACAGTCAGCCCGCCTTCGGAAGCAACGCTTAAGACAATCGCGTCGTTCTCCCTTGTGCAATTGGTAATCACAGGGCCGGTATAAAGATTTTCCCCGTAAAAGGCATTCCGCCCCACAAGCGCGCAGCGCAGCGCCACCGTCTCCTTATCCAGAGGATGGATATCCGTCCGGTCGCCGGTATCAATGGTACAGCACAGCCATACGTTTTCAAGCGCCTCCGCTGTTTGCTGCTGTGCCTGCCGCACCTGCGCCCAGCGGGTTGGCTCCTCGCTGACCTCATATCCGGGCAGCTCAATAATCAAAAACGGCAGCGAGGCATCGTCAAAGACCCGACGCCAGCCATTAATGACGCCCGTAAGCAGCTCCTGATGCTTTTCCGTTTGATTTTCCCCCTGATACCAGAGCACCCCTTTAAATACATAATCCGTCAGCGGTGCGATCATGCCGTTATAACACTTGCTCGGCTCGCTGGTATTGGCATATTTTTCAGGGTTGATATAGGGAATATCCTCAATTCCCCCGGCCTCCTGCTCAGGCAGCCAGGTGCTGGTCATCGTTCCGCCCAGCGAGGCGCATACCGCCCCCACGGGCACATTTTCTTTTTTCTGCATAGCATCGGCAAAAATCACGCCGATGGCCGAAAAATCCATATTTGCCGCGGCGTTTCCCTTTTTCCAGGCGCCCGATACCTCCGTCTGCGGCGTATCGGCAAACTGCTTATCCACGGTAAAAAAGTGAATATTCTCATTGATGTATTTTACCGGAAGCGTTTGATCGCAGCTGCCCAGCGTCAGGCTCATATTTGACTGGCCGCCCAACAGGAACACATCTCCTATATACACCTGTTCAAACCGTTTTCCGAAATTCCGAGTACGTACCGTCAAGCTATACGGCCCGCCGGAAACGGCATCGGGAATTTCAATGCAAAAGCTTCCGTTTTCACAACGGCCCCAGTACACCTTTTCATTCAGGATAACCGCAATGTCCGTATCCTGCGTTTTTCCCGTAATTTTTACCCGCCCCCGCTGCAGAACCATGCCTTCGCCGTAAAGAGCCGGGAGAACCAGCTCCTCGCTCTGCGAAAAAGGTGCGGTAACGTCAAAGGGCGGCGCATCTCCAGAGGAAATCGGCGGCGCCGCAGTACAGCCGGTGCATACAAGAACGCTTAAAAAAAGGCTCATCCATCTTTTATTCATCATTTAAAACTCCTTTTCGGCACAAAATAAGCCGCAAGGGGACTCCCGCGGCTTCCGTTTACAGTTTTTTAGGGGCAAGGCCCATCTTGCGCTGTACCTTAGCCAGCGTTTTACCGGCCGTATATGCGGCCTGACGCGCGCCCTCGGTATAGCATTTTTCAATATAGGCTTTATCATCCATAATGCGCTTAAAGTTTTCCTGTATGGGCCTCAGGGTTTCTATTACAGCCTCGCCCACGGCTTTTTTAAACTCGCCGTAGCCCTTTCCCGCAAAGGCCTGCTCTGCGGCCGCAATCTCCTGCCCCGTACAGGCGGCGTAAATTTCCAGCAGATTCGTCACGCCCGGCTTGTTGGCCGAATCGTGCACAATGCTATTGTCCGAATCCGTAACCGCGCGGGCGAATTTTTTCATCACCGTCTCCGGCGCGTCCAGAATGGAAACAAACGCGTTGGGATTTTCGGCGCTCTTGCTCATTTTACTGGTAGGATCGGTCAGGCTCATAATCCGCGCGCCGTTTTTTGGAATGTATCCCTCCGGCACGGTGAACGTATCGCTGTAGGCGCTGTTGAAGCGGACCGCCAGATCCCTGGCCAGCTCCAGGTGCTGCTTCTGATCCTCTCCCACGGGCACCAAATCGGCGTTATACAGCAGAATATCCGCCGCCATCAGCACCGGATAGCACAAAAGTCCCAGGCCCACATTGGCGCCTGCCCTTTTGCTTTTTTCCTTAAACTGCGTCATCCGGCTCATCTCGCCCATATAGGAATTGCAGGTCAGCAGCCAGGAAAGCTCACTGTGCGCCGGCACATGGGACTGGAAAAACATCACGTTTTTCTCCGGGTCAAGGCCGCAGGCGATATATTCGGCATACAGCTCAATACAGCGCCGTCTCAGCTCCGCCGGCTCCTGCCGCACGGTAACGGCATGAAGGTCCACCACGCAGTAATAGCAGTGATAGTCCTCCTGCAGCTGCTTCCATGAGCGCAGCGCGCCCAGATAATTGCCGATGGTCACACAGCCCGAGGGCTGTATGCCGGAAAAAATGGTCTTTTTATCGTCCGTCATCTTTTGTCTCCTATTTTGAAAATTTCCGCCGCCATGGCATCTTTCGCGCAGACGCCGCGGTGCAGCACCGGCTTCTGTTTCAGTCCAGCGATCTGCGCCGGCATGGGAACTCCCATGGCTTCCAGGGCCGCGGCCGCCTCAAAGTCATCCTCCGGCGCGCTGCCGGAAACGGCAGAAAGCACCGCGCGGGGAAATTTATACGGGCTGGCAGTGGAAAGGATGACCGTGGGCGTATCGTCGCCGGAGGTCTTCTTATACTTTTCATATACGCTGACCGCCACGGCCGTATGCGTGTCGATACAGTAATTCTTTTCCTTCCACAGCCGCGAAATAGCCGCCTGCGTTTCCTCTTCGTCGGCACAGCCGGCGGTAAAATTTTGTTTCAACGCCTCCTGCATCTGCGCGGAAATCGAATACTCGCCCGACTGCTTCAGCCGGTCCATCATGGCGCGAACGGCCTTATCATCCCGGCCAGAGAGCTCGAACAGCAGCCGTTCCAGATTGCTGGAGATCAGAATATCCATTGAGGGCGACATGGTTTTATAAAACGCGCGGTTGGCGTTATAGGTGCCGCCGGCAAAAAAGTCGGTAAGCACGTTGTTCTTATTGGAGGCGCAAATCAGCTTATGTACCGGCAGTCCCATGCGCATGGCATAGTAGCCGGCCAGAATATCCCCGAAATTGCCCGTGGGAACCACAAAGTTGATCTTCTCGCCCGGCCGGATGCGGCCCTCCTTCAGCCAATCGGCATAGGCGCTGAAATAATAGACGATCTGCGGCACAAGCCGTCCCCAGTTGATGGAGTTGGCGCTGGAGAGCTTTACACCGTTGTGCAGCAGTCCCTCCCGTACTGCGGCATCGGCAAAAATTCTTTTTACGCCGGTCTGCGCGTCATCAAAATTGCCGTTTACCGCGCATACCAGCACGTTGCCGCCCTCCTGCGTGGTCATCTGCAGCTGCTGCATATGGCTGACGCCCTCGTTGGGGAAGAACACCGCAATGCGCATGCCGTCCACATCGCAGAAGCCCTCAAGCGCGGCCTTTCCCGTATCGCCGGAGGTGGCCACAAGAATCAGGATATCGCAGGTCTCGCCCTCCTTGCCTTTAGCGTACTTTAAAAAATGCGGCAGAATCTGCAGCGCTATATCCTTAAAGGCCAGCGTAGGACCGTGGAACAGCTCCAGCACGGCGGTACGCCCGTCTATCCGGTGCAGCGGCGCCACGGCGGGGGTATCAAATCTGCCTTCGTAGGCTCCGCGGATGCAGGCCTTCAGCTCTTCTTTAGAAAAATCCGTTAAATAGCGGGACAGCACCGCATACGCTCTTTGCGAGTAGGACATTTCCGCCATGGCGGAAATGTCCTGCAAGCTGAATTCCGGAAACGCTTCGGGAACAAACAGTCCCCCTTCGGCCGAAATGCCCTGTACAAAGCATTTTGCCGCTGAAAACGATAGGGACGAATCCCTGGTGGAAGTATATTTCATAGTCTTTCCTTAATCTGCTAAAAATTCCTGCATAAACGCCGGAATCTCGTCCTTATCCGCACTTACCGAAAGGATCAGCTCCACCCGGTGCATTTCACAGAGGGGTTTGAGGCGAATGAAGAGATCCTCCAGCTCTTCAATGGGACGATCCATATGCTTTAAAAATCCATCGACATAAATTTTTTCCAGGTCAAAATTGGAAGCGATCAGGCCGCTGATAAAGCCTAAAAACAGATATGCGCCCTTTATGCCGTATTCATTGGTATCAATAAAGCGCACCTGATGCTTCAGGTCGCAGATGTACCGCTTGCTGTTAAAGAGGAAGGCAACGTTGCCCTTGCAGGTTTCCGAAGCGATGTTGGCGCTTTCGATAATCTTTTTGGTTTTGCCCGCTCCTTTTTTTCCGTAGATGATTTTAATCATAGAAAAACCTCCTTCAAGTTTATACCTGTATTATAAACCATTCCCAGTGAAATTTCCATAGATTTTTGATAAAAATTATCAAAAACTATTTTTTCAATAATTTTGCCGCTAAATAATGGTGCTCAAATGCGGCGTGAATATCCTTATCCAGCGCCTTGAGCATGCCGTCCAGCTCCACGTCGCCCATGGCGGTATTGCGTCCGGCGGCATATTCTTTATCCACCAGCTCCTTCATCTTTACCACAATGTCATCGCGCTTATCCACGGCGATATCGCCGCTCAAATGATAGTATCCGTTCATCCAGTAGGCAAGGCCCGCCAAGCCCGAATGCGCGTCCACAATGACCATGGCCGGGCGGTTCAGAATCGCCTTGGTATCAAAGATATTGTAAATCTCCTCGTCCTTGAGCATTCCGTCGGCGTGGATGCCCGCCCGCGTAGCATTGAAATTGCGGCCTACAAACGGCGTGTTGGCCGGAATTTCATAGCCCAGCTCATTTTCAAAGAACTGCGCAATCTCGGTAATCACCGAAAGATCCATGCCGTCGGTCGTGCCACGCAGCGAGGCGTACTCAATCGCCATGGCCTCCAACGGGCAGTTGCCCGTGCGCTCGCCGATGCCCAGAAGCGAGCAGTTTACGCTGCTGCAGCCGTAAAGCCAGGCCGTAGCCGCGTTGCTGACCACCTTATAAAAATCATTATGCCCGTGCCATTCCAGCTGGGCGCTGGGCACGCCGGCATAGTGGTTCAGGCCGTAGATAATACCCTGCACGCTGCGGGGAATCGACGCACCGGGATAGGACACGCCGAAGCCCATTGTATCGCAGGCACGAATTTTGATGGGAATGCCGCTCTCCTGGCTCAGCTTCATCAGCTCCGTGGCAAAGGGCACCACAAAGCCGTAAAAATCCGCGCGCGTGATATCCTCAAAATGGCACCGCGGAACAATGCCCTGCTCCAGGGCCGCCTTGACGATGGAAAGATATTTCTCCAGCGCCTGAGAGCGGGTCAGATTCATTTTTTTAAAGATGTGATAGTCCGAACAGCTGACCAAAATACCCGTTTCCTTTACCCCCATGGCCTTTACCAGCTCAAAATCCTTGGGATTGGCGCGAATCCAGCTGGTTATCTCAGGAAAGCGCAGCCCCAAATCCTGGCACTTTTCCACGGCGGCGCGGTCCTTTTCGCTGTAGAGGAAAAACTCGCTCTGCCGGACGATGCCGTTCTCGCCGCTGAGGCGGCTGAGCATTTTATAAATCTCCACAATCTGCCCGGCCGTAAAGGGCGAGGTCGACTGCTGGCCGTCGCGGAAGGTAGTATCGGTAATCCACAGCTCGCTCGGGGTAATCATCGGCACATGGCGCTCGTTAAAAGCTACCTTGGGAATGGATTTATAATCATACAGGGCGCGGTACAGCTCGGGCTCGGCCACATCCTGCAGCGTATAGTGATAAATATTTTCGGTTAAATGGTTGGTATGCTTATCTAACTTTAACATCACTTTAATCCTTTCACAAATTCACAAATTCTTTGCAGGCCTTTTTGGATCGTCTCCATGCTCGTGGCATAGGAAAGGCGAATATAGCCGTCGGCGCCGAAGGGCAGCCCCGGCACAACGGCCGTCATCTGCGCGTCCAGCAAGGCCTCGGCAAAATCCATGGACCCCATAATTTTTTTTCCGTTATATGCTTTGCCGATCACGTCCTTGATGCAAACCATGACATAAAACGCGCCCTTGGGCATCTGCGCATGAAGACCGGGAATCGCATTGACCGCCTCCACCATATAATTTCTGCGGCGACAAAATTCCTCGAGCATAGCGCTGAATTCCGGATTCTCACTGGTAATGGCTGCAAGGGTGGAATACTGCGCCACGGTATTGGGATTGCCGGTGGCGTGACTCTGGTAGCTGCCGATCATTTTGGCAATCTTTGCATTGCTGATGGAATACCCCATGCGCCAGCCGGTCATCGCGTAGGCCTTGGACATGCCGTTGACAAGAATGACCCTCTCCCTTGCCTCGGGAATCATTGCGGGAGAAAAGTGCTTTGCACCGTCATAAACCAGCGCGTCATAGATCTCGTCGGAGATAATGATGAAGTCCTTCTCCACCGCCAGGGCGGCAATCGCGCGCACGTCCTTTTCCGAAAGCACCGCACCGGAGGGATTGGAGGGACTGTTTAAGATAATCGCCTTTGTCTTTTCCGTCACGGCGGCGGTCAAGGCGGCAAAATCAATGGCAAAGCCCTCTTCCTCAACCGTGGGCACAAACACGGGAGAAGCGCCGGCCATTTTAATCAGCTCCGGATAGCTGACCCAGTAGGGCGCAAACAGAAGCACCTCGTCCCCCGGATTGCACACGGCCTGCAGGGCGTTGAACAGCGCCTGCTTGGCGCCGTTGCTGACCACCACCTGATCAAAGGTATACTCCACGCCGATATTTTTTTTCGTCAGCGTGCAGATGGCCTGCCGCAGCTGCGGCATTCCGGCGGCGGCGGTATATTTGGTCTGCCCGTCCTTCAGGGCGGCAATGGCTGCGTCAACTATGTAGGCGGGCGTAGCAAAATCAGGCTCGCCCGCGCCGAAGCTTATAACGTCCTTTCCCTCGGCACGCATGGCCTTGGCCTTGGCGTCAATCGCCAGCGTCACCGAGCTTTGAATTCCTTCGCACTTTTTACTTAACTGCATCGTCTTTTCCCTCCGCATTTTTGTTTTCCGCTTCTTTTTCCTCTGCAGTGCCTACGCTTTGCTCCGCCGCACGCATCGCTTTACGGGCAATCCCGGCTAAAATCGCTACGATCGGCGCACCCAAAATCATACCGGGGATGCCCATCATGGCGCCGAATACCGCAATGCCCACAAGCAGCAGCAGCGGGCTGACCTGCAGCGCGTCGCCGGTGAGCAGCGGCGTTAAAATATTTCCCTCGATCTGCTGGCAGATGATAATAAACACGGCCGTCCATAAGGCCAGCTGCACATTGCCGGCCGTCAATGCAATTAAAATCGGCGGCACGGCGCCCACAATCGGGCCAATATAAGGTACTAAATTGGTAATGCTTACAACCGTGGCCAGAAGAATCGCATACGGCAGCCCCAGGATTAAAAAGCCGATATAGCTTACGATTCCCAGGCCCAATGAGGTAGAAAGCCTTACCACAATATATTTTTCTATAATCACATCGCTGTCACGACACACAGCGCACACGGAGGCATAACGCCGTTCATCCCGCACAAACACACGCAGCAGCCGCTTGACGGAGCGTTTAATCTTATTGTAGTCATACAGCAGGCAGAAGGTAGCGATAATATAAACCACCGCGTCAAACAGAAAGCTCATCGTAGAGGAAAGCACTCCCGTTGCAGCCGAAAACAGCTGCGACGCGCCCGCGAACGCCTCGGCCGAATCCTTGGCCTTTTCCGCTGCCGATTCCAGCACTGAAATCACGTAGCCGTTCACGTCGATATCCAACCACTCCGAAAGCGCCTGAATCTGCGCGTTGACAAATTGTGCAAAGGTATTGATATATTCCGGCAGGCGGACCACCAGATCCGTCAGGTTATTGATTACATTGGGCACAATAACGGCCACCAGCAGCCCCGCCAGCCCTAAAAACAGAATGAGCACGGCAATACAGGCCACCGGATGCTGCCATTTATGCAGTTTCTTTTTGCTGATAAGCACCAGAAATTTTTCCAGCCATATTACCGGATGCCGCAGTAGATACGCCGTGGCAAAAGCGATCAGAAACGGCGTGAGTGCGGCGGCGCCCCTCTGCAGTGCCGGCATGATGCCGGCAATAATTTGCCAAACCAGAATAGCCACAAATACCAGGGCCACAATCGCCCAGAAACGTTTTTCGCTCTTCAATCAAAGCTCCTCCTGTCAATTTTGACGGTTTGCCATCTTTGCGGCACGGTATCGGGCGGTAGGATCCAATATTTTTTTCCGTATGCGTATATTGGCCGGCGTTACCTCGGCCAGTTCATCCTCGCCTAAATATTCCAGCGCCTGCTCCAGGCTCATGCGCTTAGGCGGAATCAGATGCAGCGCGTCGTCCGACCCGGCAGAGCGGGAGTTGGTCATGTTCTTGCGCTTGCACACATTGACCTCAATATCCTCCGGCCGGGAGCTTTCGCCCACGATCATGCCGCTGTAAACCTGCTCTCCGGGGCCGATAAACAGCGTTCCGCGCTCCTGGGCGTTAAACAGGCCGTAGGTAATGGATTCGCCCGTTTCAAAGGCGATTAAGGAGCCGTTCTTTCTGCCGGGCATCTCGCCCTTATAGGGGGCGTAGCCGTCAAACACCGAGTTCATTACGCCCTCGCCGTGGGTATCGGTCAGAAACGTGCTCCGGTAGCCGAATAGTCCCCGCGCCGGCACAAGAAATTCCATCCGGCGCATTGTAGCACTTAAGGAAAACATATTGACCATTTCCCCGTGGTTGGTACCCATGTGTTGGATCACCGTGCCGGAATAGGCGTCGGGAACATCAATAATCACGCGCTCCATTGGCTCGCAGAGCCTGCCGTCAATCGTTTTCAGCAGCACTTCAGGTTTACTGACCTGCAGCTCATAGCCCTGGCGGCGCATATTTTCAATTAAAATGGAAAGATGCAGCTCCCCCCGGCCGGAAACCTTGAAGCTGTCGGCCGAATCGGTGTCCTCCACGCGCAGGGAGACATCGGTTTCAATCTCCCGGTACAACCGGGCACGCAGATGACGGCTGGTAAGGAATTTCCCCTCCTTGCCGGCAAAGGGCGAATCGTTGACCGAGAACGTCATGCTGACGGTAGGCTCGGTAATCTTTACAAAGGGCAGCGGCTCTACGGCGTCAGGCCGGCAGAGGGTATCGCCGATGTTGATATCGGCAACGCCGCTTACGGCTACAATCTCCCCCGCAGAAGCCTCCTCCACGTTAACGCGTTTAAGGCCCTCAAACACCGAAAGGCTGGTCACGCGCACATTGCTGCGCACGTCCTCGCTGCCGAAGGTGCAAAGGGAAACCATGTCACCGGTCTTTAAGGTGCCGCGCTCGATTTTACCGATGCCGATGCGACCTACGTATTCGTTATAGTCGATTGTAGAAATCAGCATCTGTGCCGGCTGCGCCGGATCCCCCTCCGGGCAGGGAACGTACTCCAAAATTGCATCCAGCAGCGGCGTCATGTCCGTGCCGGGCTGCGCCGGATCCAGCGATGCGGTTCCCTCGCGGCCCGAGGCATAGATAAAGGGGCAGTCCAGCTGGGAATCATCCGCGCCCAGCTCAATAAACAAATCCAGCACCTCGTCGGCAACGCCGTCGGGGCGGGCGTCGGGGCGATCCATCTTGTTGATAACCACGATCACGCGCAGCCCCAGCTCCAGCGCCTTGGAAAGCACGAAACGCGTCTGCGGCATCGGGCCCTCAAAGGAATCCACCAGCAGCAAAACGCCGCTGGTCATCTTCAGCACGCGTTCCACCTCGCCGCCGAAATCGGCATGGCCGGGGGTATCCACCACGTTGATTTTTGTATCCTTATAGCGAATCGACGTATTTTTGGATAAGATGGTAATTCCCCGTTCACGCTCAATATCCCCGGAATCCATCATGCGCTCCTGCAGCTGCTGGTTTTCCCTGAAAATGCCGCTCTGCTTGAGCATTTCATCCACCAGAGTGGTCTTTCCATGATCTACGTGCGCAATAATCGCGATGTTTCTGATATCCTCTCGCTTCAAAACAAGTACCTCTTTTGCAGTATTTTTCAATGCCCGCTGCAAAAAGCAGCGTATAAGCAGTATATTTTTGAGAACAAAAACTTAACATTACATAAAATGCAATGTTTTATGGCAAAGCCTTCAAAAAATATATAGATATATTGTAGCATACCCTGAAGGGATTGACAAGCAAAAAAGCCATGTTCCCCCGTAAAAAGAAAGAAGCCTCCGTACAAGCCGGCAAAGGCTCTTCCGGCAGCGCCCGCCACAATACGTTCTACGCTTCTGTGCCACAAAATATAACGCTAAATAAAATATTTTTTCTGTGCGGACAAGGCGTATAAATCCAAATTCCCCCGCATACTATCCATTGAGGTGATAAAAATGGGAACATCCCAACGCATGAAAAAGAGAGAAATGAAAAAGAATCTGACGGCGCTGCTGATTATCGCGGTATTCGCCGTTATCGTATTCAGCGTAAATTCCATCGGCAAATTCATTGCCGAAAAAGTCATACAGCCGGTCATGAACCTGAGCGTAGCCAAAGACGACCGCATGATAACCAATACCGTAAAAATCGAGGCACTGGAAATCTACGGCGTGGGCGCGGGGCAGTTTGAGGACGCTGCAGCAGCAGAGGAAACCGCAAAGAAAATGAAGGACGGCGGCGGTGCGGGCTATGTGCTGGAGACGGCCGAGGGCTTTACGGTGCTGGCCTCCTGCTACACCGATAAAGAATGGGCCGAAAGCGTAAGGGAAAAGCTCTCCTCTTCCTTTGAGCAGGTATCGGTCTTCCCCTTAAAAGGCGACGAGCTTTCGGTAAAGATCACCGGCACCAAAGCGCAGGCCGAGCTGATCGCCCAGGCCTTTTCTTCTCTACGCGCCACGGTCAAGGAAATGGTGGATCTGTGTGTGGAGGCCGATAAGGGCGATGTAACCCGGCTGCAGGCCTGCACCCAAATCCAGCTTTGCCGCAGTGATACCGCCAAGCAGCTGGAGCAGCTGAAAGCTTTGGAGAGCGGTAACCGCGTAGTGACCGTACTGGAAGAAATGTTCACCTGCGTGAATACAGCCCTTGATGAGATGCCCGAAAGCTCCGACGACGCCTTTGCGCAGAAGCTCAAGCACGCCTCGGCCTCCCTGGTGGGCGAATACATCAATTTCTACACCTCGCTAGAGTAAAAAAGGAAAGCCGGGGCTTTCCTTTTTTTACAGTTCTCCTTCCCGGATGGAAAGAACAGCGTTATTCCTTTACTGCTTTATCGATCTCCCGCGCCAGAGCGTCATATTCCTGCGCACTTCTGCTGGTTCTGCGGAAAGCCGCCACCGGCTTGCTGGCGTCCTGCGCCCATTCTATGGCGCTGTCAACCCGGATATAGGAGGAAAACACGGGCATATCCTCCATTTCCTGCAAGGCAGCAAGCGTCTGCTTAAAATAATTCTTCCGTTCGTTCACCTTGGTCACGGCAATGCCCAAAATCTTCAGCTCCGGCGCCATCTGGCGCACCACGGAATAAAATTCAAACATATTGGCCAGCCCGAAAAGCCCCCAGGGGCTGGCCTCCACCGGAATCAGCAAAAAATCTGACGTGCAGAGCAGATTCATCACCCAGCCGCCCAGGGTGGGCGGCGCATCGATCAGGATATAGTCATATTTTCCGCTCTCCCGCACGCCCGCTAAGCATTTTTTTAAAATAAATTCCCTCTGCCATTTGGTAAAAAGCTCGTATTCTATCCCGCTCATCAGGGTAGAGGAGAGAATCAGGTCCAAATTTTCATACGGGGTTTTTACAATAAAATTTTCCAGCGGCAGCTGATTTTTAACGGCATGATATAAATTTTTCTCGCTTTGCGCCATCTGCAGCACGGTTTCCTCGTCAAAAAGAGAGAGGGAAAGATTCAGCTGCATATCTCCGTCGATCAGCAGCACTTTTTTTCCGCTTTGCGCCAGGCTGTAGCCCACGTTGGAGCAGGTGGTGGATTTCCCCGAGCCGCCCTTGTTGTTGGCAAAGCAGATGGTAACGGTCTTTTTCATAAAGCTTCCCCCACGTTTTTTATTTTATATTAAGTATATAAAAGAACGCCTATTTCGTCAATGTTATTTCTTATACGCCCGGGCGTTTTCAATCCGTTTTTTTCTTTTTATAATTTTTTTGTTCGTTTTTTTAAAATATGTTATAATATATAATACGCTGTATGCAACACGCCAAAAAAAACGGCGTGTGTACCGATATGATATACCGAATTGAGGTTTTTTGAATATGCTGTTTCAGACCAAGGATAACGTAAGCCTGATGTTTCAGATTGTTGCGGTGGCGCTGGCGATTGCCACGCTGGTGCTGGGCTGTGCCTTCGGGGCATGGTCTTGGTACTTCGGCCGGATGAGCGATGGAAAATATACCCCCAGCCAGGGCGTAGATATCGGCTCGGGAGGGAGCATTGTGGAGGGCGACGGCTCGGCTATAGGCGACCTTGCCACACTGCCGCCCATTTCCGGCGACGCGGACGCCGCCATCAGCGGAGACGACATTCATCCCCAAGAGCTCAACGACCTGCAGGCCAACATCAAAAACTGGATGAACAACGGTTCCCCCGTCCGCTCCGACAATGTTACCAATATTCTGCTCATCGGCATGGACAACGAAAATTTAAAAAGCAACTCCCGCGCCGACGCCATGGTCATCTTTTCCCTCAACCACAGCACACATACCATCACGCTGGCCTCAATCATGCGCGATCAATACAGCTATATCGTTCACGACAACAAGGGCGCCTTTGAAAAGCTGCACCACGCCAACGCCTACGGCGGGCCTTCCCTGCAGATTGAAATGCTGGAGCGCTATTACAAGGTAACTATTGACAACTACGCCATTGTAAATTTTGCCTCGCTGCCCAAGGTTATTGATGCGATGGGCGGAGTAGAAATGGATCTTACCCAGGAGGAGAGCCAGTATCTGCGCAGCAAATGCGGTTTCAAGCACCTCAGCACCGGCAAAAACACCCTAAGCGGCCAGGAGGCACTGATCTATATGCGTATCCGCGAAAACATCGGCGGCGACGAGGCGCGCGTGGACCGGCAGCAAAAGGTCATTAAACAAATGCTGGCGCAGGCAAAAAGCAGTGGAACTTCCGCTGTGCTCTCCATGGTTCACACCATGATTCCCTATATCCGCACGGGGCTGTCCTCTGCCGATATGCTCAGCTATGCCACCAGCGCCCTGACCAACGGCTGGCTGGATTATTCCATTCAGCAGCTATCCCTCCCCGACAGCAAGTGTGCCAAGGGCTTCCGGAATACGGCGGACGACCTCTGGTACTGGAAGGTGGATTATCCCCTGGCCGCCCAAAAGCTGCAATTAGTGCTTTACGGCCAAAGCAATATTTCTTTGGAGGCAAACCGAAAAAGCTGGATTCAGTAGATTTTCCGTTTCCTAAAAAAGTCATCCTGACGGTAAATGGGAAATTCATCCTCCTAAAAAGAAGAAAGCCTGGCCTTTCCCGGTGTGTAATTTCGAAAAACGCACTGTTAAAAACACACGGTGATTTTTTGGAAAGAATCCAAATTTCCCCAAAAAGCGGCTTTGCCGCTCTTGTAACAGGCTGAAGCAGGAACGAAAACGTTCCTGTTTTTATTTTTTAACGCTATACTGCGTTCGAAACGCCAGCGCCGGCATTCCGTAGGCCTTTTTAAAGGATTTCATAAAATGAATTTCATCACGGAAACCGCAGGAGGCCGCCACGGTCTTGATGGGCAGCTGCGTGGTCTCCAGCAGCCGCGCCGCCAGCGTCAGCCGGCAGGAGACCAGATATTTTACCGCCGTGGTTCCGTATTCCCCCAAAAAAATCCGGCAGAGCTGGGCATGACTGATATGCAGACTGCGGCAGAGCTGCTCCACGGTAAAATCCGGCAGCGTAAAGCTCTGATCGATCATTTTTTTGATCTGCGCGGCGCCGCGCGGAGGCTCCTGGGCCGCGCACAGATGCAAAATCTCATAAAAAGCCGAAAGCGCCATAAAATACCCGTCGCCTTCCCCGGCGCGCATACAGTCAAAAAGCCGCTGCAGGCACAGGGGCAGCTGCCGTCCCGGCGGCGCCTCCCGCACGGGTACGGAAAGAGAAAACCCCATCTTTTTTCCGTATTCGGCCGTCTTGATCCCGTCAAAGGCAAACCAAACATATTCCCAGGGCATATGCTCGTCGGGATAATACAGAATCTGCTCCCGCGGCGGCAGAAAGAACAGCTGGCCGGCCCGCACCTTATAAACCCGTTCCCCCAGCATCAGCGTACCGCCGCCGCCGAGCACATAGTGCAGCGTATAGAACTCCTGCACGCGCGGCTGCCTGATAGGCGCTACCTTTTCAAAGTCATTGTAGCCCAAATATTTCAGATAAAAATCGCCCTCATAGGAAAAAGGCCGCAGAAAATTATATTCCTCTATAAATTTTCCCATAATATCACCTGCAAAATATTCTATCACATCCATAGATAAAAGTAAAGAATGATAAAAAAACACAGTATTCTGATAAGGAAACCCATTGTCGGCAAAGCCCGGCGGGCGTATGATAAGTACAAGAAATACCGGAGGATGCGCTCCGGCAAAAAGAAATGAGGTTTTTTTATGAAAAAAATCAATTTAGCCGTCATAGGCCTGGGAAACAGAGGAAGCTGGGTCATTGAAAATGTGCTTTTAAAAATGGAAGACGTGCATATTGCCGCGGTATGCGACGTCTATCCCGATCGTGCCGATGCCATGGCAAAGCGCACCGCCGGCGCCGCCGGGGGAAGCGCGCAGGCCTTTTCTGACTACCGCCAGGCGCTTTCCCTGCCCGGTCTGGACGGCGCGCTGGTATTTTCCTCCTGGCAGACCCACGGGGAGATCTCCCTGTATGCCATGGAAAAGGGGATTCCCGTGGGAAGCGACGTGGGCTGTGAGTTCTCCCTTACCGCCTGCCAGAAGCTGGTGGACGCCTTTGAAAAAACCCGCACGCCCTATATGCTGCTGGAAAACTGCTGCTACGGCCGGGAAGAGCTGCTGGCCACGGCCATGGCCCGCGCCGGTCTCTTCGGGCAGATCGTTCACTGCGCCGGCTCCTATTCCCACGATCTGCGCCAGGAGGTGGCCTGGGGCATTGAAAACCGTCATTACCGCTTTAAAAACTACCAGCACCGCTGCTGCGAAAACTATCCCACCCATGAGCTGGGGCCGATTGCAAAGCTCCTGAACATCAACCGCGGCAACCGCATTGTGTCCGTTTCCTCCATCGCCTCAAAGGCCGAGGGGCTGAAGGAATATATCCGGAATCAGGCGCGGGAAAAAGCCGTTCCCGACTATATGAAGGAAACCGATTTTGCCCAGGGCGATATCGTTACCACCATGCTCAAATGCGCCGGCGGGGAAACGATCCTGCTGCGTTTGGATACCACGCTGCCCCGCTTCTATTCCCGTGATTTCACCGTGCGCGGCACAAAGGGAATGTACGAGCAGGCAACCAACAGCGTATTTATCGAGGGCACGCACAGCGAAAAATACTTTGAGCCCGTGCGCTCTTATCAGGAGCTGATCAACAACGCTGTGGAATACGAAGCGGACTATCTGCCGCCGATGTGGAAGGATATTTCTCCCCAGGCGCAGGCCGCGGGGCACGGCGGCATGGATTACTTTGTGTTCCGCGCCTTTGCCGACGCGGTAAAAAACAAAACCGACATGCCCATCGACGTCTATGACGCCGCGGTCTGGATGGCGGTCTCCGTGCTTTCGGAGCAATCGATCCTGCTCGGCGGCGCGCCGCAGGCCATGCCCGACTTTACCGAGGGAGCCTGGCAGACCAGAGAACCGCAGGATGTAACAGAGCTGTGAAAAAGTCCCGTCTGCGCTGATTGCAGACGGGACTTTGTTTTTTCTGTATAAAAGTAAGGAAACGCCTCAGCGGTCAAGCTCAATATATAAGTTCCCGGTAGGCATATAGAGAAGCCCGTGCTTTTCCCTAATTTCAAACGGCTCGTCGGAACCGATATAAATGCAGAGCAGCGAATCATCCGGCGTGGTTACCAACATTTTAAATTTTCCTTTCAGGAAAGGGTTCAGCGTTTTTACATCGTATGCGGACCACCATCCATATGTGAGCGAAGGCGCTTGATGCTTATAAAATCTTTCTCCCAGATTCGTATCTATAAAGTAAATTTCTATGCGGTATTTCCCTAAAACACCGGGATCGATTGTTCCGTCGCCGACTGCAAATTCTTCTCCCTCTTCCATCCTGCGAACTCCGTAGGACATCTTCTCAAAATACATATTATCATAGGAAACAGCGAGAACCAACCTGCCCAAAGGAGCGGAATGCAGTCTGACGTCCCAAACTTCATTGCTGTGCCCGCAGAAAAAGTACAGCCCGATATGCAGGGCAGCAAGGCTGAGGGAAGAGAGGACGATCAGCAAAGTAAGGCCCGCGCGGCGCAGAAATTTTTTCATAAGCTTCTCCTTCAGGGACACCAGGCGCGGATGATGGAATCCAGCTGGTTTACTTTGGGAATAGCATTATCGCCGGGACATTCTGTATCTTCGCCGTTAGCTGCTTTATAATTATAATGTATATTAATGGGGCAACGCTCACCGCCGCTGGCATTATTTTTCTCTAAACGTTGGGAATAACATAACCATTTGGTGAGCGTTTGCATGGATTCAAACATGGCGTCGCTGACAGTATCGGGATTCCAAGCGTTTTCTTTGCGGGATTCAAAGTCGCCTAACAGCAAAACTCCAATATCATCATTATAGGAACGAGTATGGGACCCTCGGTATTCCAGCTTTCTTCCTTCCCAAATGCGACCGCTGGGATCAATGATGTAATGATACCCGATATCTGCATATGGCTCATCTTTTGTCATATGAAAAACCTGAATTCTTTTGATTTCCGCTACAGTTTCAAAAAAATCAGTACTACTGAATTTATCGGCGCTGTGATGAAAAATAACACGAACGGCTGTGCCACGCGCTTCTAATCTTGACATATTAGGCTCATTTGGATTCCATGTAGATCTTTGTTGAATGATCGGCTTATTAACTTCAAGCCATTTCAAGTTAACGGTTAGCGTATATTCTCCGTAGGCAGCGGCTTTGGAAGATTTTGTTATCTTTATATAGTAAACATTATGCGCATAGAGAACTGTACTTATTTTAAAATTCGTGGCTTCCCCGCTATCATCATCGTAAGTGAATCTGTAATCATCGGAAGCCCCATATATTTCCCCAAAAGAATCCATTGCATTTCCTGTAGTATATATTTCATATAAGGCTGTTTTTGTAGGAATAAATACGTAAAAATCTTCTTTATTTGACCAGGAAAGATCTCCATCATGGCTATAATTTACTCCTATTTGTTTAAAATCCCCGCCGTTATTGCTATTTACAAGTGGTACAAAAGTTAAATCTCTTATGCAATAAGAACGTTCTATTGCCCCTGATTTCGATCGATATTCAATACGAAAAACAACTTCATTGATATCCGGATTAAGTAATTGAAACATATTTTTACCGGTATTATTATATTCACTGAACATATTTATATCAAAACTAAAATGTGTCCATCTTTCAGCATCTATTCGACTTGGCTGGGAGAGATAACATGTTTGTGTGCCGTCTTTTGTAGATAGATAAAATATCATTTGATCCAAACTGTTATAAGAGTCTTCCGAAACATATAAATCAAATGCAGCACGATAAACTACACTTCTGTATTTAGATAATATTTGGTCTACATTGCAGGCAACTGAACTATAGGTTGAAATATTTAGATAATAACCATAAGGAATACCTAATACAGAATGATGCTCTACTGTAAAGTTCCCCAAGCCACCCCAATTTTGCCAGCCGATTATACCATGTTGAAACTGTCCATTTGTAACATCATTTTCATTTAACTTGCAGATGATTACATCATCAATATAAAAATGTGTTTGTTCATAATCATCAGAAATCGAATCAAAGCAAAGCCAAAAATAACCACTACTTTTTTCCAAGTCTGTTGTTTGCACTTTAAATGAACCGGAGACATCTGTCCAGCGGTCATTATATATTTCAGTCTTAACGCCCAAACTGGTAAAATTATTTTCTAAAAAGGAGTAGGATTCCGTTGAACGCATAATCATTCGGCAATAAAAGTAAGGTAAATATTCATCAACCATTACTTTCGCATGAACGGTATAAGTTCCCGGCCCCTCAGCTTTTATCATATTATATATATTAACTCTGGGTGATGCCCAGGACGAACCATTAATAACTGTAAGCAAACAAGAACCATCATGAACCATGCGCGGAGTTGTAATTGATGTAGATGCATTTCCAATTGTTGACCATGTCTCTTTTCCACTATTAAAAGTATATTTGTGTATGATGTCAGGTTCAATATTTGATGCAAACACAGGTAAATTAATTACAGTAAGTATTAAAGATAGAATTAATAATGTACTAAAAAATTTTTTCATATGAAATTCTTCCTTTTTTATTTTTCTTTAAAAACTATTATTTTTATCATAGCATATTAAAAATGAAAAATCAATCTATCTTTAACATATTTATTAAAGTTTAAATAAAATATGTTTTATAATTTATTGATATTTACAAAACGCCCGTCTGCAATCAATGCAGACGGGACTTTATTATCCGCTTCGGGTACTGCCGTCTTTCCCGTACTCTTTTTCCGCAGGCAAGATCCGAATTGCTTTTTCATCCGCTGTACGGTATAATAAACGCAAAGCACTCCGCCGGGCGGTCCGATAAAAGCCCGGCAGAGCAAAAAAGGAGCTTTTTATGAAAAAATTTCTGCGCCGCACGGGCCTTACAGTACTGATCGTCCTCTGCTCCCTCAGCCTTTCCGCCCTGCATATCGGCCTGTACATTGTTACCGCGGAAGAAGGGCATGTGCAAAATATAACGCTGCGGGAGACGGCCCCGGGTGAGCTGTCCATCGCAGTTTCCTACCGCAATGTCCACCATTTATATTTTGAAAAAAGAGTTTTCTGCGCGGCATATATCCTTGACCCCGGGGAGGAAACCCTCTGCGGCGATACCGGCGAGGAAAAGCTGACGGCCGACGACGGTCTGGGGCCTTACCGTATCGCCATCTGCATAAATCTTAATTTGGGAGATTCCCTGTACCGGCAATATCCGCACCGGACGGTATGCGAATATCGCGGTATTTCCGTCCCCGAGGGCAAATACCGCATAAAAATCAGCAATCTGCCCAGTGATGTTCCGGAAAGCGTCATCTACATCGGCTCTGATTTTCCCCTTCTTGTACAGGAGGAAACGCTGCCGCCGCAGTTCCGGCCGTTTGGTACCTTTCATATCAAAAGCAAGGAGACCGGCTGAAGCACCGGTCCCGCCCTTTCAAAGCAAACTTTTTATTGCAGAAGCTGCCGCAGCGTAATGCCTTCAAAAAAGTTGTCGATCATTTTATCCAATTTTTCCCACATCGGCAGCGTGGCGCAGCGGCCGGCGCGCGCGCACCGGTTCGGCGCGCATTCCAAGCAGGCCACCGGCGCCAGAGAGCCCTCGGTAAGCTTTAGAATGCTGCCCACCGTATACTCCTCCGGATCCCGGTTCAGCCGATAACCGCCTCCCTTACCCCTGAGCGCGTCCACAAAGCCCGCCTTGGAAAGCACTACAATAATGCCTTCCAAATATTTTTCCGAGATCTCCTGCCTCTGGGCGATATCCTGCAAACGAATATAGCCCTCATTTCTGTGCTCGGCCAAATCCAGCATGACCCGCAGGGCATAGCGCCCCTTTGTGGAAACCATCATGCAAAATCTCCCCTTTTATACCGGCCGGTCTTTTTCTGATAATCTTCTATCGCGTTTTTAATCGCTTCCTCGGCTAAAACAGAGCAATGCAGCTTATTGGGCGGAAGCCCGTCCAGCGCCTCGGCCACTGCCCGGTTCGTAAGCGCAAGCGCCTCGGATACGGGCTTGTTTTTGATCATTTCCGTAGCCATGGAGCTGGAAGCGATTGCCGAACCGCAGCCAAAGGTCTCAAACTTTACATCCTCAATAATTTCATCCTTCACCTTCAGATAAATTCGCATAATATCCCCGCACTTGGCGTTGCCGGATTCCCCTATGCCGTCGGCGTCTTCTATTATGCCCACGTTTCTCGGGTGCTTAAAATGCTCCATTACCTTTTCACTATACAGCATGCTGTTTCTTCCCTTCTTCAATATCCCGCCATACAGGAGACATATTTCTTAAATACTCTACGGCAGTCTTCACATTTTGGGCAATATAGTCCGCGGCCGCCGGCGTAATATCCGCCCCCAGAGAAAGGCGCAGCGAGCCGTGCGCAATTCCATGGTCCCGTCCTATCGCAAGCAGAACATGGCTCGGATCCAGCGACCCGGAGGTACAAGCCGACCCGGAGGACGCACAGATGCCCTTTTCACTGAGCAGTAAAATCAAAGACTCCCCTTCAATGCCTTCAAAGCATATATTGATATTTCCCGGCAGCCGCCGGGCGCGATCGCCGTTCAGAACACTGTGCGGAATTTTTAAAAGTTCCTGCAAAAGGCTGTTCCGAACGGAACGGATGCGGCGGCCATTGTACTGCATACGGCCGCAGGCTTCCTTCAGCGCCGCCGCCATTCCGGCAATGCCGGCCGTATTTTCCGTGCCCGCCCGTTTGCCGCGCTCCTGCCCGCCGCCGCGAATCAAGCTCACTACCGGAACGCCTTTTCTGATATAAAGCGCGCCTACGCCCTTCGGCCCGTAAAACTTATGTGCCGAAAGCGAGAGCATATCGATTTTCTGCGCCTCCGTATCAATCGCAAGCTGCCCTGCCGCCTGCACAGCGTCAGTATGGAACGGCACGCCCTTTTTTCTGCATA
>CAJMLN010000003.1 GCA_905214315.1 uncultured bacterium | reverse complement strand
AAAGATTTGGAAGAGTACATTACCATGCCGTAATTAAAATATTTTTTAATGGCAACATTAAACGCACGGCAGTTCTTGCGCATCAAAGCCTCATCAAGCACATAAAGCGGCGTGCCATACTGTTTTGCAAGCGCAACAGTATCGCAGCCGCTTATTACTAAATGCCCTTTTTCATTTACAGTCATACCCTCATGCAGTCTCATAGCGTATTCTCCTTTATTTTTTGCTATGATATCACAAAAAGAGTATTTCGTCAATAAAACCCTTTATTTCCAAAAGGTTATAATATCTTTAATCCGGTCAATAAATCCGGCTTTCTTATAATCATTATCAGCTAAAAGATCAACGCTGCCAATCTCTGTACCGTCAAGTGTAATAATCATCTTTCCCAGCACCTGTCCTCTTGCAACCGGCGCCTCAACACTTTCCGGCAGTTCTATGCGCGTTTCCACAACTTCGCTGCCGTCATTGGCAACACAGACGGAAAAGCCCTGGGCAGCAGTAACTCCAATTTCTTTCTCTATGCCCTTATTCAGCGGAATTTTAATATCCAGCTGCTCACCGGCGGAAACCACGCTTCTATTCTCAAAATTCGCAAAGCCATAATTGATTAGCTTTGCCGCGTCTTCAAATCGCAGCGCACTGGTAGAACCGCCTAATACAACGGAAATTAAGCGCATATCGCCGCGTTTTGCCGTTGTTGTAATACAAAATTTTGCTTCGCTCGTAGATCCCGTTTTGAGACCGTCGCAGCCGGCGAGAGAACGGATCAGCTTATTGGTGTTTACCAGCTCGGTCACGCGGCCGTCCTTCTCATGGCGGATCTCGTCCATCCAGGTAGTACTCCAGGTAAAATAATCCTTATGCTTCAACAGCTCACGGGACATTTTTGCCACGTCCCTGGCAGTGGAAAGATGTCCCTGTTCCGGCAGACCGGTGCAGTTTTTAAACGTAGTCGCCGTCATACCAAGCTCCTGGGCCTTTTTATTCATCTTAGCAACAAACGTTTCTTCGCTTCCGGCAAGGCGCTCGGCCATGGCTACCGCCGCATCGTTGGCCGAAGCAATAATAATGGATTTTATCAATTCAGACGCCGTATATTCGTATCCGGCATCAATAAAGGCCTGAGAGCCTCCCATTCCGGCGGCATTGGTACTGATTTTTATTTTTTCATCCAAAGAGAGCGCGCCGTTTTCCACCGCATCAAAAATAAGGTCCAGCGTCATTACTTTGGTAACGCTTGCAATCGGCAGCGGCTGATCGGCTTCTTTTTCAAACATCACCTTACCGCTTACCGAATCAATTAATATCGCGGATTTTGCTTCAATTACAAGTCCGTCATTTTCGGCATTGACGCTTAACGGTATGATCGCAAACATACAAATCAACGCCAACACTGCAAATTTTCGCATATAAAAAAATCTCCTTTTCTGTTTTTTATTATTTTTTGCAGATCAGGAGCGATTATTTTGTTAATTTTTATAAGAAAGTGTTAAAAAAACCATTTAAATGATTCTGTGTAAAACAGCAAAGCGCTAAAAGCACCGCAAAACATATAAAATAAGCTCCCAGCGCTATCAAACTATGAAAAAGGAAATTTTTATCACTGTTATCCATCCGTTTAAAATTTTGATGATAAATGCACCGGTTTAGAACCGCTATGGCCAGAAGCACAGCTGCAGCCAGAACAATTAAAGAAACAAACATCATAAAAATTATTTCCACAATTCCCCGCCAGCGCAAAACCGCTGCTACAAAAGAAAAACATACACCTGTTTTAAAACCGACACCAAACAATGTGACCGGAACTATAGCAAAAAGCAGCCACGAAAAGCAACCTAAAATAAACATTCCGTAATTTTTTAAACAGGAAAATACAAGTTTTCCTATACATTCCCCATATCCTCCGCCGCTGAAAAGCGCCCACAGGCCGAATTCAAAGCACCCCTTTGCCGCCTCGATCTGTTCTGCTCCTAAAATACCGGAATAATGGATTCCAGTAGAAAAGCCAACTGCCGCAATGATACAAAAAGCAACAAGCTTCCATCTTTCACGATAAAGATTCAAGCTATATTTCACCTCTTTCATGTGAAACCTGGTTCACACTTTAAGGCTATTCAGCACACCTTGTCTGTATTCGTCTTTATCCTTTCGGCAAGCATAAACAAAAATTCCCGATTGGTCGGTTTGCCGCGATCCTGGCTCACAGTATAGCCAAACACCGTAAAGATGCCGTTCAGGTACCCTTTTTCCCACGTAGTTTCTATTGCGTAACGAATATTTCTTTCCACACAGCTGCTGTTCGTACCAAATTTTTGTGCCACCTGTTCATAAATGCTTTCAATCTCCGGAGGATGGGGTTGCCCTAAAAGCAATTCCACAGCGCACCGGCTATACTGATATCCCTTCATCTTGGGGTTCATTCCCAAAAAATTCAAAAGATTTGTGATCCGCATTATGTACAAAGACAATCACCTCAATTGCATTTTAAAGCATCTGCAGGCTTTAAGCAATGTCTTTGATTGTCTTATTTGGTCTAATTAATCATCCAGTCAATAAAAATTCCGTATCCCCTTGCAGAATCGCTCAGCATTACATGGGTAACCGCACCGATCAGCTTGCCGTCCTGAACGATCGGACTGCCGCTCATCCCCTGAACAATCCCCCCTGTTTTCTCCAACAGCACCGGATCCGTAACCTTAATGACCATGCTCTTTTCCTGCGGATGCGTCTGATCGTTTACATGAACGATTTCTATCTGATATTTTTTTACTCCGGTTCCGTCTACCGTTGAATAGATCTCAGCCGCGCCCTCATGTACCAGTTCCTTAGAGCCTAAATTGACCAATTCTCCCTTTTGAAACGTCTCGTCCGCCGTACCTCTTAAACCAAACTGTGTATTTTCTTCTATCGTTCCCAGTACCTGCGCGCCTACACCGAAGCTTCCCTTAAGCTCTCCGGCATTTCCTTTGGTTGCTTTTTGTACGCTGGATATCGTACAATCAACGATTCGCCCATTGCCAACAGAAAGTACTTTGCCCGAATCTCCGTCGCAAATGGCGTGTCCCAGAGCCATATAATGATTGTCTCTGGTGTCCACATACGTTACCGTACCAAGCCCGGCCGCACTATCGCGCATCCAAAGCCCCAAGCGGTATTTTTGATCCTCTATGCTCTTTACCGGTGTAATCATCACTTCAAAATCCGTGCCGTCCCTTTGCACACCCAGCGTAATCTTTTCTCCGTTACAGGCTTTTAATACGGCATCCATGGTAGACACGTCATCTAACTTTACACCGTTGGCCGATACAATATAATCGCCTTTTCTAATTCCTGCATTTGCAGCTGGTGTAACAAATTTCCCCTCGGTATTTTCCACCGCCACCGTATCTGTAACAAACAGACCATTCGTGTACATTGCCACACCAACCGCCTGCCCGCCCAGCCATACCTGGTGATCTTCTTTTACGGTTATTCTTTTCGTACCGACAGTAATGCCTAAAAACCTGACCGGTACCTCCACGACTGACCCGCCCGTATCATAGCTTCCCCACTGTGCATCCGCCGCAACCGAAATTCCCTGCTTCTGAAAAAGTTCGCTTTCATATATTGTAATATCATTTTTTTCAAACAAGGCTGCAACCGGTGCCGTTTGGGAAACAGCTATGGCAACAGCCGCGCATACAGCAGTAAAAAATTTTTTTAATTTCATGTTCTCTCCTCATTTCAGGCTGCTGTTATTTTCTCTTGATGCTCTGCAAATACTCTAAAAATTTTTGGCACGTATCTCTTTTTTTATGAAACACATTCGAAATTTTAGCCGTTTATCTATTAAAGTAACCATTTTTTGTGCTTTTATGTATTTTTATCTGATTGACTGCTTTATAAAAAATCTCCTTCTTATTTTATGCAAAAAAATAAATAAATTTAAAAAAAATCTCTGCGGCGCTGTTTTTTATCAGTGCTGCAGAGATATCTTTTAAATTTTTTAATACTCCGTTTTTTCTTTAAATGCCCTGGCCTGCGCCAAAATTTCCGCAGCCCGCTCCAAGGCCAGACTGGTTTCCGCTCCGCCGGACAATCTGGCAATTTCAGAGGTACGCTGCCGGTCATCCATCTTTACAACATTCGTTTTAGTACGAATTCCATCAGAATTTTTCCTGATTAAAAAATGACAGTCCGCCATAGATGCCAGCTGCGGCAAATGGGTAATGGCAATCACCTGATGGTTTCGCGCCAAACCTGCTATCTTCTGGGCAACAACCTGCGCGCCCTGCCCGCTGATACCCGTATCAATCTCATCAAAAACCATTGTCGGCAGCATAACATCATCTGCGGCAACGCTTTTCATTGCCAACATAAAACGACTCATTTCACCGCCGCTTATAATTTTGGAAAGCGGCTTTACCGGCTCTCCGGCATTGGCCGAAAATAAAAACTCCACCTGATCTTTCCCTTCGGGCAAAAACACCGATTCTTCTGAAAATTCCACCTCCAGCGTTGCATTCTTCATCCCCAATTGTCCTAACTCGCTCTGAAGCCTGTCTTCAAAGGCGATAGCCGCGTCATGGCGCAAAGCGCTCAAAATTTCCGCCTGCCGGTCATATTCGGCCTTAAACTGCGCTTCCTGTCTTTCCAGCTCGGCAATTGTTTCTTCTGCGTTCTGCAAACGCTCCGCTTCCGCCAAAGCATCATCCAAATACTTCAAAACGCTCTCTTCATCACTGCCGTATTTTCGGTAAAGCTTTTTCAGCTGTGCCAACCTATCCTCAATGCGTTCCAGCTCATAGGGATCCGCTTCCACGGTATCGGCGGTGAGTTCCAGCTCCTGAGCAATATCCTCCAGCTCATAAAAAGCGCTCTCGAGACGCTGGCTCAAAAGAGAATATTTTTCGCCCTTATCCGCAATATCCTCCAAACTCCCGCTTGCACCGCGAACAGCATCCAGCGCGTTATCCCGGAGCATATGCTGCGTCTGCGCCAGCACGCTGATAATTTTATCTGCATGCAGCAGAACCTCCCGGCGCTGCCGCAGCTCTTCTTCCTGCCCCGGAACGATCTCCGCCTCTTCAATTTCATGCATCTGATACTCCAGCATCTCCATTCGGCGCGTACGTTCTTCCTGCGTTCCCCAATCCCCGTTCAGCTTTTCCCGGCAGGCTTTATAATACGCATAGGCGCGTTTTACATTTTCCTTCTGCTCCCGGACGGCGTGGCCCGCAAAGCTGTCCAAAAAAGCCAAATGACTGTCTTTGTTCAACAGTGTCTGGTGTTCATGCTGTCCATGAATATCCGCCAGCTTGTCCGCTACTTTTTTCAAACAGGAAAGCGTTACCGCCGAACCGTTCATCCGGCAAACGCTCTTTCCGTCCACGGAAATTTCACGCGAAATGATCAAAAGCCCATCCTCGCACTCAATCCCGGCCTCATCCAAAAGCTCACAAATGCTTTCATTCACCGAAAAAATTCCTTCTACACGGGCCTTTTGCGTACCGCTGCGCACAAGCTCCTTGTCCGCGCGTTCTCCCAGCACCAGATTCAGTGAATCAATAATAATGGATTTACCCGCACCGGTCTCGCCGGAAAGCACATTAAACCCGCTCTCAAATTCAATGGAAAGCTCTTCAATAAGCGCAATATTTTTGATAGAAAGCTGCTGAAGCATAGCGATCCTCTCCTTTTGCTTAATCCAGCATAAGGCTCAGCCTGTCCACTACATCCGGAACATCCTCATTGGAGGCCACTACCACCAGAACCGTGTCATCCCCCGCGACGCAGCCCAAAATAGCAGGATGCTTCAGCGCGTCGGCAACTACGCCGATGGTACTGGCGGAACCGGCCAGAGTTCTTATAACAATAAGATTATTGGCAAAATTAATCGAAAGCACCGAATTGGCAAATATCTGCCGCATTTTAGGCGTAATACGCGTTTCGGTTCTGTCTGCCGAAGTATATTTGTATCCACCGCGTTCATCCGGCACTTTTGTCAGGCGCAGATCTTTAATATCTCTTGATATTGTTGCCTGTGTAACCCGAAAGCCCGCGTTATTCAGCTCCGAAACCAGTTCCTCCTGCGTTTCAATTTCTTTTTTGCCGATAATCTCTAAAATTTTATTATGGCGTGTCGTTTTCATACTGCTCCTCCTTTGAAGCGTTCCACTCGATAAATTTTGAATGCAGCCTTTTATAAAAGCTCTTCTGTTTAAAGTTAATAAAACGCAGGGGATACGGTGACCGGGAAATTTCCACCTGTGTAATTCCGTCAAGCGCATGAAGATGAACGCCGTCGCATATGACGGCAAAGCCGCAGCTTTCCAGGGAAACAAAACGCAATATTTCATCATCTTTAAATACAAAGGGCCTAGCCCGCAGCGTATGCGCACAGATCGGCGTCATCAACAGCAGACTGACCTTAGGGCTTACAATCGGCCCTCCTGCCGAAAGAGAATACGCCGTTGAACCCGTAGGGCTGGAAACCAGCACACCGTCAGCCGAAAGAGAGTCCGCAAACTCGTCTCCTGCATAAATACTAAAATGCAAAAGCCGCGCTCTGCTGGCCCGCTGCAGACACACATCGTTTAAAGCCAGAAATTCTCTTCCGCCGGCTTTGCATAAAAGCATCATGCGGTCCTCAATAAAAAACTTATTTTCCGCCAGTCTCTGCAATCCGTCCTCCAGCTCGTCCAGCTCCAGCTCCGTCAAAAAGCCCAAATGTCCCAAATTGATAGAAAGCAGCGGCACCTGCGCCCGCGCCGCCGCAGCGGCAATACGAAGAATGGTTCCGTCTCCGCCCAGTACAATGATGCAGTCATTTTCCGACGCAAACTGATTTTCAGCCAGAATACGATCCTCTTCGGCAATTACTTTGGCATCCGACATTACATCACAGATAAACCCCAGTTTTTGCGCCCTTTCCTGTACATCACGTGTAACGGCAAGTGTTTCGTCTTTTCTTTTATTTACATAAATCCCGATACGCTTCAAACTCAATATCGCCTCCGATTACAGCGTACTTTCAAAATCAAAACTCTTGGCACCCCTCTCCAATAATACCAAAAACTCTTTATTGCCGTCTCCACCCAAGACAGGAGAAATACAGGCTTTTGCTATGCCGCGGCCAAATGTACGTGCATGGCGGTCAATCGTCTCAAGTACCTCCGGATACACGGCAGCATTCCTTACAATGCCTTTTTTATTTAAATTTCGGCTTCCAGCCTCAAACTGCGGTTTTACCAACGTAACAACCGGTGCCTGCTCCTCCAGGCAGGAAAATACCGCAGGATACAGCGTCGTCTGCGAAATAAACGATACGTCCATTACCGCAAGTTCCGCTTTGCCGCCTGTCATTTCCGGGGCAAGATACCGAGCATTGGTGTTTTCAAGCAGCAGCACGCGCGGATCCCCGGCCAATGCCGGCGCCATTTGGCCATGCCCCACATCCACGGCAATTACTTTCTGTGCCCCGCGCCGCAGCAGGCACTGCGTAAAGCCGCCGGTGGAAGCACCGATATCCAGAGCCTTTTTTCCCCGGCACAGGATTCCGAAGATATCCAGCGCATATTCCAGTTTCAGCCCGCCGCGCCCCACATAGCCGAAATCCCGCACGAGGATCTTATCGCATTCCTCTACCGCATACGAGGCCTTCTTCACCGTTTCCCCGTTTACGGAAACATTGCCGGAGGCAATCAACTGTTCCGCCCTGCTGCGGGACTGAGCCAGTCCTCGCAAAAATATCGCTTTATCTAACCTCATAGCTGTTTCAGCTGTTCCAGTATGTATGCAGTATCCATATGATTGCTTTCCCTTTGCTGTTCTACGCTTCCTACCGCAGTAAAGACATCGTCCAGCGCGAATCCTCTTATTTTTACAGCAGCGCCCTTCTCCTGATAATAGTGCAGCACGGCTTCAAAAAGCCCCCCCTGGGGCGCGTTATCCTCAATTACGCAGATAGGAGTATTCTTAATTTTTTCCAGACATTGCATATCCAGAGGCTTCAGCGTGCGGGCATCAATCAGCCCCCATCCCAGAGTCCGGGCAATCTGCATTCCTTCAGCAATACAGGCACCAAACGTTAAAACAGTGCCGTTCTCGCCTTCCAGCAGTTCATCCCAGCTCATTCCGTTAAAAGGATTCCTTCCTTCTATATTTTCTACACATCCCTTGGGATATCGAATTGCTACCGGTCCTTTTTCTGCAAGAGAATAAACCAGCATTCTATCAAATTCCTCCGTATCACGCGGTGCCAATAAAATAAGTCCCGGCATAGACCGCAAAAAACCGACGTCAAATACCCCGTTATGCGTAGGACCGTCCTCGCCAACCAGCCCCGCATGATCAATACATAGGGTAACTGGCAATCCCTGCAGACAAATATCATGAAATACCTGATCAAAACCACGCTGCAAAAAAGTAGAGTAAATAACCACATAGGGATGCAGTCCGCCCTTTGCCAGGCCGCCCGCCATTCCCAGCGCATGCTGTTCGGCAATACCGGTATCAAAAAAGCGCTGCGGAAACTTTTTGGCAAACTCCGCCAGGCCCGTATTATAAGTCATACCCGCGGTCACAGCGCATACCCCGTCGTTATCCCGCGCAAGCCGGCAAAGTGTATCGCTGAGCTGCTTTGCATAAGATACTTTTTCCAAGCCATCCCCTTTACCGCAGGAAACGCCGTGATAAATTTCCGGGTTTTCCTCCGCTTTTGCGTAACCGCAGCCCTTACAGGTAACCGCATGAATCACCACCGGGCCGGGCTGTTCCTTCGCCCGCCGAAGAATATCGATCATATCCTTGAGGGAATGGCCGTTGATGGGCCCTAAATATTTAAGCCCCATCGCATCAAATATCGTCTCACCTATCAAAAAATAGCGCAGTGTATTGCGCAGGTGGGCAACTGCATTAAACAGCTTCCCCGAATGATTAATCTTTTCCAGGGCCTGCCGTACATTCTTTTTACTGCGCAGATATCCCTTTGTGGTTCTCAGCTTACTGAAATGTCCTGAAAGTGCTCCTACATTTTTAGAAATCGACATTTCATTGTCATTTAAAACAATAATCAGCTTTGTCTCCCGCGAAGCACCTGCGTCATTGATGGCCTCAAAAGCCATTCCGCCGCCCATAGCGCCGTCTCCAACAATGGCGATCACATGATAATCCTCACCTTTACGGTCTCTGGCCCGTGCAAGCCCCAGTGCCGCAGAAATAGCCGTAGAGGAATGTCCCGCATCAAAAGTATCATATTCACTCTCTGTATGGCTGGGAAAGCCGCTGATGCCGTTCTGCCTCCGCAATGTACCGAAGCGATCTCGCCGGCCGGTAATCAGCTTATGGGTATAACACTGGTGTCCCACATCAAATATCAGCTTATCCTCGGGGGCGTCAAACACATAATGAATAGCCAGAGTAAGCTCAACGGTTCCCAGATTGGAGGCCAAATGTCCGCCGTTATGCAGCGTGGTCTTTATAATCTCACTGCGTATCTCGTCGGCCAGCCGTTCAAGCTCATCAATATGCAGTGCTTTGATATCCGCAGGAGAATTGATCTTCTCAAGCATTATTTTTTATCCTGTTTTCTGAAAAATGAAATAACATAACCCGTCATATATACAATTTCCTTTGATTTTTTCATTGCAACGGATTTCCCCGCCGCTTTACTGCCCACGGTAATCGCCGAGACCAACGCACTGGCCAGAATACTGAGCCAAAGCTCATGGCTCTGTCCGATATGCACCAGCGCCAGCATTACAACCGAAGCTGCGGCCGCGCCGCTTACTACGCCGCAGATGTCTCCGATCACATCATTACATATATTCGACACCTTATCCGCGTTCTGCAGAACAAAAATACATTCTTTCGCACCGCGCACCTTTCTGCTGGACATTGCCACAAACGGCGCGATATCCGCCGACGCCACGGCCGTGCCGATGATATCAAAGAAGCACCCTAAACAGATCAGAATCACCAAAATAATAATCGGCAGCACAAAGGACTCACCCCGGGAAATTACATCCGCCACAAAGGCAAAAACTGCTGCTAATAAAAAAGTAAGCAGCATCATCCGCAATGCCCATAAATATGCACGCTTTTGTTGCGGAATCTCCTCTTGGTTATTTTTATTTTTTTTCATCTTTCGACTCCTTAAAATAAAAATAAGGTGGCAGAATACTGAGTAAACCTTGCGGCTTAGGTCGAGCAGGCTTTCCCAAACCCCTACCTCCCGTCGCCGGAGAGGCGGTTTCCCTTTAAAGGCGTCTGCGCAAAAAACTGCGCGGCTCGATTGCCACTTAGACCACACTATAATCCTCAATACTCAAAAAACAGTCTAGGAGATTTCCTCAACAAGCTCATCAAGCTCCTATCCTCTTTTGCAAAATACATTTCACAAAGCAATCACCCAAACCCTACGGCCATAGTTTTTGAGTGTAGATCCCTGATCCCTGTACATCACGCAAGGCAGGCTACACTGTACACAGCCCCTTTTGAGAGGAACCGCATAGCAGGTTCTTCATATCCAGTAATGCACGCACCACCGAAATATGTCTCCACGGAAAATGGGCTTAAATTACATGCCATTGCAACCGTCCCATAAACCTTAACTCCCAGCACAAACCCTAAACTGGGCGTTTAAAGCCTGCACCAGAAACTTCATCGATATGCCCTTTAGCGATAGTTTAACCCCGCCTTCAGAACAAGATAAGTTGACTAGAATACTGCGCCACCAAACATCATTGATATTCTATCCTTCATATGCCGGCAACCCGCAGACGCACCAAGGAACGCCAGGCGCCTATGACAGCCGATATCATACATTGATATTATACCATATATATATTTTTTTGCAAGTATGCATAAATATTAAATTTTTTCTCATTCAACAGGAATATTATACTTTTTCAAAATATATTCCGCCAAATGGTACATCATCTGCACCCCATAAATTCTAAGCTCATCATCCGGGTCAAACAATCTTGTCTGCGCTTTGGAAGCTTCCGTAAATTCTCTGCGGTAATTTGGCCACATCTTGCCGTTATTAAATATATGGGATTCCAGATTAAACGGTCCGTCATATCCGATATCCAGCAGCCCCTTCAGAACCTCATCATAATTGACCGTGCCCATCAGCGGCGGCATATGGTCGTCATGATATCCGTTATTATCCTGAATATGCAGGCCGAAAAGCTCGCCTCTAAGCTTGGCAATATTGGCATACTGGTCCAGATTTTTTACATTGGCATGCCCTGTATCCCAGCAGACGCGCAGCAGCGGATGATTTCCCAAACGCCGCTTAAGCTCCAGCATCGTATCCGCTGTTTCCACAACAAACGGACGCTGATAGATTTCTTCGGCGATATTTTCCATCATCAATGTCACACCGTACTTTTCCGCTTCAGGAAGAAGAAATCCGAAATACTGTTGATTGATCCGCAGCATTTCCTCCATATTCTCCACAAAGCCAAAGCCCGCATGAACCGTCATACGGTCAATGCCCAAAACACTGCAGGCGTATATAGCTCTCTTTGTCTCGCTAGCCTGCGCTTCAAATTCTTCCCTGCTGCGGCAGGGATTATACCGATATGGCGCGTGCGCCATTACAAAATCCGCGCCCTGCTTTTCCGCCTGCTCCCGTACATCGTGCAAACCCTGTTCAAATTTTGCATCGTAATACTCGCTCTTTTCATCAAAAAAACCGTCAAAGCCATAATCAAAATGTATAAAATCCGTATTTTCATAAGCCTTGATCAGCGACTGCGGCGTGCCGTCAAACAAAGGCCGCAATGCTCCCGTTGCAATTGAAATTTTCATAAAATACCCCCTGTTAAAGCTGCTTTGCAGCAACCTCAAGTAATATTTTTGACAAAAACGCTTCTACCGTCATGGTTCCCAAATCGCCCTCTTTCCGAGAACGCACCGCTACCTTTCCCTCGGCCGCTTCCCGATCACCTATTATCAGCATATACGGTACCTTTTCCAGCTGTGCCTCGCGGATTTTGTAGCCGATCTTTTCATTACGCGCATCATATTCGGCACGAAGCGACGCATCAGAAAGCTTTTGCAGAATCGCCCTGCAGGTCTCGTCGGTCCGATCCGTAATATTCATTACCTTCACCTGTACCGGCGCCAGCCAGGTGGGGAATGCACCGGCATATTTTTCTATCAGCAGCGCCAGCGTCCGCTCATAACAGCCAATGGAAGTACGGTGAATAATATACGGATGTTTTTTCTCCCCGTCCCGATCGGTATATTCCATCCCGAAATTTTCCGCAAGCATCTGATCGATTTGTATGGTAATCAGCGTATCTTCCTTGCCGTGCACATTTTTGATCTGAATATCCAGTTTAGGTCCGTAGAATGCCGCTTCGCCGATTCCAATTTTATAGGTAAGTCCCAAATGGTCCAGAATTTTCTGCATAACGCCCTGCGCTTCGTCCCATTGCTCCGGCGTACCGATATACTTTTCCCTGTCACTGGGGTCCCACTGGGAGAAGCGATAGGAAACATCCTCATAAAGGCCTACGGTCTTCAGCATAAACGTGGTAAGCTCCAAGCAGTTTTTAAATTCCTCTTCCAGCTGTTCCGGCGTACACATCAGATGTCCTTCGGAGATCGTAAACTGCCGCACCCGAATCAGGCCGTGCATCTCGCCGGAGGCTTCATTCCTGAAAAGCGTAGACGTTTCGCTGTACCGCAGGGGAAGGTCCCTGTAAGAGCGCGGCCGATTCAAGTAAGCCTGATACTGGAACGGGCAGGTCATCGGACGGAGGGCAAAAACCTCGTCGTCTTTCTCTTCATCCCCCATCACAAACATACCCTCTTTATAATGATCCCAGTGACCGCTGATCTTATACAGATCGCTTTTAGCCATCAAAGGTGTTTTTGTAAGCTGCCAGCCTCGCTTCTGCTCCTCGTCCTCTACAAAACGCTGCAGCAGCTGGATAACCCTGGCTCCCTTCGGCAGCAGAATCGGCAGTCCCTGACCGATGACATCACTGGTAGTAAACAGCTCCAGTTCCCTGCCCAGCTTATTATGATCCCGCTTTTTAGCTTCCTCAAGCTGGGTAAGATATTCCTCCAGCTCCTGCTTTTTAGCAAACGCCGTGGCATAAATTCTGGTAAGCATCTTGTTCTTTTCGCTGCCGCGCCAATAGGCGCCGGTTAAGGAAAGAATCTTAAAGTGCTTGACCTCCGCAGTCGTCTTAAGATGCGGACCGGCGCACAAATCCGTAAACTCTCCCTGGCGATAAAAAGAAATTTCCTCTCCCTCCGGCAGCTCTCTTATCAGCTCCTGCTTATAGGGCTGCTCCTTCATTTCCTCCAAAGCCTCGCCGCGGCTAAGCAAAAAACGCTTCAGCTCTAATTTCTCCGATGCAATTTTCGTCATTTCTTTTTCGATTTTTTCAATGTCCGCACTGCTGACAGGCTCTTCAAAATCGAAATCATAATAAAAACCGTTTTCAATCGCCGGGCCGATTGCCAGTTTGGTGTTGGGATACAACCGCAGTACAGCCTGCGCCAGCACATGGCTGGCCGTATGGCGAAGCACGCTTATATAAAGCGGATCGCGCTTTGTTATAATGGAAAGCGCGGTATCTTCCGTAAGAGTATGCTCCAAAGCAATAAGCTTTCCGTCCGCTGTGGCGGCAACGGCTTCCCGCGCCAGCCCCTCGCTGATATCCGCGGCCACTTGCGCCGGGGTGACCGCCCCTGCGTATTCTTTGATAGATTGATCCGGCAAAGTAATCTTCATAAAAAATTCCTCCTATAAAAAAATCGCCCCTATAAAGCCCTGCGGCTTAAAGGGACGAGCTATTTACCCGTGGTTCCACCCAAATTACTACTCATTTTCCGGCCTCTAACGCAAGCCACGCGCTCTGATCCTCCGGTGGTACCGCAAAACTTTTGGGCAGCTGCCTTTCAGCCAAGCGGCAGCCTCTCTGAAGCGCAAAACAGATCTGCGACATGTCCTGAGTCATCTCAGCATTTTTATTATATAACCGAAAGCAAAAAAATGTCAACTCTTTTGTAATTTTTTTATCAGTGCCTGAAAATATTCCGGCGGCGGCGCGGTAAACGTCAGCCGTTCTCCCGTAGTGGGATGATCGATCGTCAACCGATACGCGTGCAGCGCTTGGCCGGCAAGCGAATAGCGGTTCTTTTTAAAGCCGTATTCTGCATCGCCCAGGCAGGGATGTCCGAGGCTGGCAAGATGCACGCGGATCTGGTGCGTACGCCCGGTATGCAGGCGGCACTCCATCAGCGCGGCATCGCGATACTGCTCCAGCACTTTAAAACCGGTACTGGCGAACTTTCCCTTATCGGAAACCGCCATTTTTTTCCGATCGCCGGAGCTTCGAGCTATAAAATTCTCAACAGTAAATTCCTGCTCTTTAAAAATTCCTTCAGCAAGGGCAAGATAGATTTTTTCACAGCTGCGGCTTTTAAACTGCTCCGCCAAAGCAAGATGCGCCCTGTCGTTTTTTGCAATCACAATGATTCCCGACGTATTTTTATCCAGCCGATGCACAATTCCCGGCCGCAGCTCGCCGTTAATGCCGGAAAGATCGTGAATATGAAACATCACCGCATGCACCAGCGTACCGGTATCGTTGCCATGCGCCGGATGCACTACCATCCCCTGCGGTTTATTGATCACCGCAATATCATGATCCTGATACAGAAACTCCAGCGGAATATCCTGCGCTTCCAGAGCAGTTTCTTTGGGGGGATCTATGATAATTTCAATGCTGTCCCCCTTGCAGACAGGCTGTTTTTTGGAAATCACCTGTCCGTTAATGCGAACCTTTCCCTCTTCAATCAGCCTGACGCATTCGCTTCGCGAAAATTCTTTTACATACCGCGGAATAAACGAATCCGCCCGCGGGGCGTCTGCTTCGGCAGCAAATTCAATCCTGCTCATCTTTTTTCTTTGGCTCATACACCTTATCGTGTACAAACAAAATATACACCGCGAGCATAAGAACGCCAACCACAACAAACACGTCCGCTCCGTTAAATACAGGGAAGCTGTACCCGGTGAGCGTTTCAATAAAAGTCGCATCCAAAAAATCCCGTACGCTGCCGACAATAACCCTGTCTACCAAATTTCCCAGCGCACCGCCTAAAATCAAACCGGAAGAAACCTTCAGCAGCCAATGCTTCCGGGACATCCGCAGCAGCAGTATGATCCCGGCCGCGCAGGCCAAAAACGTCATAATCAAAAAGAACAGCCGCTGGTTCTGCAAAATGCCAAACGCCGCACCGTCATTGAGCACATAAGTAAATGAAAACACTTTGTCGATAACAGGATGTGTCTGTCCCTCCGTATGTAAAAAGCCCTCTACCAGCGGCTGCATTGGATCCAGAAAAAAACCTACCACCAGCATTTTGGTAAGCTGGTCTATCAGCAGAGCAGCAGCCGCTATCATAAAAATTACGCCCATATCATTTCCTATACCTTATCATATTTACAATTTCCTGCAGGATATCCCCTATAATAGGCAGATTTCTCGAAGCAAGCTGCGTAACGCAATAAATAATCACCGCGCTTAAAACCGAAAAGCCGATGGCCGAGCCCACGCCTTTGGCTAACCCTGCAAGAAAATTATTTTTTATAATTCTTTTTGTATCCGAAAGGTAATACAAATAATCACGCAATACCGCCCATGCAATAATGCGTGATGTTTTTGCTGTTACAATTTTGGCCTTTTTCAAAAATATCACCGAAAATAGTATTGCCGTTAAAAATCAATCTTATTCTCTTTCCAGCATAGCCAACTGCGATTTCAGGATATATTTCACCCGTTTTTGGATATTTTCCAAATCCTTTTTCTTTTCCTCTATTTCAGCAAGCTTTCGATTCTCCTCATACTCTTTGCGCATGCCAATTTCCGCCGCCTTCTTTTCGGCTTCCTCCACGATTCGCCTGGCGGTAAGCTCAGCGTTTATAATCGTATCTTCAATCACGGCTTCTCTGCTCTTTAACACAGAATTCGCCTGGCCAAGCAGCTGAAGCTCCTCCTTCAAGGCCGCAACCTGAGCGGTAAGCGCAGTAATTTCCTCCTGCTGCGCTTTTATGCAGTTATCTACTTCAAAACGATTATAGCCCTTTCGTTCCATACTGAAAGATGCTGCTTGCTTACTGCTCATTTTTACCTTCTCTTCCGCGGTATAAAAATATTAAAATTCGTCATCAAGAGTATATCCATCGTCCCCAGACTCAGATGACACGTCGTCCGCTTTATCAATATACGTTTGGTTGGATGCAAAAAGATAAATGCTTCCCTTGGAAACTTCGGTTACCTGCGCGTCACTGGCATAAGCCGCACCGCTCATAAAATCCAGAATACGCTGACCGATGCGCTTTTCCACCTTATCCAGCTTAATGATTACATGCTTATGCTGAATCAGCTGCATAACCAGCGGCTGCGCATCATTATACGTTTTAGGCGAATAAATAATGACGCTTGATTTCGCCCCGTGCCGGTCTTGTACGGGAACAATTTTTGTTTTTCTACTTCTACGGGGTTTTTCTTCCTCGTATTCCTCTTCTTCTTCTCTTTTTCTTCCCCTTACAGGCGCTTCATATTCATCATCTTCAAAATATTCTTCATCCTCATCATATTCATCATTGGATCCAAACCCAAAAAAATCAAGCACCTTATTTTTTTTATCCCTTGCCATCTGCCGTAATCCCCCTAAATATTATAATTTCTTTGCCCAAAAAGCGCAGTACCGATCCGTATCATCGTAGCCCCCTGACGAACCGCCGCCTCATAATCATGGCTCATCCCCATGGAAAGCTGGGTAAAGTCGCTGCCAAATCGCTCTTTCCCCTGCTCCAGCAGCTGACACATCCGCGCAAAATACCGCTCCAATTCAAGCTCAGAAGCCTGCGCGGGTGCCACCGTCATAAGACCTATGGGTTTAATATACCTAAAATTTTGCAAACTGTCAAGATATTCTGATAAATTCTCTGGCAGAACGCCAGATTTTGTAGGTTCATTACCTATATTTACCTCTATCAAAACTCTCATCGGATCCGCACCGGTCTTCTGTACCGTTTTATCAAGCTGCTGTGCCAAAGAAATTCTGTCCAGCGAATGAATCATATCCACTTTACCGATAATATATTTTACCTTATTCGTCTGCAGCTGACCGATCAGATGTACGGACGCACGGGAATCAAGATTTTCATATTTTTCCAAAAGCTCCTGCACCCTGTTTTCCCCTATGGTCTTTATCCCCAAAGCCACCGCCTCGTTGATCTCCTGCACGGTTCGGGTCTTTGTCACCGCTATAATTTCAACCTCGTCAAAGGCTCTTCCGCAGGCATCGCAGGCTTTTTGTACATTTTCACATATATGGAAGTATCTTTGCCGCAAATTCATTGATATACCCTCTGCCCTACCTTAAGTACAGGCGTTTCCTGCAAAATAGCCGTCTCGCCGTTATCATAGAGCACCTCTACCGCCGTTTCCTGTTTTCCCTGCTCGTTCTTTACTGTTACCGTCCCATTTTTCACATAGGAGGAAGGTACGGAATACCCCGCAAAGCGCTCCCCGATATGGACAGTTGCCGTCCGGATATCCAAATATTTTTCTACATTTTTTTCAAAACTGAATACAAGAACGCTACTGTTTCTTTCCGTAACAATACTTTCCAGACAGCCGATCTCGCTCTCCTCGGCATTGCCGATAAAAACCGGATAATGCATTCCCTGCTGAAAGGCGGATATCTGATCCGTTACAATGGCGACATACCACTTGGGTTCAGTAACCAGCTTAAAGGCATTGATATTTTTATTATAGTCCGCCTGAAGATATCCCTTCAGTTCCGCCGGCTTTACCGCAGCAAGCTGCTCGGCACTCAGCGTATTTTCAAACCCGTCGCAGTAAAAGCCAATATATCCGTCCGCCGGCGCGGTAAATTCATCGCACCAGGCCCTTAACGATTCCAGCAAATTCTTTTCATCGCTGTAAAGCCCCTGAAGATACGTATTGGAATCTGTATTGAAATTTTCACGGATATAGCTGTGGCGCTGTTCCACCAGCCGGCAAAGCTCCCCGTAAAGTTCAATATATCCCTGTGTGTTTTCCGCCATCTTCCGGATTGCCACTGAAATTTCAAAATCCAGCTTGGCAATGGTGCGATCGTCAAAACTCTGTATAATATTCTGGTTCTGATAGGTCACAATGCTCTCCTGCGTATCCGAAAGCTTGGAAAGCGTGTTTTTGATATATCCCTTTTTATATGCGGTGGCAATTTTACTTCCGCTTTGGACAAACTGCCCGTCGATCATATTTTCATAATCGATTTTTTCATATTCATCCAAAGGCGTAGTCGTCTCACTGCGCACCAGCAAACCTTCGGCAGAAAGACCGGTATAAAGAACCGTATAGGCAAGCGCAGTTTTACCGGGCAGAACAAACAGCAAAATACCCGCAAGGATTGCCAGCAGCAAAAAAGCAATCAAAACAATTCCGGCCGGAAACCTGCGCCGGCTCTTCGGGTTTCTTTTCGTATATCCCATAAGCTCTCCTTAATACACTACTGTATTTTCACCGGGAACAGAATCATCCTCGGTCGCATATTTCATATCCAGATAATATTCCACAATCGATTTTACCGTACTGCTGGCACGCGATCCTGAATAACCGTTGGGAATATACACAACCACCGCAATTTCCGGATTCTCATACGGAGCAAACGCCACAAACCAGGCATTATCTTCAATATTGATATTAGAAACCTGCGCTGTACCCGTTTTGCCGCCCATCTCTTCATTATACTTAAAGTTTTTAAAGAAATTCCTCGCCGTAGAAGCATAGGGATCTTCTGATTCGGAAACCATTTCCTTCATTCCCTGCTTTACCGCGGCTAAATGCTCCGGTTTAATATCCAGCTTGCGTACCAGCGTAGGCTGCTGTTCATAAATCAGTTCTCCGGTACTGGAGGTTACCTTTTCCACAATATGCGCGTCATATACATACCCGCCGTTTACAATGGCTGATATATATCTGGCCACCGCGATTGGCGTCACCGTAGTAATGCTTTGGCCGATTCCCGTTTGTATGGTATTCGTCGGCGTCCAGGTAATCTGTACAAGATAACTGTATATTTCATATTTGGTAACAGAATTCACATAAGCGCTGGAAAGTCCGTAACCGTTTACCAGAATTTTAGTAATCTCGGAATAAACCTCATTTCTGGAGCGGCCGATCAAAGCAAAACACTGTGATATAATGGAATTGATCTCTGCATCGGTAAGCGTTTTCTCCGATTTTGCGGCGCATTCCACCAACTGTGTCCGAATGGATTTAAATACCAGATACGGCAGACTAGTGTCTTGATCGGAAACCTCGCGTTCACTGTCATAAATTGTTTTCTGATCGCCCACAATACCTACTTTTTCACCGGTAAGCTCAATATTCGTCTTATCCAGAAGACCAAAATTCGAGGCCCATTTTTTGATTTTTTCAATTCCCAACCGATCGGCTACCTCATAAAAGAAATAGTTGCAGGAATAGTTGATAGCACTGATCACGTTAATGGAGCCGTGCGTAGAACGGTAATGCGAATCCCTGTACCAGCCGCACATCGGGCCGCGCTTATCGCTTTCGCCCACATATTTGCGATATTCGCCGTAGTCATGAATTTCTTCATCCACCGTAATCGCACCCTCTTCAAGCCCCGCCAGCGCCACGCAAAGCTTGAAAATGGAGCCCGGCGTATCCGACGCGCTGATTGCCTTGTTAAACAACGGTTTGGTTTCATCATTCACAATGGCATCATATTCGGCCTGGGAAATCCCCTGGGAAAATAAATTGGCATCATAGTTCGGCTCGCTGACCAGTGCCAGCACATCACAGGTATTGACATCCATCACCACCACGGCGCCGACCTTTGCAAACTGAACCTCTTTTCCCCCGCGTTCCTCCACCAGCCGCTGATACCGGGCCGTATCGGCATTATAAATTTCATACTGCCGCTGGTTGATCTCAGCGATATTCTGCCGCAGCGCTTCCTCCGCTACCCGCTGCAAGTTGATATCAATCGTCAGATATACATTGTCGCCGCTCTTAGGCGGAACATAGGAAAGCTCGCTTAAAATTCTACCGCCATTGGTCACTTCTACCTCACGGGAACCCACCCGCGCACCGCTGCTTCCGGTCAAATACGCTTCCATTTCCTTTTCAATGCCGGAAACGCCCACCAGGCTTTCAATATCATAGGAAAGTTCCTTATAATATTCAACATTTTCCGCCGTAATCCGTCCCAAATACCCTACAATATGGCTGGCAACCGTCCCCTGTGGATAAACCCTGAGCGATTTTTCCGTAATATTAAAACCAGCCAACTCATAGCTGTAGCTCTCAATGGCAGTAACCAGATCCAGACTGATATTTTTCAATACCGTTATAGATTTCGACGCCCAATATGATTGGATACTGTCCTGCCAGATTCCCAGCACTTTAAAAGCCATAGTATCGTCCATATCCTCGGGAATACAATATCGCTCACGCATTTCATTGTACATCTGCTCACAATTTTTAGCAAGGCCTTTGGTATCGGCAAAATAAAAATCGCTGCGCCAAGTCTTCTCGCGCGTAGCAGCCACTGAACTGCTGACATTGCCCCAATCAAACACATACTCGCCGTTTTCATTTTTAGTAATAGCAAAGGAAGGCTGGATATCCCGGCCGTATTTATTCATCAGCTCTATGGCAAAAATAATGGAATCCGTATACATCTGCCGTTCGGATTTCAAATTGTATTCCCTGTAAAATTCCAAATTATAACTTACCTCATCCTGGGCAAGAGGGATTCCGTTGGCATCTAAAATCTTTCCGCGCGTTCCTTCTACCTTAAGCGTACGCGTACGCTTAATATTTGAGGCAGCTTTATATTCCGCAGCGTTAATCAGCTGCAAATCTGCAAGAGAGCAGACAAGCACGATAAACGCAACCAGAAACGCCCCGATGATGATCAGACTGCGGCGTTCCATTCCCTGCTTATTCTCTTCTCCCTTTAAAAGCTTCATTTTTCACCACCTAAAAAACATACTTATTGCGTTCTGTAGGATTTTCCTGCATAAAATTCAACGAAAATATCTTTTTTAGAATAAAATATGTCCCCGCAGAAATTACCGCCGTATAAAGCGCCGAAGGCAGACCGTGTACAAAAGTCATGAAAGAGGCGCTTTCCGACAACCGCATGATATAAAGTACAAAAATCAAAAGGAAATGCTTTACGCATACGGCAACGAATACCGAAAAAATGAACAGCACATAGTAATTTTGCTTGATAATTTTTATGGCAATTACGGCAAGGACAGCCAGTGCAAGATACATCCCCGTATTGATATAAGTGCCCGCCTGCGTCGTAATATCCACTAAAATACCCGAATAAACGCCAGCCAATACCGGCGGATACCACTTTTTTGTAAAAAATGCCAAGCCCACAAGATTCAGCATAATAAAATCTATTTTTGCCCCGAAAATGCCAAGAAGAGGTGAAAGAATGATATGTGCAAAAAAAGAACCCGCTGATAAAAGAATAATCACAAAAGTACGCATGTGTTCATTCTCCCGTATTTGTTATAATCAAAACATTTTCCAAATGATCAAAATCTACGGCAGGGGTCAAACGGGCAGAAGAATTGATCTGGTTCAAATTTCCCTTGGAAACCTCGGTAATCGTTCCCACCGTAATTCCTTTCGGAAATACCTCTCCCATGCCAGAGGTAATAACGGTATCCCCCGGCTTGATAATCGCATTGGTAGGCAATTCCGTCATAACACAGTAGCCGGCGGTTGTGCCGGAATCACTCACACCTTTCACAATCCCCATATCCCGGCTGGCCTCCGAAAGCGCGGGCACGCCGCAGCGGGAATCCGTAATTGCAAGTAAAATGGAAGTATCTCCGGTAGTTTCAATAATCTTTCCCGCCAGGCCGCCGTAAGATATTACTACCATATTAGCCCTGATTCCGTCATTTTCACCTTTATTCAATGTATATGTAGCGCTGTAGTCATCCACGCTGCGGAGAATGACTTTCGCATACTGATATTCAAATTCAGGGTATTTTTCACTCTCCCCCAGCAACGCCATCAGCTGATTGTTTTCCGCCTTCACCTCATCGGCAACCGACTGAATATTTTCAAACTGCATCAGTTTTTCCTGAGCTGCGGCCAATTCTTCCTTCAGGCGCATTCGGGAACCGAAGCTGGCAAAAAAGTTACCGATTCCATCAAGCGTAGCATCTGCCGCCTTGATAACAGGATTCACCACATAACCTGATATTTGCCTGAGCACAGCAACGCCGCTGTTGAACATAAGAATCAGCAGCGTTATGACAATTGCAAGACTTATAGAAATATATTTGATAATTTTAATGCGTTTGCGCCCAAGACTTTTCATCGGCCGTCTCCGTTTACGTTAAATAATCCAGATCCTCCAACGCCTTGCCCGCGCCGTTTACAACGCAGTCCAGCGGAGAGTCTGCAATCACTACCGGCATACCGGTTTCATACTTAATCAACGTATCCATGCCGCCCAGCAGCGCGCCGCCTCCGGCTAAATAAATACCGCGTTCCATAATATCAGCCGCCAGCTCCGGCGGAGTATCTTCCAAGGTAACTTTAATAGCGTCAATAATCGCCATCAACGGTTCCCGCAAGGCCTCCCGCACATGCGCAGAGGTAATGGTAACCGTTTTAGGCAGCCCCGATATCAGATCGCGCCCTCTGATATCCATAGAATATTCCTCTCCTGTAGGATATGCCGAACCAATTTGAATTTTAATCTCTTCTGCAGTACGTTCACCGATTGCGAGATTGAATTCCTTTTTTACAAAATTAGTAATCGAATCATCCAGCTTATTCCCCGCAATCCGAAGTGATTTTGAAACTACAATTCCTCCTAAAGAAATCACCGCCATTTCACTGGAGCCGCCGCCGATATCCACAATCATACTTCCCGCGGGCTCATTTACCGGCAATCCCGCACCGATGGCACTGGCTTTCGGCTCTTCCATAATCACCACATGGCTGGCGCCCGCATTCTTCGCCGCATCTTCAACAGCCTTACGTTCCACCCCGGTAACACCGCAGGGCACGCAGATCACAACGCGCGTGCGCGTAAGGGAAAAGGCCCTCGGCATCGCACGGTGAATAATATCCGAAAGCATCGCCGCCGTAATGTCAAAATCGGCAATTACGCCGTCACGCAAAGGCTTTACCGCAATAATATTCCCCGGCGTCCTCCCCAGCATACTTTTAGCTTGTTCTCCCACAGCCAAGACTTCCTTCCGGCTGCCGGAAACTTTGACCGCAACAACACTGGGCTCCCTTATAATAATCCCCTTTCCCCGCAAATACACCAGCGTATTGGCGGTTCCCAGATCAATACCCAAATCACGAGTAAAAAATCCCATTCAAACATCCTCCTGTTATTTTTGCGCAGAATAGTAATTGATCAGTCCTCCGCTGAGCAGAATATCCCGTTCATCCTTAGTCATCGGCACAATACCAAGCGTAAGTTCCTCGGCTTTGCCGTCTTTAATCAGAATTGCTTTTGTAGTATTTTCTGCTTTTTCCAGATTGCTGCGAATTTCCGGCAGGAATACATAATCACCCTTTTCCAGTTTCTCAGCTCCGATTTTATCGATCAAAAGAGGCAAAATTCCCCAGTTGATCAGGTTGCTCCTGTAGCGCTTGGTTGCATATTCTATAGCGATATTGGCCCAGCCCCCCAACACCTTTTGGCAGCTGGCCGCCTGCTCGCGCGCCGAGCCGTCCCCGGGCATATTGGCAAACACAGCGCTGCCAAACACACAATCGGTAATTTCCACGCCGTCAAGCGCATTCAAACTTGCAAACAGCTGCTCCCGTGCCGGACTATTTTCAATCTCCGCCACCTGATCGGCACACGCCACATATTCCGGATCTTTTCTCGAAAGCGTAAAGCGGGAAAGCTTATAGGGATTAGACCGCAGCGTACTGGTCTCCCCCGAAGGAATCAGCTCGTCGGTCGTTGTCACATCATCCCGCAGCACGCTGCACAAGCGTACCAGTACCTGCTGCGGCATGGTTTTAAGGGCCGGCCAGTCTGCAATATTAGGTCCTAAAATCAGATCCGTCTCTGGAAGCGGGTGATTCCTGCCGTCGTACACGCGTTTTTTATAGATATCGCCGTGATAAGTATATTCATAAGGCGTATATTCTATATCCAATTCATCCGCGCCGGTTAAAATACCACCTTGAGCTGCCGTTGCCGCAATACTGCGTGCATCCATCAATGCCACAAGCGAAAGCTGCCCCTCCCCGGGCTTACTGCCCTCACGGTTGGGGAAATTTCTTGTGGTATGGCGGATGCTGAACGCGTTATTTGCCGGAACATCGCCCGCACCGAAGCACGGACCGCAGAACGCCGTTTTAATCACGGCGCCGGTCTCCATTAAATCGCCGATCACGCCCTTTTGTACAAGCTCCAGATACACGCTTTGGCTGGCCGGATACACGCTTAACGAAAACGCGCCGTTACCAGTATTCCCGCCCTTTAAAATATCATTTGCCGCTGTAATGTTTTCAAAAATCCCGCCCGCGCAGCCGGCGATGACCCCTTGATCTACATGAAAGCCCTCTGCGTCCAGTTTTTTTGAAACACAGCAGGAACAGCTGGGATACTGCTGCTTGATTTCTTCGTCCAGTTTAGCCAGAATTTCCTCAGCATTGGCCTTAAACTCTCTTATGGTGTAGGCATTGCTCGGATGGAACGGCAGGGCAATCATTGGTTCAATCTCGCCGAGGTCAATTTCTATCAACCCGTCGTATTCCGCAACCGCAGCAGGCCGAAGACATGTATAGTCTTCCTCTCTTTGATGGATTTTATAATAATTATGTACTTTTTCATCCGTTTTCCATATGGAGCTTAAACAAGTGGTCTCCGTTGTCATTACATCAATGCCGCAGCGGAAATCCACGCTCAGCCCCTCCACACCCGGGCCTACAAATTCCAGAACCTTGTTTTTTACTGCACCGGAGGCAAAAACCTCCCTGCAAAGCGCAATCGCAACGTCATGTGGGCCTACGCCGCGCCGCGGCGTTCCCTTTAAATAAACGGCAATCACCTGGGGATAATCAATATCATACGTGCGCTCCAGCAGCTGCTTTACCAGCTCCGGTCCGCCCTCACCGACCGCCATCGTGCCCAGCGCCCCATAGCGGGTATGACTGTCAGAGCCCAAAATCATTCTTCCGCAGGCGGCAAGCTCCTCCCGCGCATAGGAATGAATTACAGCAAGATGCGGTGGAATATACATTCCGCCGTACTTTTTTGCCGCGGAAAGGCCAAAAAGATGGTCGTCCTCGTTCAACGTGCCGCCCACTGCGCACAGGCTGTTATGACAGTTGGTCAGCGCATAGGGTACCGGGAATTTTTTCAGACCGCTGGCCCGAGCCGTCTGAATGATGCCCACATATGTAATATCATGAGAAACCAGCGCGTCAAACCGTATTTTCAGTTTTTTCATATCCGCGCAGGTATTATGCGCCTTTAAAATACCGTAACTGATCGTTCCTTCTTTTGCGCCGGGCTGTGTGCCCGCCGCAATTTCCGTACCGTTTTTTAGCAAAATTTTTTCAAGTACTACCCGCATGTGCTCTTTCTCCTAAATCAAAGTATAACAAGATTTTTTCCATACGCGCGCTTAAACATATCCCCGCAGGTATGCGCGTCTTTAATCTCCAGGGAAGCGTCCGTCGTGGCCTGTGTTTTCATAATAACGGAATCACCTAAAATATCACAGGAAACCGATTCCACCACATTTGCCATAGCCCTGTCAAAGCTTTCGGCAATCCGTACAAGCACCGCAAGCTTATAGATAATTGCCACATCGTCAGCTGTAATCATGTCCGAATAACGCTGGCACTCTTTTTTCACATCATCCTTGCGATGCGCCAGGGCCACAAAAGCGCTCATCAGATGTTCCCGATGGCTGAGGCCGTAAATATTGGAATTCAATATCAGATAAAAGCTGTGCTTATGGTGATCATGATACTTGATCGTCGTACCGATATCGTGCAGCGTAGCTGCCGTTTTGATAATACGCATATAGGAATTGGGGAGCTTGTGCAGCTGCCGCAGCTGTTCAAACATCAAAAGCGAAAGCTTGGCCACATTATTGGCATGGGCAATATTTTCCTGGAACAGCCCCAAAACATTGGCAAGGGAATAGTCCAATACATGCTGTACCGGTTTCACTGCCAGCTGGGGATCGATCTGTTGGAACATAATGCCCTCCCGCAGACCGCTGCAGCTGATAAAGATATCCGTGCAGCCGATATAATTGACCGTTGTTTTAATGGCGGCAAAAGCGGCTAAAAAGATATCCGCCCGCTCATTGGAAAGCCCCTTGATTTTCATACGGCGGTCCAAATCCAACCGGCACATATTTTCATACAAAGCATCGATTTCCTTTACGCGTATGTTATAGTTATGAAGCGTACCGATATCTCTTTTGCTCTTCATACGCATAATTTTGCCCAGATTTCTGAAAGAGCCGCCCACGCCGATCAGCGGAAGCCCCTGCACGACAGAAAGCCACGGCACTTCTTCCAGCTGCTGGCGGTAAAAATCTTCAATGGCATCGATTTGCTCCTGTTTTACTTTATCCGCCAGACCAAACAGTTCCGTAAGGGTCACCGTGCCAAAGGGCAGGCACGCAAGATTTCTAATACTGCGCTTTTCAAAATGTACCAGCTGCGTAGTTCCGCCGCCGATATCCATAATCACGCCGCTATCAATATCCATGGTATTGATAACCCCTTGATATACAAGGGTAGCTTCCTTTTCGCCAGAAAGCACCTCCAGCTCAATCTGCGTTGTGGCATAAACTTCATCTAAAAAACTGCGCTGATTGGCCGCACGGTTCACCGCCGCCGTGCAGCAGGCATAGATCTCGTCCACATCGTTAGCGGCGCAAAGGCGCTTAAACATATTGATGGTTTTAATCAGCTGCTGAATCCGGCGCGGCTTAATGATATTGTCATGCCCCATGTCTGAAATCAGCCGTACCGGCTCTTTCAGCTGGTCAGCAATCCGATAGCTTCCATTCTCATAGATATAAACAAGAATCAAACGGGCATTATTTGATCCTACATCCATAATAGCTATTTTTCTCATAAAAATCTCCTCCGAAAGTAAAAATATAATATAAACTAATTTAATTAAACATAGATTTATAGTATTATATAATATCTGCGGCCAAAAATCCAGAGGCAATTCTGTTTTTTTGATAAAATTTACAGAAAATTTTATATATTATTTTGTTTTTTATTTGCTTTTCTGAGCAATGGCTCTTTTTTTTTGCTTCTAACGGCTGAAAAAATCATATATATTCCAAAAAAAATTAAAAAGATTCCGTATATTTTTTTCAAAAAAGCATTATCAGCATTCCTGCTAAACAAAGCACCTGCTGCCGCGCCCAGCAATCCCGCAGGCACAAGTGAGACCGTTTCCTTAGCCCGGATCATCTTATTTTTCAATCCATATATCATAGCCCCCAAGGCCGCGGGAAGGTAGGCAATCAGTCCCACATACTGCGCATCGCTCTGCGCCATATGAAAGAACGCAGTAAGGCACGGAATCAAAAGTGCGCCGCCGCCCAATCCCAGCCCCGCCAGCAAAAAAGAAAACAATCCTATCAAAAATGCAATCATAGCAATGACCTGATTCCCGTATAAAGTACAATAAGACCAAAAATAATTTTAATGATACCTACCGGTGCTTTTTTCAATAAAAACGCCCCCGCCGCGCCGCCCAAAGCTGCACCGGCGCACAATGGCAGCAACAAATTCGGTTCAATATCTTTCCTATAAATTACCGCGCTTAAAAGGGAAAGCGGCAAAATAAAAAGCACCACAGATGCATGCGCTTCTTTTTCATCCTTTAAAGCTGAATACAACAAAGGGAGTGCAATAATTCCGCCTCCGGTTCCCAACAGGCCATTAGTAAGACCAGCGGCCAACGCGGCAGCATGTAATAGTATTCTATTCATCTATTTCACCAAAAATATAAATATACACTATATTTTTGCCCGAAGCCGCTATTTCATATACCTATTGCAAATAATAAATAATTTTCCCACCACCCGATCCAGTTCCAGCAGCTTCTGTGCCGAAAGACAGTTATCTTCAAAATATTCCGCTAAAGCATTGTAAACATAGGTATAGTGATTCCACAATTCGGTAAAATTTTCATTATCCATTTTATTTTTCTCCTTTTTTATCCAATTTTACCATTAAAATACATATTTCTCCACAGCGAAATATACAGATATTTGTCAAAAGTACCTGTATTTTTGAAGATTTTTTCTATTTTCCTGCTTTTTTCTATATTTTTTAAAAACATAGAAGCAAAGTGGTATTTTACTTATTTCTATTCAGCAGATATTCCGCCAGTTCTATAAAAAATTCGGCACGACCTCCAAAATGCTGCAGGGCCGCCACAGCAAGCTGTGTATGCTCTTTCGCTTTTTTTCGTGCGCCGTCAATTCCGTAAAGCGTTACATAAGTCGTTTTTTGATTAGCTGCATCACTACCGGTATCTTTTCCCAGCTCTGCAAAGCTGCCTTCCACATCCAGTATGTCATCGATAATCTGAAATGTATAGCCGATCTCCCGTCCATAACAGCTTAGGCTTTCAATTTCCTCTTTCTGTGCGCCGGCGCAAAACGCCCCCGCGCGCAGCGCACCTATGATCATCGCCGCCGTCTTGTTCAAATGAATATATTCCATCGTAGACGCATCAAAAACATTGCCGTTTAAATCCACATCCACCCATTGACCGGCCAGCATTCCTCTTACGCCCGCGGCAGAAGCTATGATTCTTGCCGCCTGCACAGAATTCTGATCGCAGCAGGCATTCAATAAAATTTCAAAGGCATAGCTCAAAAGTCCGTCTCCGGCAAGAATCGCCTTGGCCTCACCGTATTTTTTATGCGATGTAAGTCTGCCGCGGCGGTAATCGTCATTGTCCATTGCCGGAAGATCATCATGAATCAAAGAATAAGTATGGATAAACTCCATCGCGCAGGCAAACGGCAGTGCCCGTTCTATCGTACCGCCGCACATTTCACAGGCACCCAGCAGCAGTGCCGGCCGCAGCCGTTTTCCCCCGGCTAACACGCTGTAGGCCATTGTCTCCTGCAGCTGGGCAGGAATTCCCTGGGCAGAGAGCAGCCGTTTCATCTCCTCTTCCGCCACATGGCTATACGCCGCTGTTTGCTGTTCCGCTTTAATCATGCAGCGTTTCCTCCATCGGTATTTCTTTCAGCACTGTTCCTTCTTTTTTCAATACGGTGATCCTTTTCTGATATCCCTCAAGAAGCTCCCGGCAGTGTGCTATCAATTTTACCCCCTGTTCAAAAGCGTCAATCGACTTTTCCAGCGAAAGCTTGGAATCCTCCAGCTTTTCCGCCGTATCCTCCAGCTTTTTCATAGCTTCTTCCAGCGTCATTTCTCCGATCTCTTTCATGGTTCCACCTCCGTAACCTCAGCCGTTAAACAGCCTTGGCTCAATTTTATAAAAACAGCGTCTCCTACGCGTACATTTTTTGCACTCTTTAGCGCCACCCCTTTGGTATCAGTAACCACAGAATATCCGCGCGAGAGCACCGCCAGGGGACTCAAGGCATGCAGTCTGCCCGCAAGCAGCGCAAGCCGGTCCTGCTCCCGCTGCAGCTGCATTTCTTCACTGCCCAGCAGCCGCCGCTGCAGACCGTCCAAACGCTGAACAAAATTCTCCAGCAGCATCTGCGGATCCTCAAAGCTTCCTGCGGTCCTATGCAGCGCGGCACAAAAGCCGTTTATCCTGCCGGAAATATTTTCATTTATGTACCGTTCAAGGCGATCCACATCCTCCAGAGCATCATAAAAATCAAATACCGCAAGTTCCGCCGCGGCTGAAGGGGTAGGTGCCCGTTTGTCGGCAACAAAATCAGCGATTGTAAAATCGGTTTCATGCCCCACCGCGGATATCACCGGCTTTTTGCAGGCAAAAACCGTACGCGCAACCTCCTCGCTGTTAAAGCACCACAGGTCCTCTATAGAGCCGCCCCCGCGCGCAAGAATGATCACATCCACCTCCGGGATATCCTCCAATGCCCGTAAACCTGCACAAATTGAGCGCGGTGCATCCTCCCCCTGAACCGTTACCGGCGCCAGAACAACGCTGATGCCGGGACACCTCCGGGTTGCCACATTGAGAATATCCCGAATAACCGCGCCGGTAGGAGACGTTGCCACGCCGATTTTTTTTACAAAGGCCGGAAGGGCTTTTTTCCGTTCAGGGGCGAAAAGCCCCTCCTCCTCCAGCTTTTTCTTCAGCTGTTCAAACTGCTTGTAGAGCTGACCGATTCCGTTGGGCTCCATGGCAGAAACAACCAGCTGATACTGTCCGTCCCGCTCATAGAGCGTAACGCGCCCTCTGGCCAGCACTTTCATTCCTTCTTCCGGCTGAAACCTGAGCTTCTGGGCATCTGATTTAAAAAAAGCGCACCGTATTGCTGCGCTTTCATCTTTCAGGGAAAAATAAATATGTCCTGAGGAATGCTTTTTCAGCCCTGAAATTTCTCCCTCAACCACAATATCATTTAAAACAGCGTCCATCAAAAAACTCTGTTTTACGTAAGCGTTCAGCTGGGATACGGTCACACTCATAAAATCCCCGCCGCTTTCACGGTGTTATACATCAGCATAGCCCGCGTCATGGGGCCGGTTCCTCCGGGATTCGGCGTAATGGCATAGGCCTTATCCTTAACCGCCTCAAAGTCCACATCGCCTACCTGACGGCCGTCAATACGGCTGATACCGATATCAATCACCACCGCGCCTTCCTTCACCATATCCGCTTTTACCATATGTGCGCGCCCTACAGCGCTTACCAGGATATCTGCTTCCCTTGTAATTTCCGCTAAATTCTGTGTTTTTGAGTGGCATATTGTCACCGTTGCCCCCTCGTTCAGCAGCAAAAGCGCCATAGGCTTGCCCACATTATTGCTGCGACCGATTACAACGGCCCGCTTGCCGCAAATTTCCATACCGCTGGCTTTAATCAACTCCATTGCACCGGCGGGCGTACAGGAAACAAAGCTCTCACCATCTCCCATTAATACACCGCCGATATTAATCTTGGAAAAACCGTCTACATCCTTTTCCGGCAGAATTGCCTTTACAACGGCCTCCTGATCCAGGTGCTTGGGCAGAGGGAACTGCACCAAAATGCCATGTACATTTTCATCCCGATTCAGCGTATGAATCAGTGCCATCAGCTCCTCCTGCTGCGTATCCTCCTTTAAGCGATACTCCAGGGACTCCACGCCGATTTCCCGGCAGTCATTAGTCTTATTCTTTACATAAATACAGCTGGCCGGATCCTCTCCGACCAAAACAACTGCAAGCGCAACTTTTTTCCCTGATGCCGCGATCTTCTCCCTCAGTTCATTTTTAATTCCAGCTGCCAGAGCCTTTCCATCCAATATCATAAGACCTACCCCCTATTTTTATATTTTTTCCTACATAAAAGCGCTGCACCTACGGCATTATCGGCACTGAATTCCGGCGGTGAAAAATGCAGACGAAAATGCATTCCACGTTTTTCCAACAAAATCGGCAGCATCTTTCTCAAATAAGCACTTGAAGACACGCCCCCCGCCATCAAGATATCCTCAATACCGGCATAGTAAGCGGCTCCGCCCATCATTTTTGCCATCGTACGAGCCACAGCAGACAAAACCGCCTCACAAACTGCATCCGGCTCTGCACCGGCATTCAGTTCCCGGAGGGCCGCTGCCTCCGTACCAGAAAAGCTACAATCAACCATAGATGCATGAATCGGCAAAACAATTCTTCCTCCGCTGTAATTCATTGCACGCTCGTCCACAAATTTTCCCGCAGGAAACGGCATATTCATTGCTACCCCCAACCGATCGATCAGTTGTCCAGCATTGATATCTTTTGAAGCAGCCAATATTTTTATCTTATAATCCGTAGGCTCTTCCTTTACCAAAAGCACCTCTGTGGTACCGCCGGAAAGATGTACCGCACAAAACTGACCGGCAGTAAGCTCGCTTTGATAAAGCGCCGCCTGCACATGTCCCTGCTGATGATCGGTAGCAAACAACGGCACATTCAAGCTCATAGCAATACTTTCCGCCATACGCCGCCCCGCAAAAAACACCGGCATATAGGAATTCCCCATGCCCCGGGGCTGCGTGCTGACGCAAACGGCCTGAATTTCTGTTACATGAACCTTTTCCAGCAGTTTTTGATATAACTCCGGAAAATTATTGATATGCTTAAAAAAAGCCTCGCTTTGGCGAAGCCCCCGTTCTCCCTCAGCAACTGAAAGGAGCTTACGTTCCTGAGCGATCAAATTTCCATTCTCATCCACTGCTGCAATAGAGGTCGTATAACAGCTGGTATCGATTCCCAAAAAAATCATAAGCTTCTCACATAGGCCCCCAATATACCGTTAATAAATGACGGTCCTTCTTCAGTAGAATATCGCTTGGCAAGCTCCACTGCTTCATTGATTGCCGTTGCAGCTGTCACATCCTCCCGGTATCTGATTTCACAAAGCGCAAGCCGAAGAATCGCAGTATCAATACGGTTCATTCTTTCAAGGGACCAGCCCTTAGCAAAACGGGAAATAATCTGATTCAGCTCGTCCGCATGTTCTTTAGCAGTGCTCCGCAGCCAACAGATATACTCTATATCCGCTTCGTTCATGTTCCGCCAATCCCGGTCTTCCTCAAAAAGACCGCCCAGCATCTCTATTGCGGTATTTGTTCCGAACGTATCTTCAAAGAGCAATTGAAACGCCATTTCTCTGGCCTTTATTCGTGCCATGACATCCTCCGTGTTTTTCCTTATACTAACAAAAGAGCGAGTTCTCCCCGCCCTAAATGCCCGGCAAACTGCCTTGCCTAATTTTTTTGGCTCTGCAGGGAATTATCCACCTGCACCACTACTTTTTTAACAGGAATTCCGCAAAGCCCTTCAATATCTGCTTTTACACTTTGCTGAACCTGTGCCGATATTTCCGGAATAACAGATTCCGGCGCCATGGAAACTTTAACCGCTACATAAGCGCCGCCCTCCTGCATAGAGGTCTTAATACGTATTTCCCGAATCCCCTCTACCTTGCGCACAGCCTTAGAGGCTAAATCGCTGACGGTATCGATATTTATGTAAATTCCGCCTGCCTCGGTAGACGCGGCCATCGTCACGTTTTTAGCATTTTTGCCGAGTCCTGCAAACATAATGCGAAAGCTTAAAACCACAAGCACCAGCAGAAACGCGCTAAAAGCAATTTTCAGATATACGGACTGCAAACTGTACAGCAGCACCAGCAACGCCGTCGGATCCCATACAGAAAACGCCAAAAAGCCAAGCAGCGCAATGAACACCAGTGCCAGAAATACAAGGAGCACCCTCTCCCAAACCTTCATTTTTCTACCTCTGCATTATTTTTTTTCTTCCGCGGCAACCTGAACGCCGATCACATTCACATTTACAGCGGGTACTCTAAGGCCCGTCATCCCTTCCACTGCACGCTTTACACTTTTCTGCACTTCCAGCACCACATCGCTGATAATGGTACCATAAGATACCACAAGGTTAATATCAATTACGGCCTCGTCATTTCCGATCGTAGCCTTAATGCCCTTAGAAAGGTCTTTTTTGCCCAAAAGCTCTACAATACCGCTTTTGATGCCGCCGCTCATGCCGGCAACGCCGTGTATCTCAGTAGCAGCCAATCCCGAAATGATAGCAATAACATCCTCTGAATACGAAACGCTACCGCCTACCTCAGACTTGCTGATCATGCCGTTATTCTCAGACATTTCAAATACCTCCCATATAAACTTGTACTTATTATATCATTTAACAAGCTTTTTTTCAACCGTTTTTTTACCACCCCTTCCGCTTATTTTTTTTATAAAACTGTTCAGGAATTTGGGTGCTGTAATACAAATAATTTTCATATATCTTCCCCCTATTTACATAAAAATATTCCGGCTGCTATAAGACCTGCGCCCAGCAAAATAAACCACACATGAAGGGGCAGATTAAAAAGAATCAAAATAACCCCCAGCAGCATACACAACAGGCCTATAATGTTGCACTTAAAAAATATCTTCTTCAATAAAAATCCCCCCTCTGCACATTACATAATATACAAACGGGGGAAATTTGGTTCCAATTTATTTTTTTAATTCTTCCATCACCGCACGCGGATTTTCCGAAGAAAATATGCTGCTGCCGGCCACTAAAACGTCGGCACCGGCTTTTTTTACCAAAGCGGCATTTTCTATTGTGATACCGCCGTCGACCTCCAGCAAAACCTCCCGGCCGCCGATCATCCTGCGTACCCGCTCAATCTTAGGCAAGACCTCCGGCAAAAAGCACTGTCCTCCAAAACCGGGATTTACCGTCATCAACAGCACCATATCCATCTGCTCCAGCAAATACTCCAACGAATCCGGCGGAGTTGCCGGATTATAGACGATTCCCGCCTTAACCCCCCGGGAACGGATGTATGAAAGCGTCCGGTGCGGATGCGGCGAAGCTTCAAAATGAACGGTAATCATATCTGCGCCGGCGGCAATAAAATCATCGATATAGCGTTCGGGCTTTTCAACCATCAGATGCACATCCAACACTTTTTTTGTATGCCCGCGCAGCGCCCGGATCATACTCGGGCCGAAGGAAATATTCGGGACAAACATCCCATCCATCACGTCGCAATGGATAAAATCCGCGCCGCAGCGGTCAATCCGTTCCACCGCCTCTCCCAAAGCCGCAAAATCGGCCGCCAAAATACTGGGTGCCACTTTAATCATATCGGTTCCTCCATTTTTGCTCTACATCCTCGTAGATCTGTTTATACCGCTCATACCGCGGCAGGGACAGCTTGCCTGCTTCTACCGCGCGCTTAACCGCACAATCCGGCTCGCTGATATGCCTGCAGCCTGTAAAACGGCAGTTCGGCGCATAGGGCGCATATTCCTCATAGAGTTCCAAAAGCTCTTCCGGGGAAAGGCGGGGCGTCTCCAAAAGCGAAAATCCCGGCGTATCGGCAAGCCATCGATTAGGAGCAAAGGCAACCAGTTCGCAATGGCGGGTCGTGTGCCTGCCTCGTTCCGTCTTCCGGCTTAACGCGCCGATTTCAAATGCCGGCCGGCCCAGTAGCAGATTGGTGAGCGATGATTTTCCCACAGCGGACTGCCCGCAAAAGCAGGTGATTCCCTCAGGAATATTGTCTTTAAGCTCCGCCGTGCCGGCCTCCTCCAGGGCGCTGGTCAAATAAACCCGAATGCCGCTGGCCTGATACTGCCGCGCAATGGAGGACGCCTCCTGAAGATCATAATCGCTCTTATTCACACAAATGACCGGCTCGATCTCCAGCATACGGCAATAGCAGATCAACTCATCCGCAAGCTTTAAATCCGGGTTCGGCCGCTTTACCGCAACCGTAATCAGCAAGGTATCCACATTAGCTACCGGCGGCCGGAGCAAAGCATTTTTCCTGGGACGTATTTGCGTAATAAAGGTCTTTTCTCCCGCTCTCTCAGAAAGCTGCAGTGACACTTTATCTCCTACCATCGGCGTCAAATTCATATTGCGGAATTTACCCGCCGCATACGCACTGAAAAGCTGTTCTTCACATAAAACCTCAAAGGTTCCGGCCACAGCCTTTAAAATCATTCCCTCAATCTCCGGCATTCGGATTTCCTTCCTCCGTCGGAGCGGGCGTATTCATAGACGTGGTAAGTACTTTTTTATCAATTTGACGGCTTTCAAGGTACAATTCAAAGGTTACATTTTCAGGCTGTTCTGTGCTGTATTCCAGTGAAATAAATGCAGCGTCCACATATTTTCTATAGTCTACCTGCTCTCCATTTTGATTATAAACAAGCAGCTCCAACGTCTGCGCCCTATATTCTTCCGGCACAGCATATTCGTACACGCATCGGTACCCACTGCTGATATTCACCGTAAAATCAATTGTTACCTCCGGCGGTTCCTCGCCTTCAATATATAAATACGGTGTTCCCGGATCGATGTTTTGCCATCTTACCCCCAGTTCTTCTGGGTTATCGGATTTTATTTCCTGATAATTTCCTACAACGAAGCCCGCGCGGACAATCGCTTCTTTCGCGTCCTCCAGGCTGAGTCCGGTAAGATCCGGCACAATGATTTCCAGCGCTGCAATATTCCGCACTACCGTAAGCGTAATTTCAGTTCCCTCGGCAATGCTCTGATTATAACTGCTCTGGTCGGCAACCGTGCCGGTTTCCCTGGAATTATCCTCAATGTATACGTATCTTACCTTAAAGCCCTGCTTCTCCAGAATCTCCGTGGCCTCCATATAGGGCTTTCCTATGGTATTTTCCGCCATCAGCTGCTTTGCGCCTTTGCTGACATAAATAACGATCTCTGTATTAACCGGAACAATGCTTCCAGCCTCCGGCTCGGTGCGTATAACGCAATCTGCCGGTACGGAACTGCTGTTTTCCTCCACATACCGGAACTTGGAAAAGGACTCGCTGCGCATGATTGCCGCCGCTGCGCTTTTACTCAAATCCACAACCGTGGGGACTGCTTTCTTTTCATAATTGTTTCCCCACAGGACGCGGGGTAAAATAATGCTTAATACCATTGCAACTACCAGAACGGATGCAGCAACACTGATACCAATAATCAGACCTCGCTTGCGTTTAGATGCCTTTACCTTTTTTCGTTCCTCTTCATTTATGTAAGAAATTTTCTTTCTTACCCCGCCGTTATCTTCCTCTTTAGCCGTAATAATGCTCTTTCTTCTCACCGGTTCGGCAGACTCCGTTTCTTCTTCCTCATATGGCTGTTGTGTATATTCCTCCTGCCCGATTACCGAAAAGCCGTCGGGATTAGCCACATACAGCAGCAGATCCTCCCGCAGCTCCGAAGCCGTCTGGTACCGCTTTGCGGGATCCTTCTGCATACACTTTAAAATAATATCGTTAATTCCCCTGGAGATCGCAGGATTCACGCTTTGCGGTGCCTCCGGCATCTGGTTTACATGCTTCATGGCAATGGATACCGCCTCGTCCCCCTCAAAGGGCACACGTCCAGTAAACATTTCATACAGCAATACACCAAAAGAATAGATATCCGTCCGGGAATCCACATGGCTGCCCCGCGCTTGTTCAGGGGAAATATAATGTACGCTTCCTACAACGTCTTTGCCACCCATCGTTCGCGTAGTCTGCGGCGAAAGCACCCGTGCAATGCCAAAATCCACAATTTTTACCGTACCGTCATTGGAAACAAGAATATTCTGCGGCTTGATATCCCGATGAATGATATTTTTCATATGGGCATGCTCCATGCCGGCCGCAATCTGCAGGGCGTAGTCCACTGCTTTTTTGGGCGGCAGCGGACCATTTTGCGCAATAATATCTTTTAGCGTTTTTCCGTCAATATATTCCGTTACCATATACAGCGAGCCGTTCCATTGCCCAACAGCTAAAATCCTACGCACATTCCGGTGAGACATTTTGGCCAGTGCCTCTGCCTCATGCCGGAAATGACGTTCATGCTCGTCAATATCCTCCAGCTCATCGCGCACTACCTTGATTGCAACAATAAAACCGTCGCTCAGCCGCCGGGCCTTATATACGATGCTGGTACCGCCGCTGCCTATTTTCGACAAAATTTCATATTTACCGTCAATGATATCGTTAACCATTAAAAAGTCTCCTTAATCGTTAGCTATAAATACTGCGGTGATATTATCTTTACCGCCCGCTTCATTCGCCGCCTGAATCAGCTGCTCGGTGATGCAGCCGCAATCCGCGCTGCTGCTGATAATCTCTTTTATTTTCTCCTCACTAAGCATTCCCGTAAGCCCGTCGGTAGCAAGCAGCAGTCTGTCATGCTCCTCCCAGCTTTGGCAGAACACATCCACTTCCACAAAGCGTTCGGCGCCGATAGCGCGCGTAATCAGATTTTTTTTCGGATGCTTCTGCGCCTCAGTAGGCGTCAGCACCCCTTTATCCACCATCTCTTGCACATAAGAATGATCGATGCTGATCTGCCGGAATTCTCCCCTGCGCAGCATATAGCAGCGGCTGTCTCCCACGTTTGCCACATAAACCAGGCCGTCGTGAATCATCGCGGCCACCAGGGTAGTGCCCATGCTGTCAAAGCTTTTATCCGATTTTGCCGTCTGATAAACGGCTCTGTTGGCTTCACTCATCGCCTGCCGCAGCAGCAGCCGCATATCCGTGGCGGAAAAATAGTTTTCCCGAATGAATTCGGCCGTGCTGGCCACCGCCAGAGAACTGGCCACCTCGCCCGCATTCACGCCGCCCATACCGTCGGCCACAATAAAAAGCTTAATATCCTCCCGATCAAAGGGTACATGAAAGAAATCCTCATTGCTGCCCCTTACTTTTCCTTTGTTACTTAATCCAGAGTATTTCAATATTTTCCCTCCCTTTCAAGATAGCTTCTTCTAAGCTGCCCGCAGGCACCGGCAATATCAGCTCCCATTTCACGCCTTACGGTAACAGAAACGCCTTTTGCCTGCAGCATTTCCATAAAATTCTTTATTCTGTCCCCTCCGGATCCTTTCAGCCCGCTTTCATGTACGGAATTCAAAGGAATCAGATTCACATGGCACTGCATTCCCCGTATCAATTCCGCCAGCTGCTGCGCACATTCCGGCGTATCATTCTTCCGATCGATCAGCGCATATTCAAAAATAACCCTGCGTCCGGTAGTTTTTACATAAAAGCGCATTGCCTTTACCGTTTCCTCCACAGTATATGCACGGGCAATCGGCATCAGCTCTTTTCTGAGCGCATCCTCTGGCGCATGAAGGGAAAGGGAAAGCGTAATCCCGAGCTTTTCGCGGGCAAGTGCATAAATTTTCGGCACAAGGCCGCAGGTAGAAAGCGAAATATTCCGCGCAGAAATATGCAAACCGTTTTCATCGGTAACCAGCTTTAAAAACCGAAGCACATTTTCGTAATTATCCAGCGGCTCGCCGCTGCCCATCAGCACAAGATTGGTAAGGGAGCGTTCTCCGGCTTTTCCGTGATCCCGGTTGGCGCTGATCACCTGCCCCAGGATTTCCCCGGCCTCCAGATGCCTGACAAGGCCGCCCAGGGTAGAGGCGCAGAAGGCGCACCCCATACGGCAGCCCACCTGAATAGAGATGCAAAGGGTATTCCCGTGCTTATAGCGCATAAAAACGCCCTCAATAATATTGCCGTCCTCCAGGCGGTACAAATATTTTTCCGTACCGTCACGCGAAACCAGCTTCTGATAGATCTCCGCACCGCCCACGGTATAGCCGTTTTCTTCCAGCAGCGTTTTCAGCTCTCGGGGAATATTCATCTGTGCGACCGTCTTGCCCTGCCACAGCGCCGAATGAATCTGCTGCGCGCGATAGGCAGGATATCCCCAGTCTGCTATTAAATTTTTCAGCTCCTCCAAGCCCAGATTCAAAAGCTTCAAATGCGTTTCATCCTTGCCATAAAAAATCCGTCAATGCCGTCGCGTGCAGGATACAACTGCAAAAATCCCTGTTCGGCATGCCTGCCCCGCTCCAGTCTTTCGCCTAAATATCCCTTCAGGCTGTCCGGCATAAAATCCGGATGCCGCTCTAAAAAACATTCAATAATCTCCTGATTCTCCGCCCTGCGCACCGTACAGGTACTGTACACCAGGATTCCGCCCGGCTTTACGCAGCGGGCCGCGTTTTCTAAAATTTTTAACTGAACGTCCCTAAGTCCGGCCAATTGATCGGCCGTAATTGTATTTTTGATCTCCGGCTTCTGCCCGATCACCCCCAGGCCGCTGCAGGGAACATCCGCAAGCACTCTGTCATAACATCCGTTCTGTTCCTCCAGCATATCCGCCGTGCAGGCGGTTATCCTGTCGGCAAAGCCGCACCGCTGAGCATTGCTTTGAATCAGCCTGACTCTGTGCTCATGCTTATCCAAAGCGGTAATGCTGCCCTCCTGCATCCGCTGTGCAATATATACCGTCTTGCCTCCCGGCGCGGCGCAGCAATCTAAAATTTTCTCCCCTCTCCAGGGATCCAGCGCTCTTACAACCGCCATGGAGGCCTCGCCCTGAACGCTGCAAAGTCCTTCTTCCAAAAAAGGCGGTTCTCCTTGGATATAAAGGCAATCGTCAAAATATTTTCCGTCACGATACGGGCAGGAAAGCCGTTCCTTTATCTCCGCCACACTGATTTTTTCCGTATTTACCCGCAGGCAGGTGCTATGGTCGCCTTCAAACGCACACATCTGCTCAGTCCATGCCTCGCCGTGCTCCTGAATCATCTCCCGCACCAGAAACGCAGGATAGCTGTACTGTACCGATATCCTTTCCGCCGTCTCCTTGGGATAGGGAATTTTTGTTTTTTCCCTGGAAACGGTACGCAACACCCCGTTGATATATCCCTTGAGCATGCCCTTACCGATCTCCTCTGCAAGCGCCACGGCGGAATTGACGGCGGCGCTGTCCGGAACACGGTCCATATATAAAATCTGGTACGCGCTCATACGCAGCAGAGTGCGGATCTTAGGCTGCAGCCGCCCTCTGGCATAGAGGGAGAGCACATAATCCAGGTGAATCAGCTTATCCAGGGTACCGTAAACAAGTGCTGTAATAAACGCTCTGTCCCGGGTATCGTATCCGTCCAAGCCGTATTTCAGGGATAAATTGGAATACTGCTGCTCCGAAATGATCTGATGCAGCAATAAAAACGCCTGACGTCTGGCTTTATTCTCATACATGGCGCATACATCCCGCCGCAAGAGAATTTCCCCGCAGATATATTTTTGCGTCCATCGCCTTTTTCCCCGGAAATTGTATGATATCAAGAGAAAGCAGACGGTCACCCGTGCAGACGACAAGTCCCTGCTTTTCGTCCGCGCACACAATGGTTCCCGGCGCATCCTGCGCCTTTTTCTCCAGCACCGTTGCCGAATACACCTTAAGCACCGCATCGCCGCACATTGTCCAGGCCACCGGCCAGGGATTCAGCCCGCGGATCTGATTTTTTATTTTGAGGGCCTCCTGCGTAAAATCAATAGCGGCGCTCTTTTTATCCAGCATCGGGAAATGCGTTGCCAGCGTCTCATCCTGCGCAAGCCGGGGAGCCCTTCCCTCTTCAATCAACCGCACGGTTTCCAGCAATACCTGCGCGCCCAGCGGCGCCATTCTTTCAAACAGCTCGCCGGCCGTTTCCTCTTCACCGATGTCGAGCTTCCTTTGCAGAATGATATCCCCGCAGTCCACGCCGATATCGGTATACATCGTCGTAATACCGGTCTCCTTTTCCCCGTTGATTACCGCCCATTGAATCGGGGAGGATCCCCGGTAGGCCGGCAGCAGGGAACCGTGAACATTGACGCAGCCCAAGCGTGCGGAATCCAAGTTTTCCTTTGAAAGAATCTGTCCGAACGCCGCCGTCACCATCAGATCCGGCTTAAGCGCACGCAGCACGGCCGCCGGCTCCGGCAGACGGATTCTTTCCGGCTGGTACACGGCAATCCCTTTTTCAAGCGCATACGCCTTTACCGGCGAAAATGCCAGTTTGTTGCCGCGGCCCTTGGGCCGGTCCGGCTGGGTGAATACAGCCTTTACACGGTAGCCGTTTTCCACCAGAGCCTTTAACGAGGGCACTGCAAAATCCGGTGTCCCTAAAAAAACGATATCAATCATCTTTTCCTATCCTTGTTGCCTTGTCGGTAAATAAAATTCCGTTCAAATGATCGGTTTCATGGCAAAAAATCGTAGCGACATAATCCTGCGCCTTATATTCCATCAAATTGCCCTCCCGGTCATAGCCCTGAACCGTTACTTTTTTGGGCCTGTCAACATGGCCGCGCACCCCGGGAACGCTGAGACATCCCTCTACGCTGTCCTGATGGCCGCTCTCCTTTACAATTACCGGGTTAATCAGCTCTAAGATCTCTTCTCCCGTATCCACAATAATCACACGACGCAGAATGCCCACCTGCGGCGCCGCCAGCCCTACCCCCTGTGCCTGCGCCAGCGTTTCCTTCATATCATCCAGCAGTGTGAGAATCTTTTCGTCGATTTCCGTCACCTCTCTGCTCTTCTTTCGCAGCAGGGGCTCCGTATCCTTCAAAATATTTCTTATTGCCATTTTCTTCACCTTAAAATAAATTTACAGGATTCTCCTGTATATCACAATACAGCTCCTTACCGGCGATTCCTTCCAGCGCGGCAAAGATCTGATCCACAATTTCATTGCAGCGCACGCTCTCTTTGAGCTTAATCATAATCTGATGGCGGTACAACTCTCTTAAACGGTTGATCGGCGCGGCCGTCCGCTCCTGATACAGCACTTCGCCAGAAAACCTTTCCAGCACCTGCCGTACCCGCTCATAGGCCTTTACCGAGCCCTCATAGGCGCTTTCAGCATCAGCGGAAGAATATAAAACGCGCACGACCCTGGCAAACGGCGGATACCACATCGCACGCCGCTGCTCGATTTCTCTTGTATAAAACGCTTTATAATCATGCCGCGCCGCGCACTCAATTACAAAATGCCGGGGTGAATAGGTCTGCACCACCACCCGGCCGCTGCTCTCTGCCCGCCCAGCCCGGCCGGCTACCTGGGTAAGCAGAGAAAACGTACGCTCGCGGCTCCGGTAATCCGGCAGCCGAAGCATCCCGTCGGCCGCGACCACCCCCACAAGGGTAACATTGGGAAAATCATGCCCCTTGGCAATCATCTGCGTTCCGATCAGCGCCTGTGCGCTGCCGTCGGCCAGCTTTTTCAGCAGATGATAATGGGCATCCTTGCCGCGCGTTGTATCTACATCCATCCGCACAACGCTTGACTGCGGAAAGAGCTTTAAAAATTCTTCCTCTACTTTTTGCGTCCCCGCACCAAACTGTTTGATAAATTTACTGCCGCAAGAGGGGCAAACCTGCGGCAAAGGAAGCTCATAGCCGCAATAATGACAGCGCAGCTTATTGATATGATAATGATAGGTAAGCGAAACGTCGCAGTTTTGGCAGGCGATTGTCTCCCCACAGGCGCGGCACATTACAAAGCTGGAATATCCCCGCCGGTTTAAAAACAGCATAATCTGTTTCTGCGCAGCCAGGGTTTCGCCCATGAGCTCATAAAGCCGCCCAGAAAAAATGCTTCTGTTTCCCTTGGAAAATTCCTCTGCCATATCCACAATTTCAACCGGCGGCAATTCCTTGCCGTTGGCACGTTCGGGCAATTCAAACAGTCCGTACTCCCCCTGCGTCGCCTTATAATAACGTACCACCGAAGGCGTTGCGCTGCCCAGAATTACAGGACAGCTGTTATATTCACCACGTTTAATCGCCACTTCCACCGCATCATAGCGCGGATGCGTTTCAGATACATACGAGCTCTCGTGCTCTTCATCCACAATAATAATTCCCACATTCCTACACGGTGCAAACACCGCCGATCGAGCACCGATCACAATACGAGCTTCTCCGTTTAAAATACGCCGCCACTCGTCAAAACGTTCTCCGTCTCCCAGCGCGCTGTGCAGAATCGCTATACCGTCACCGAGCTTTTCTCTGAAATTCAAAACCATCTGTGGGGTAAGAGAGATCTCCGGAACCAGCACAATAGCTGTTTTTCCGGCATTTACTACGCTTCTGATGGCCTGCATATAAACCTCGGTTTTGCCGCTGCCGGTAACCCCATGCAGCAGGGAAACAAAAAAATGCTCTCTTTCCCGCAGAATACCGTTCAACACATTCTGCTGACAGTTGTTGAGCGTATGCCATTCTACCCGCTGGGGCGCAATATCTAAATAAGGAGAACGCTGGCGTTCCACACGATAGAGCGCCGCATATCCCTGGGATACCAGTCTTTTAATCACGGTGCCGCATTCGCCTACCAGATGCGTCAACTGTGCTCGCTCCATATCCCCATATTCTGCAAGGGCGGAAAGAATGCGGTACGCCTTAGTTCCCGCACGCATTCTATTCAGCACCGCCTCCAGCTGATCCGCGGGCACCTCCAGTCGGAGCATGGAAATGTATTGAGTACGCACACGGCCCCCACGCAGCCCCGCGGGGATAAACAGACGCATCGCATCAGCATAGCCGGCATGATATTTCTTTTTAATCCACAGCGCCAATTTGATCTGCTCGTCAGTAAGCACCGGTTCGGCATCCGGTACGGCCGTAACAGGCTTCAATGCTGCCGGAGAAAGTTCCGTTTCCGTGCAAAGACGCAGAACAAGCCCCTCCACATTCTTTTGCCTGCCGAAAGGCACGAGGACACGCATCCCCGGTACCAGCCCGTTGATATGTTCAGGAATAGTATAGGTAAAAAGCCTGTCTATATCCTGATTGGAAATATCAACGATTACCTGTGCATACCTGTTCATTTTTCCTCTGCAATCAAAATACCGTTTTCAAATTCATCCAAAGCCTGCAGTACCGGCTTAAAATCTTCTTTGCACTCCTGTGTATCCACAAGCATCCGCGCCCTTTTGGCGATAACAATAGAAAGCACATATTTGCAGGATACTTTTTCCTCGGTCTCCTGGCTAACTGGTTTATACATAAATAACAATCTCCTTATTCTATAATTTACAGATTTACTGAATCAGCTGCGCAATAAACGCCTGATTCCGCGAGGTCTTGCACTTTTCCGCCGTCAAAACAGCCTCGATTCTTTCAACGGCTCCCTGTACCGTATCGTTTACCACTACATAGCCGTAATCGTTTACATATTTCATTTCCTCCGCGGCTTTTAAAAAACGTTCCCGGATCAGCTCCAGGCTTTCGCGGCCGCGTCCTGTTAAACGGCTGTATAATTCCTCCATGCTCGGCGGCACCAAAAAGATAAACACCCCGGTGTCAAATTTCTTTTTTACCTGCATGGCGCCCTGAATCTCAATTTCAAGAATCACATCATTTCCCTGCGCCAGCTGTTCCAGCACATAAGCCTTAGGGGTGCCGTAATAATTACCGCTGTACCCGCAGGCATATTCCAGCAGCTGTTCCTTTTGAATCATCTCTTCAAATTGCTGTTTTGTTTTATAAAAATAGGTCACGCCCTCCTGCTCGCCGCGCCGCATATCCCGGGTTGTTGCGGAAACAGAAACCCGCATATCTGGATTGCGCTGTTTGAGCAGCTCGCACACCGTACCCTTTCCGCAGCCCGAAGGCCCGCTGATAACTAAAAGCAAGCCCTCACTGCTCATCATTTTCCGCTCCGTTTGTTTCTTTCAGTCTGCCGGAAATCGTCTCCGGCTGCACCGCCGAAAGAAGAATATGTCCGCTATCCATAAAGACAACGGCTCTTGTTCTTCTGCCGCAGGTAGCATCTATAATTTTTTCCCCGTCTTTCGCATCCTGAATCACACGCCGGATCGGCGCCGAATCCGGAGAAACGATGGCCACAATCTTTTCGACGGCCGCCATATTGCCAAAGCCGATATTGATAAATTTTATATTCATAAACAGCCCCCGTTACTCAATATTCTGTATCTGCTCCCGCAGTTTTTCTATCTCGCCCTTGGCTTCCACCACAATTTTTGCAATTTCCGCATTGACGGACTTGGAACCGATGGTATTGATTTCACGGTTCAGCTCCTGAATAAAAAAGTCTAGCTTTCGCCCTACGGCTTCTTCGCCGGTCATATATTCCAGCATATTCCCTACATGCGTATCCAGACGTACTAACTCTTCATCAATGGCAATTTTATCGGCATAAATCGCAATCTCCTGATAAAGGCGCTGTTCCTCCAGTTCATATTCTCCCAGCAGCTCTTCCAGACGCCTGCGCAGCTTTTGCGAATATTCCGCCAGATTATTCTGGCTCAGGGTTTGCAGCCGGCCGGCCAAAGAGCGTATCGTATGTAATTTCAGTTTCAGATCCTCCCCGATCTTTTCGCCCTCGGCGGCGCGCGTCACATTCAGCGCCTTACAGGCCTGCTCCACTGCCTGCTTCATCAGCTCCACAACCGCTGCCTGATCTTCTTCCCCCTGGGTAACCGTAAGCACATCCGGCATCCGCACGATATCTGAAACACAGATATTATATTTAAACCCCATCTGCCGCAACTGCTCAAATGCCGCGGAATACTGCTCCACCAAGGGCTGATCTACTGAAATAACTTTGGAATCCTCTCGCGTATTGCAATACGTAACCGATACCTCAATATGTCCTCTTGCCACATACTGTGCAATTATGCGGCGCAGCTCGTCCTCAAGGAACATAAGCGTGCGGGGTATCCGGATATTGATATCCAGGAACCGATGGTTTACGGCCTTAAGCTCCACCGTAAATTCACGGCCGTCCATCCCGGCAGTCCCGCTGCCATAGCCAGTCATACTACGCAAAACTGTTTTCCTCCTATTAAATATACAAGGCCCCAAGGGGCCGTAAAATTATAAAAAATTTATTTTATTATACCATAGATCGCCCCGGCATTCAAGCGTTTTCCTTCCGGTGCCGTTCTATATTCCGCAAAGAGCTTCAAACGCGGCCTCATCTATAATTTCTATCCCAAGCTTTTTGGCTTTTTCCAGCTTGCTTCCCGCCTTTTCCCCGGCAATTACCAGGCTGGTGCGCTTGCTGACCGAATCCTGCACCTCGCCGCCCAGCTCTGCAATAATCTTTGCCGCTTCATCCCGGGTAAAACGCTCCAGCTTTCCCGTAAGCACAATTCCTTTGCCGGTAAAATACGTAACCGTTTCCTCTTCTGCCTCCGGCCGCGGCGCCACGCCGCGCGCAAACAGCTTCCGCACGGTTTCGGCACTTTTTTCATTGGCAAAAAACGCCAGAATTCCATCCGCCACAATATCGCCGATATCGCCGATAGCCACAAGCTCCTCCCGCGTGGCGGCGGAGAAATTTTCAAAGGTTTTAAAACACTTTGCCAAATCCCGCGCCGTTTTTCTGCCTACATTGGGAATTCCAACAGCATAAATAAAGGCATCCAGAGCACAATCCTTGCTTTTTTCAAGCGCCGCCAGTAGGTTCCGGGCCTTTTTCTCCTTCCAGCCCTCCAGGGAAAGCAGCTGCTCATACTGCAGAAGATACAAATCCGCCACATCGGCAATTTCAAAATTTTCAGTAAGCTGCAGCGCCGTTTTATCGCTGAGAGATTCAATATCCATAGCATCGCGCGAAGCAAAATGCGCAATTCTCGCCACGATCTGCGGGCGACAGAACGAGTAATTGGGACAATACAGCAGCATACCGCGCTGCACCAGCGGCGTACCGCAGGAAGGACAGACCTCCGGTATTGCTATTGCATCGCCCTGCTGCGCTTCATCGGCGACGCCCATGATTTCGGGAATCACATCATTGGAGCGGCGCACCCATACATCCACGCCACGCTTTACCTGTTTCCGTTCAATATCCCATCGGTTGTTCAGCGTTGCCCGTTTTACCGTAGCTCCCCCGATTTCCACCGGCTCCAGCAGGGCCGTAGGCGTAATCTTCCCGGTTCTGCCCACGTCCCAGACCACATCGTTGAGACGAGTTACGACCTCCTGGGCAAAAAACTTATAGGCGATAGCCCACCGGGGAAATTTCTCGGTATACCCCAGCGCCTCACGCATTGCAAAATCCGTTACCTTAATCACCATGCCGTCGATCTGAAAATCCAACTCCGCTCGTTTTTGGCCCGCCTCTTCAATCGCCGCAATGATCTCCTGCATCGTATCAAACACGCGGTAATAACCGTTCACCGGAAGGTGCTGCTCTCTTAAAAACGCCATGGCCTGGGTACTGTCGGTCAGCTCTGCGCCCTCCAATACACCGATGTTATACAAAAAGATATCCAGCCTACGCTTTGCCGTCACCGCAGGGTCCAGGTTCCGGAGTGCTCCCGCCGCGCCGTTGCGCGGATTCTTAAGCGGCTCCTGCGCCGTTTTATTATATTCCTTAAAGGTGGAAAGCTTCATGATTCCCTCGCCCTGTACCTGCAGCTCTCCCGAAAAAGGAATCGTCAACGGAAGCGAACGGATCGTTTTTGCCTGCTCCAGAATTCTTTCGCCCACAACGCCGTTGCCGCGGGTAACCGCATCGGTCAGTCTGCCCTTCTCATAGGTAAGGTTCACGGTAAGCCCGTCAAATTTATATTCCAGCGAATACTGCGTTTTTTTTCTGCCGCTGCCAAAGACCTCATCCAGCCGCTTATTCACGCGTTCTTCCCAGGCGTACAGTTCTTCAAAGGACTGTGCCTTATCCATACTCCACAGCTTGACCTTATGCGTTACGCTTTCAAAGCGTTCAATCGGCTCTCCCCCGATCTTTTGTGTAGGAGAATCCGGCAAAATAACGCCGGAAGATTCTTCAAGCTCTTTCAAGCGCCGATACAGCGCATCCCACTGGTCATCGCTGACCAGGGGGTCATCCAGTACATAATAATGATAATTCCATTGGTTGAGCCTATCCACCAGGCTGCGCATTTCTTCCATGCTCTCAATCCTCTGCTATTTCCAGATTTGCATATATCGCCACAAGATTTTTCACACCGTTGCCCTCAAAGGCCACCGTCAGAAGCGTATCGTCCCCCGTGCCCTTTACGGCAATAATACGGCCCTCGCCAAAGCGCTTATGCCTTACGCGCATAGCCGGACACCAATGCCCGTTAGAAATAGTCTGCACCGGCCGGGCGTAATTTACACTCATTTTTTTGCCGATATCAGCCGGACGCGCTCCGCCTTCGGCAGGCTCTTCATGAAAATCAACAAACTCCGCATGAGTCCGCCGTTCATACCGGTCATAGCCGCCTTCAAAAAGGCTCATGGGCTTAGGCAGGAGCGACTCACAGTATTCCCCCGGAATCTCTTCCAAAAAGCGGGAGGGCGGATTCATTTTCGTCATTCCGTACTGCATTCTCACATTGACATGGGTCAGATACAGACGCCGCATTGCGCGCGTCATACCCACATAGCACAGGCGCCGCTCCTCCTCCAGCTGCAGCGCGTCATCCACGGCTCTGGAAAGCGGAAAAATCCCCTCCTCCATCCCGATGATAAACACGTTTTTAAACTCAAGTCCCTTGGCCGAATGCAGCGTCATCAGTGATACCGTACCGTCAGAGGACGCAAACAAATCCTGCTCCTCCGGCTCCGAAACCAGGGCAATATTCATCAGGTAATCGCTAAGCCCCGCCTCGGGATTATCCTCAAAATAGGTGTTCGCCGCGTTGGAGAGCTCCTGCAGGTTTTCCAGGCGTTCGCGCGCTTCATCGGAGTTTTCTTTTTCATACATTGCCTGAAGCCCTGTTTTTTCCAGCATAAAATCAATAAATTCCTTCGGCGGCATCAGCATGCTTTGGGTAATCAGCTCGTCCGCCAAGGCCGAAAATTCCCGGATTCTTCCCCGCACGCGGGAAGAAAGCGCACTGCTTTCACAATTCAAAATTACGCCCAGCATACTGTCCCCGGCTTTTACCGCTACTGAAAACAGCTCGTTTACCGCCGAATCCCCGATACCGCGGCGCGGAACATTGATAATACGGCGCAGCGCAACTTCATCGTCGGGATTGGTAATAATGCGCAGATAAGCGACAGCGTCTTTGATTTCCTTACGGCCGTAGAAGGGCTGCCCGCCGTACACCATATAGGGGATACCGCTGCCCAGCAGCATTTCTTCAATCACACGGGATTGGCTGTTGGTACGGTAGAGCACGGCAAAATCGCTGTACTTTGCCCCTTCTTTATACTGTGAAAGGATTTCCGAGGCAACAAACGCCGCTTCGCCCCTTCCGTCCGAAAGATTTTCCACCCGTATTTTATCGCCCTGGCCTTTATCTGACCACAGTTTTTTTTCCTTACGGCTTTTATTCCAGGCAATTACAGTGTTGGCCGCCTGCAGAATATTGTTGGTAGAACGGTAATTCTGCTCCAGCTTAATGACCGCGGCATTGGCAAAATCCTTTTCAAATTCAAGAATATTACGGATATCCGCGCCGCGCCAGCCATAGATGCTCTGATCGTCGTCGCCTACCACGCAGATATTGTTCCAGCCCGACGCCAGCTGCCGAATCAGCTTATACTGCGCCATATTGGTATCCTGATATTCGTCCACATGGATATACCGGAAGCGATGTGCGTATTTCTGCAAAATTTCCGGGAACTGCGCGAACAACTCGGTGGTTTTTATAATCAGATCATCAAAATCCAGCGCATTGTTTACCTTCAGCTTTTTTTCATATTCGGCATAAAACTCCGCAAAGAGCTCTTCCCGCGGATTCGACGCCAGCTCTGCCAGCTGTGCGGGCGTCTGCATTATATTTTTGGCGTTTCCGATGACAAAACGAATTTCCTTGGCCGGATATTCCTTCGGCGAAAGCCCTTTCGCTTCCACCAGAGAAGAAATCAGCTTGTTTTGATCGTCGTCGTCGTAAATCGTAAATTCCCTTCCATAGCCCAGGGCTTCGATCTCCCGCCGCAGAATCCGCACGCAGGCCGAGTGAAAGGTAGAAACCCATACGTCCTTCCCCTCGCCGCTGCAGACCGATTCTATACGCTCCTTCATCTCCCTGGCCGCTTTATTGGTAAAGGTAATGGCCAGAATGCTCCAGGGCGAGATTTGTTTATCCAGAATAAGGTGCGCGATCCGATGCGTAATCACCCGTGTTTTCCCCGAACCGGCCCCTGCAAGAATCAGCAACGGACCTTCGGTATGTACTGCCGCCTGGTACTGCCTGTCGTTCAATTTTGCATTTTCAATAAAAGAATCAGCCACGATATTTCTCCAAACGTTAAAATTCTGCTTCCACGCTGCAAGACAACCGCCCCGCAGCCCCACACCCCAACAGATAGAATCCCCACTGTTTGAGCAAACAAGATATTGTTTTATATTATAGCACAGGCAGAGCAAAAAGTCACCTATAAAACCGGCAAAACCCTTCCGGGTTTTACGCAAAAAAACTTTTCTGCCGCCCGTTATTTTTCAGGCTTTTTTTCCGCCAGCTTTAAAAATTCAATGCCATGCATCATAATGCCCTCCGCAATGCCGGCAATCTCCTCCGTACCGGTTGCCATGCCCTCCTCCAGCCATTTCTCCAGCAAGCCGATACAGCCTGAGCTGACAAATGCATAAAAATACTCGATTTGCTTTCTGTCCGCGTGTGAAAAATACGCGGTATACTTTTCTATACACCGTTCCCGCCCCATATCAATCAGCCTAGCGGCAAAATTTTTATCCCCGTACGGTCCTAAAGTAACCGTGCAAAGATCCGCGTTTTCCTTTAAACAGCAGAACACACCGGCCGTCATTTTCAAAAGAGTAACCTCTCCGTCATCTTCACTCAGCAACGGCTCCAGCGCGGCCACAAAATCCGCCAGCATGTCGTCTTCCACCTTTTTTAAAAGATCATAGACGTCTGTATAATGCGCATAAAAGGTTCCCCGGTTGATCTCCGCTTTTTCGCAGAGCTCTTTTACCGATATGCTCTGCAGGGGCTTTTGCTTCAAAAGCTCCATAAAGGCGCGGCGTATCAGCATATTCGTCACTCTAACGCGATGATCGTTCTCTTTTTTGGACATCAAATCTCTCCTTTGTAAATAATTTTATGATTTTTGATTTTTCCGTACAAACTATGTATGATTTGTATAGAAACAGCATTTGCAAAAAGAATCTGATGGTTGCTTATATACATCTTTTATAGTATAATACATATAGGAACAAAAATCAACACCTTGTGCATTAAATGAAAGGAGTGTGTAAAGCATATGAAAAAGCGGTTTTTAATTACAGGCGCTGCCGGTCATTTAGGCAATACGATTATACGAATGTTAAACGGAAAGGATATTGATATAAAAGGACTGATTTTAGAAAATGAAACAGGTCCGCTGTTGGAAAACGCCCAATATATTAAAGGCGATGTACGTAAAATGGAAAGTCTGCGGCCACTGTTTGAGGGCTGTGAAGAGTATGAAACTTATGTTATTCATACTGCAGGTATTGTGGATATTTCAGAAAAGGTTTCCCCCGTGCTTTATGACGTCAATGTGCGCGGTACTAAAAATATTTTGCAGCTGTGCCGGGAATATCCGATAAAACGTCTTCTGTATGTAAGCTCGGTACACGCGATTCCCGAAAAAGACAGCAGCCTTGTGCTTCATGAAATCAAAAAATTTTCACAAGCCGAGGTAGAGGGCGGCTATGCCAAAACAAAGGCGGAAGCTACCCAAGCCGTACTTGATGCCGCCGCCGAGGGGCTAAATGCCGTAATCGTACACCCCTCCGGCATTTTAGGGCCGTATGACCGTTCAGGCAATCATTTGGTACAGCTGGTAAACGACTATATTCACGGCCGGCTGCCCGCCTGCGTAAAGGGCGGCTACGATTTTGTTGACGTACGTGATGTTGCCGACGGCTGCCTGCGGGCGCTGGAAAAGGGAAAAAGCGGAGAATGCTATATTCTCTCCAACCGTCATTATGAAATCAAGGATCTTTTGAAAATGCTCAAACGTATCCACGGAGGAAGAAAGCTGCCCACACTGCCGCTGTGGATGGCAAAGGCAGCGTTGCCCTTTATGAAATTATATGCAAAAATCACAAAGTCGCGTCCGCTGTACACCAAATATTCCCTGTATACGCTGCACAGCAACGATAAATTTTCCCATGACAAAGCCACTGCGGAACTCGGCTATATGCCGCGGGATATCTTTCAGACCCTAAAAGATACCGTTGCCTGGCTTTGCCCCGCCTGTGCAAAAGCGACTTAAAGCAAGCCGCCTAAAGAACATTTTGCCCTATGCTCGTTCCAGCATATGAAAAACAGGCAAAAAGTCATACGCTGTCGCGCAAAATTCCTATAAAAAAATTCCTCTTTATAAAGAGGAATTTTATTTTATTCAAAACGAATCGTTTTTGCCCAATCAATAAACTGTTCTTTAGAATCCTCATAATTAGAAGAATCACAGGAAAACTGAAACAGCCAATATGCATCCGTTCCCTTTTGCACTACCGCAAAATAAGCAAAATCCCGCCCGTTGGCTTCATTCTCATATTCAAAACAAACCAAACCGTCTTTTTCTTCAATATCGGCCGTCAGATCATTATTCTGGCAAACAAGCTGCGCATACTCCTGCAAAGAAAGGCTGTCGCCGATTTCTTCAAACAAAGCATATTCTTCTTTTAAAGCCATTACAATATGTTTAGCCGAAGCATAGACCGCCGTTTGTGAAACGATATCCTGCTCTGTAAAATCATCCGTCAGAGTAATGCTCATGCCCGCCTTTGAAAATTCTTTTTCCTGCGCAGCACCAAGTCCACTGAAAAAGGAACAGCCGCAAAAAAGGCATACTGTCAGCAAAACCGATATCACCGCAGCAAATTTAAAGTATTTTTTCATTTTTTTCACCCTCGTATCTTATTCATTTGCGTCAATTATACTACAACTGAAAAAAAAGTACAACTTAAAAATATAAAAAATTTTTTAATTCTTCCGGCATTTTTCTCCCTTATAAAATTAAAAATAGTATGTCTACTGTAAATATTGCGAACTCACAGGTGCCTCTTTCCGTTTTCTTTTCGCCAAACGCTCGGTGGACAGCCAAATTCGTGCTTAAAGCATCTTGAAAAGTACTCCACGTCCTGAAAGCCGCAGGAATATGCAATTTCTCCAATAGAAATTTTACTTTCTCCAAGCATTTGCAGCGCGGTCTCCATCCGCCGCTGAAAAACATACTGCATAATTGATACCCCAAATTCCTTCCGGAAGCATTCCGTTAAAGTCACAATGCTTCGATGCAGCTTTTTGCTCAGCTCTGCCAAAGTAATCTTTCTGTCAATATTCTTATTCACATAATTTTTAATTATTTCCCCCAGACTTTGGTAATTTCCCTGCAGAAGCCGATGTCTGCCAATATATTCGGCCATAACCGTAAGCAAATGAAAATACGTTTCCCAGATATTTTCTTCATTGCGCGGCACCTTTTTCATCTGCTCTCTCAGTTTTTCCGGCCGAAGTTCTTTGGAAAATTCCATTGCCTTCCGGACGGGCAAAAGCGAATTTTCATTCTTTTCCAATCCCATCACAAGAAAAAAATAAGCGACGACCGAATGCTCATCAAAAATCGGTACCATAACCTCGGTAAAGCCAAACGGACAGGTATATACATACCTCTCCCGGCTTCTCTCCACTATATGAAAGGCCTCCTTATCCGATTGCAGGCACTTTTTCAAACAGACGGGGGATTTATGAATCACTGTGCAAAAGCTTTCGCTGTCCCGTCCGCTTTCCATCAATACCGTATGAAACTGCTTATCCACAACGGCAATCCCTATCCCTGAAATTCGATAAAAATCCCCTAACAGCTTTTCCAGTGTAAGCATCTTTGCGTTCACCCAATTTTTTAAGATATTTCAGTGTATTTATTGTATCATAAAACAAAATTACTGACAATCCTCTTAAAAGCAATAGACAATTTTTTATGGATTCTTCAAATTATTTGTTCAATATTTCATTGTTTTCTAAAACGGTTCTGCTACAATAAAACCGTCAAATGAATCAAGAAAGGAATTGCTCTATGAACGCATTTTTTATTGCCATCGTGATTCTCCTTTATACAATGCAGTCCTTTTTATGCCGGAAATATTCCGAGCATTATCCAGGAAATTCAGATATGGCATCACTGGTTTTCACTATCATCAGCGGAGCAATCGTAGCGTTGATTTCCTTTATTTTTACAGGTTTTTCCTTTTCCGCATCCCCGCTGACAATACTGCTGGGCATCTTGAATGCCGCAGTTCTGGTTGGTTATAATACCTGCCTGATCAAAGCCTCACAAAACGGCCCATATTCTATTTTAATGGTATTTTTGGTGGCTGGAGGAATCCTTCTTCCCTCGCTTGTTTCAGTATTTGCCTTTCACGAAGCGCTCTCTGCTGGAAAGATTTGTTCTGTTCTTATTATTTTAGGTTCCGTATATATGATCAGCCGAAAAAAAGAAGAGGCCGCTTTTACCCAAAAAGGTATGTTCCTTTTTGCCTGTGCCGGATTAGCACTGTTTAACGGCGCTTATGGAGCGCTTTTAAATGTGCAGCAGCAACTGACTTCACCCGCGGAAAAAGAAGAAATGGTAGCCGTCACCTATTTGAGCGCAATGCTGATTTCCTCCATTATTTTGCTGATTCGTTCCCCCCAAAAATTTCTCTCTGCCATGGCGCAATCTAAAAAATCTGTGATCTATTTGTTAAGCTGTTCCATTATAGTGGCACTGGCCATCAATTTAATGGTATATATTCTTCCACTGATCAATGTCACCATACTCTACACCTTTGACAATGCCGGCGTGCTCTTATTAAGCGTACTTTTTTCCTGCATTTTTCTTAAAGAGAAATTGTCAGTTTTAAACTGGCTCGGCTGTGCCGCAATGTGCCTGGCACTGATCGGAATTTCAATATTATAAAACAATACTTTAAAGATAGGTTTCGTTCTTTCCGCTTCCCTTATCCCCCTATAGAAATGAATGCTACGAAGCTTATTTTCTAAAGACGTTTTAATTTAAAGGAGGTATATTAAAAATGAAAAAAAAATTAGCTGTAGGTGTTATAGGGCTTTCTATGGGAAAGCTGCATTTAGTCGCCGCCATACAGTATGGTGCTGAAATTTCCGCTATCTGTGATACCAATGAAAAAACACTGGCTTCTGTCGGCTCAGAATATAACATCCCCCCAGAAAAGCAATTTACAGATTACCATCCCCTTGTACAAAACCCGCAAATTAACCTTATTATCATCGCCGCGCCTGATCAGCTTCACCGGCAGATGTGCGAGGAATTTCTTGCCGCGGGCAAGCATGTAATGTGTGAAAAGCCCCTTGCCCTTACCCGTCAGGACATGCAGGCAATCATCCATGCGGCGCAAAAGCCGGACGTCAAATTTATGGTGGGGCAGATCTGCCGGTTTACTCCCGCTTTCATAAAAGCAAAAGAACTGCTTGATGCAGGAACAATCGGCGAACTGTATTATGTAGAATCCGAATACGCGCATGATTATGCTAAAATTCTACATGGCTGGCGTGACGATCCTGCCCGCCACGGCGTAATCGGGGGAGGCTGCCACGCAGTCGATCTGCTGCGCTGGTATGCAGGCGATCCCTTAGAGGTTTTTGCATATGGTACGCACAAACTGCTGCCCCAAGTACCCTATGACGACGCAACAATTGCCGTATTAAAATTCCCCAATCAAATTATCGGCAAAGTATTTGTTTCCACCGGCTGCAAACGCCCCTATACCATGCGGACGCTTCTCTATGGTACCAAGGGCACTATTATCTGCGATAACACATCCGACCATATGACGCTCTACACACTCGGGGAAGACGGCATCTCCATCCAGGAGCAACCGAAAATTACTCCGCTGGAAATAAAAAACCATAATGCGGCCAAAGAATTTGAAATTTTTGCCAAAGCCATTGAAAACGATCTGCCCATCGCGATGGATGCGGTTCAGGGCGCGAAAACCATTGCTGTTTGCCTTGCAATTGTAGACTCTTCCTCCTGCGGCCGTCCGGTTACCCCAGATTATCAATTCTGATCATACTGTAATCATCAACAATATGCGGCAAAAGCCGAAGCAAGCATTTGCTTGCTTCAACATATAAAAAAAGCAGCAAAAAGACCGGTAAAGATAAAGTACTCCCCAATAGACAAAAACAACTGGCTTGCGAAGGAGTTCGGTATTGCACCGAACTCCTTCCATTTGAATTTAAAGATTTTTGGCTCATGATCAACCTCACTTTTGCAAGAATGATTCCGTTCCTGTTCTGTTTCCCTCCCAGATTAAGCTTTTCTATCAGCTTTAACATAGCCTTGCGGTTAATAGCATCCCCTCTTTTTTTTAGCTTACTGGTATTTTCGGTATCCGCAAATAGCTTTGTCCAGATGTTCCTGCAATATCTGCTTTTTCTGCTGTTATCCTCGTCCTGCGGGGAAAGGCGTACTCTCACCATTGCGGTATTTTCGAAAAGTTTCACAGCAGCCTAAAGAACGCTCACGCATATCCAAACACTTGTTTTCCTATTTTCTTTCCCTCTTTCTTATATAAAAATATGCACCTCCAAAAATGTTTAACTTTTGGGGTGCATATTAAAATAACCGGTTCTTTTTATGACTGCCTTGCTTTTAGAACCGCTTTTTCAATCCATACTACCAAAAAATACATAAGCGCAGAAAGAATACATAAGATCAAAGTAGCCGCCATTACGATGTCCATTTTGAACACCTGCCCGCCATAAACGATCAGATATCCAAGGCCCGCTTTAGAATTTAAAAATTCCCCTACAATAACGCCTACCCACGACATACCGATATTAAGCTTTAATACCGATACCGTGGTGGGAATACTGGCAGGGAATACTACTTTAAAAAACAACTGCGGTTTTGTAGCACCAAAAGTCTTTAACAAAACCAGCTTTTCCTGTTCTACTTCGTTAAAGCCGTTCAATACACCGATAATTGCAACCACGATGGAAATCAACAGCGTAACGGTAATGATGGAGGCCATCCCCGAACCAACCCAAACAATGATAACCGGTCCCAATGCAATCTTAGGCAAACTATTTAAAACAACCAAATAAGGATCCAGTACGGCCCTTGTCATTGGAGACCACCAAAGAATTACCGCAATTAAAAAGCCGAGGATACTTCCTAAAAGAAAACCCGCCAGCGTTTCGGCCAGCGTAATGCCTATATGGGTAAGCAGCCCATTCCCCCAGAGTGTGGAAAGCATTGCAATACACCTTGAAGGAGAGGAAAAAATAAACGGGTTTAGGATCCCCAGGGAAGCAGTCAGTTCCCAGGCAGCAAAGAATAAAACAAAAATTGTGATCTGCAACGTGATTTTTGTTGCTTTTTTTCTTTTTTCACGTTTCAGGAACTCATAATGTTCCTGAGAATACTGATTCGTCATCGTTCAGCTCCTCCCATAATTTTTGAAAATACGCCGAAAATTCAGGAGCTTTACGGCGGCTGATCGGATTTTGCTTTCCCGAAAGTACGATATTGTAAATATTTTTTACCCTTGCCGGCCTTTTAGACAAAACGATAATTCTATCGCTCATACTAATGGCCTCAGAGATATCGTGGGTAACAAGAATCGCCGTCTTTTTTCGGCTTTTGATAATACTGTGTATATCGTCAGAAACAGTCAGGCGCGTTTGATAATCCAGTGCGGAAAACGGTTCATCCAGCAGCAATACTGTAGGATTCACCGCCAGCGTTCTTATGATGGCAGCGCGCTGACGCATTCCTCCGGAAAGCTGCGATGGCAGCGCGTCTGAAAACCCTTCCAGGTCATATTGACGCAGCAAAGCCTCTACATACGCCTCTTTTTCTTTTGTTTTTTCATGACGGATATCAAGCCCTAACAGCGCATTCTGCTTTACCGTCAGCCAAGGAAAAAGATGATCCTGCTGCAGCATATAGCCGATATGGGCATGTATTTTATTTTCAGTTGCCTCCCCATTAATATAAACGGTTCCTCCCGAAGGTTTTTCAAGGCCGGCAATAATAGAAAGAATGGTAGATTTCCCGCATCCCGACGGACCTATAATCGAAACAAACTCGTTTTCGGCAACAGTAAAATTGATATCTTTAAGGGCCTGCGTTTCTCCGCTTTTTGTATGGTAGAACTTACTGATATCTTCAAGCCTTACAATTTCCGTCATTATAATAAATTCTCCTTTAACCCTCTTAAGGCGCCGAAAAAGCACCTGCTATATCATATGCAAAATTTGAACCACCTGTTAGCAGGGCAGGAGCGCAAAAAACGCTTGTTTTTGCTCTTTTTAAAAATATTTACATAAAAAAACAGGCTTTTTACAGCATAAGCGCGCAAAGTCTGTATATTCTATCTATCGTTTTTTGTGGCTATTTTCGCTTTGCCTCCATGGCCAAAATAATGTTTTCAACGCTTTCCTGTTGAACGCTGTTGAGCCTTTTTAGCTTCTCTATAATTTTACGGACGCGCTCGGGATTTTCATTTTCCTGGGCAAAAAATTCCTCAGGCGTTATATTTAAATATTCACAAATATAAAAAAACACCTGCATTTTAGGAAACGCTTTCCCGTTTTCAATCCGGTTGATATAGCTTTCGTTCAATCCAATTGACCGGCTCATTTCCCGGGCAGAAACATTTTTTTGTAGCCGCAGTTTCGCAAGTCTTTGTGCAAAAAAGTCTTCATACATATAATATCCCCCTTGCCTTTCTATTAGGATATTATATGGCATGTCCCAGGGTAAATATGAGTTTTGTATATCATATTTTGTCCGATATAAGTTATTCTATATCTCACTCATTGATTACTATCTATTTTTTGCTGAAAACACCTACTTTAAATAAATCTATTCATGTTCCACGGGTAAATTTTTCAATATTATTCGCATTGCCCAAAATCAGAACATGATCCTCAGGGCCAAATTTATAATCAACGTCAGCGATCTTAACCTGGCCGTTTTTTTTAGTAGCCAATACGTTAATTCCATGTATTTTCCGCACATCGATCTCTTTCAGGCTTTTGTTAATCCATGCCTTAGGAATACAGGTTTCATATATGGCAATATCATTAGAGAGCCGATAATAGTCAAATACATTTCTGGCACTGTACTGTACCGCCAACTTGTGTGCAAGATCTTTTTCCGGATCGACCACAGCGTCAGCGCCATTGCGCAGCAAAAACTTTTCCTGAATTTTTGTACTGGCCTTGCTGATCACTACTTTTGCACCCATATCTTTTAAAAGACTGGTAATCTCTAAACTGCTTTGAAAATCATTGCCGATGCATACAATACACATATCAAAGCTGTTGACCGAAAGACTTTTTAATACTTCTTCATTTTTACAATCTGCTACCTGGGCACAGGTAACAACGTCAATCAACCGGTTTACGGCTTCCTCACTTTTGTCCACGATCATAACATCGTTGCCCAATTCGGCAAGTTTTTGACTTAAATGCTGGCCAAAACGGCCCATACCGATCACTAAAAAATTTTTCATACTACCACCTATTTTTTATCCTACATTTACCTTTTCCTCAGGGAAAAGAAGAACGTCTTTTTGTTTTTTTTCGGTAAAAATCATAGCAAACGACAAACTGCCGATGCGCCCACTGAACATCAGCAGGATCACGATAATCTGCGAAAGAACACTTAAATCGCGGGTGATGCCGGTGGACATTCCTACCGTACCCATTGCGGAAAAGCATTCAAATACCACGTCGCCCACGGCAAACTCCGGCTGTATGGCGCAGATCAGCAGCGTACCGGTAAGGGACAGCGTAAGATGGATCACAATTACGCACAACGCATTGATCACTACATTTAACGGCAGTCTTCTTCTGAACACATTATACCCTGATTTATTGCGTAAATTACTAATTAAGCAAATCAACATAACAGCGATTGTTACCGTTTTCACACCACCGGCCGTGGAGCCGGGAGATCCGCCGATAAACATATATAATATTGTGAGCATTTTTGAAACACCGGTAAGGGCGTTAACATCTACAGAGTTAAAGCCCGCCGTACGCGGAGTAACCGCACTGAAAAAAGAATTGAGCAGCTGATGATGAAAAGGCAAGCCTTCATTGGTAGCATTACGTTCAAAAATAAAAAACAGAAATGTGCCGCCTATTGTCAATATCGCGGTAGAAACCAGTACGATTTTAGAATGAAGACGGTAGCGCTTGAGGTGCCATTTATTCTTCACAATATCATCCCAAACGATAAACCCAATACCGCCAATCAAAATCAGCATTGATAATGTAATAATGATAAGTGCATCATCAGAAAAATGTACCAAAGAAGAATATTGCCCAAATTCACCCAAAATATCATAACCCGCATTACAGAAAGCAGAAATAGACATAAAAACCGCTGTATAAAGCCCCTGGGCAAGCCCTAAAAGAGGAATAAAGCGAGCAGCAAGCAAAATACTGCCTAACAGTTCAATAATGACCGTTCCGGCAACGATATGCTTGGTCAAACGAACCATTCCGCTGATGTCAGGCGTATTAAAGCTATCTTTCAGCAGGGTCCGCTCTTTTAAGGTAATCTGCCGGTTTAATATTAAAGAAATCGCGGTCATCAGCGTCATAAAACCGATACCGCCAATTTGAATCAGCACAATGATAACGGTTTGCCCGAATATAGACCAATGGGTATAAGTATCTGCCATTACAAGACCCGTTACACAGGTGGCAGAAGTGGCGGTAAAAAGAGATGTTAAAAACGGAGTAAACTGTCCACTTCGTGATGAAATTGGCAAAGAAAGCAAAAATGCACCTAACAATATCAGCAAACAAAAGCCTAATGAAATTATTTTGGGATACGAAAATTTTAAACTAAAAGCTTTCATTGAAAAACTCCTGTCATTATTGTAACCAGTATAGCACACTCCTATAAAATTGACAACAGAATAAACCCCTTCCGTGTCTGCTTTTAATGAAAAAAAAGAAATTTCGATTGCAAATTTCTTTTCCTAATGTTATAATATTATTTGATACGCGGGTGTGGCGGAATTGGCAGACGCGCCAGACTTAGGATCTGGTGTTTTTTACGTGCAGGTTCAACTCCTGTCACCCGCACCAAATCTGCAGAACAAAAGATACCGTTTACTTTTATAAGAAGGCGTAGCTCAGTTGGTCAGAGCACTTGCTTGACATGCAAGGGGTCGGTGGTTCAAGTCCACTCGTCTTCACCACGTCGGAGCAAAGTTCGCTTTGTTCCGGCTTATTTTTTGTCTGTGACAAAAAATAAGCTATCCGCCCGCTCCCTTGCTCCTCCTTTTCCAAAACAGGTCCTGTTCGCTTCGGCTGTTCGCTTGTAAACGCGCTCACGACGCCTCTGGCTCACTACCAACCTGTTTTGGTGCGAGAAGTTCAATCCCCACCGGCGAAACGCTGAAAATATCTTTTTCATGCGGATCTCACATGTCGGAATGGACTACGCTCCATTCAAAATCCCCGGCCGAATGGCTGGGGATTTCTTATACCGCTCCGTCATTCCTCCTCTTGGCAAAAAGTCACGCTTACTGCGGCTATGTCCTTGTAAACGCGGACATAACACTTCTGCTGCGCTACCAACTTTTTGCAAGTCGCGGGGGAGTTTAAATTTCACTACAAAAAATACCTTTTCAGAAAAAAATAATACGTCTATTGCAAAGAACCGCTGCGCCACAACCGGTTTCGTGCTGCCGGCAACGATACAAATTCAGATCCGTGGATTACATCCATCGTTTAATCCCGATTCTTTCTGCAAAAAAAATCAACAAAACGCTTGCAAAAAAATACGGTCTGTTGTATAATACCACCGTCGTTAATAAATTGCTGATGTAGCTCAGTAGGTAGAGCGCATCCTTGGTAAGGATGAGGCTCACGGGTTCGATTCCCGTCATCAGCTCCACTTTGCCCCTGAGAATTTCAGGGGCGCTTTTTTGCACGGAGGGCATTATGGTCAAAGTATCATTGCTGTTTATTTCGGTTTGTACATTGTTTTGTTTTATGATACCGGGTTTTATTCTGCGTAAAACCGGACTTGCCAATGACAGTTTTGCAAAAAATCTTTCCGTTTTTGTTCTCTATGTAGCACAGGTAGCGATGCTGCTTCATGGGTTTATTCTTGAATTTGACGCCGAAGTCTTTAAGGGGATCTGCTGGGTATTTCTGCTTGCACTGATCAGCCATTCCCTTTTTTACATCCTTGCCCGCCGCTTATTTCAAAAAGCTCCGGATAAAATACGCAGGGTGCTGCAGTTTGGCATTATTTTTTCCAATGCGGGATATATGGGCATTCCCGTTATCAACGATGTTTTTGGTGAAGAATATACCATCTACGCAACGGTTTACATCGTTTGGTTCAATGTGTTCGCTTTCTCTTTAGGAAGGCTGATCTACACCAATGATAAAAAATACATTTCCTTAAAAGAAATCATAGTAAATCCCGCGGTCATTCCTATTTTAATAGGCCTGGTAATCTATCTTTCCGGCGCCGGCGGATGGGTGCAGGCCCGTCTGGCTCCGGGAAATACCGATCTTTTAAGTGAAAGTGTGCAGATATTCTATAATGTGCTTACCGTCTTAAAAAATACTGTCGCTCCGGCTTCTATGATTGTGATTGGCGCACGGCTTGCCGATATCAATTTCCGGGGAATGTTAAAAGATAAATATATGTACCCCTTTATCCTGATCCGCCTGTTTCTCTTCCCCGCCCTGATGTGGGCCGTAATGAAATTGCTTATGCTTGCGGGCATCTTTACCGACATAACCGCCATGTCGGTAGTACTAATTCTCTCCTCCACGCCCGCCGCGGCTATCACCACTATGTTTGCTGAGCTCTATGACGGCGACGCCCCCTATGCCGGAAAGCTGGTTGCCTTAAGCACCTTGTGCTCCCTATTCTCCATGCCGCTGGTTGCAATGCTCCTCTATATCTAATATCAATTGACAAATCAAACGATATACCGTACAATACACAATGCGGAAAAAAGCTAAAAAAAATACGTCCGCGTAGCTCAGTTGGATAGAGCGACCGCCTCCTAAGCGGTAGGTCGGAGGTTCAAATCCTCTCGTGGACGCCATACCGGAGCAATTCCGCTTTGCTCCGGTTTATTTTTATTTTGCCGAAAAATCCTCTCTCTTTCAAAAGACATACCTTCCTATACTTTTTGCTTGCAAACGGGTTTTCGGCACGCAGCTTATTTCTGACTTTCTGCGAAGCTGAATCTCTATCTTAAACATTATTAGTAATCTGTTAATGCAGCAGGTGCAGTTCTCTATTTCAATGTTCTTACGACATTTACTGATATTTTTTAATCTCTTCGTTTCATCCGTAATTCCTGTAAACATTCCTGTGGAGGTACGCCAATGCAAGCTTTGGATAACGATTTTTTTGAGCTGTACAAAAGATTGGATAATTGCTGCCGTGACATATATTCCAGCCGCAACGGCGTCAGTGAATATATTGTGCAAATGGAACAATACACCTCGGGAAAATATAGAGTTTATGCCTGGGACGAGGATTATAAAATGCTAAAGCACCTGCGCTGGATCCGCAATCAGATTGCACATGATTCCCGCGGCTTTTCGTTTTGTCAGCCTCAGGATATAAAAGCCTTACAAAACTTTTATAACCGCCTTCTTTCTGGGCAGGATCCGTTAGCATTGCTGCGGAAAAGCATGAAATCAGAAACGCAAAAAAAAGAGCAAAAAACAAACCCTGTGCCCAAGATCCGTCCGAAAAAAAACAGCATTTCAACGGATATCGCTTTTACTGTTATTATCGTCGGTCTTATCGCGGCAGTTGCATTCCTTGCCCTATATTTTTCTTCCCGCTATTTTTATAATTTCTGAGCAATATATTTATCCCATTCTCTCAAGCACTTTTCCATCGGCCCTTTTTATCTTTCACAAAAAAATTTTAACTGTTATTCCTGCAAAGCTTCTGTAAAAATTACGGCAGGCTGTACTTGCCTGCCGTAAATATTAAAAGATAAAAAACTTAACGCTCCGCCTGAGCTGCAAAAGATTGACAGCTACAGCAAGCAACCGCAAAAAGCGCCGTAGTCAAGCATATCTTTTGCTTAAGAAGCATACAGGGCACAACTGATAAAAAACCACAACAAGATCAATCCATTCCGATATATCTAAGGACTATAAGAGAATTTCGGCGTTTCGGCTGGCGGAAATAAACCCCTATGTTGGCAGCAAACCGGAGTATTGTGAGCGCGTTTAAAATCGCAAAGGCGCAGCGTGACCTTTTTCAGAAAAGGAGACACCGTGGAATAAGCGCGACTTTATAAAAAAAATCGCCGCAAGCGGTCTACAGCTTATGGCGACATGGTGGGAACAATAGGGCTCGAACCTATGACCCTCTGCTTGTAAGGCAGATGCTCTCCCAGCTGAGCTATGCTCCCATAATGGTGATCCATCCGGGATTTGAACCCGGGACACCCTGATTAAAAGTCAGGTGCTCTGCCAACTGAGCTAATGAATCATTCTTTTCTTTATACAAAAATGGCTGGGGTGGCTGGGCTCGAACCAGCGCATGACGGAATCAAAATCCGTTGCCTTACCGCTTGGCTACACCCCAACAAAAAAATGGGGTGGGTAGTGGGAATCGAACCCACGACCTCCAGAGCCACAATCTGGCGCGCTAACCAACTGCGCTATACCCACCATAGTGTTTTATTGGCTGTAAGTGGTGCGCCAGAAGGGAGTCGAACCCCCGACACACGGCTTAGAAGGCCGTTGCTCTATCCAGCTGAGCTACTGGCGCATAGAACATTTACATCGCCTAAAAAGGCTGGAGCGGGTGATGGGAATCGAACCCACGCAATCAGCTTGGAAGGCTGAGATTCTACCATTGAACTACACCCGCATATGCGGCCTTCTTTTTCAAAGGCACGTGTTATTATAGTATTGAAAGGATATTTTGTCAACGATTTTTTTTACATTTTCAAAATTGGCAAAGCCCGTAAAAAGCGGACTTTGCCAAACCTCTATGAATAACTGTTCTATTGTTTTATCCGGGCCAGATTTTTTTCAAAATTACCGTGCAGCAGCTTTTCCACCAAACTAACAGAATAATTCCGCCGCAGCATCTCTTCTATAATATCGCCGAAAACACCAACGTCATCGCTTTGGCCCACCAGTTTATCACAGCCGTCAATATCGCTGCCAAAGCCCAAAATATTCTCGCCGCCGTCCATCAGCACCGCCTCGATATGTTCAAATAATTTTTCCAGGTTTCTTCCGCCCACAAAATCCTCATACAGCGTCAGCCCCATAAAGGAATCCAGGGCAATCAGCTTTTTGATCTGCCAATCCTTTAAATTCCGGATATTCTCATGGATGCGGTTTACATTCCCATGGCTGAAAATCACATTTTTCAATTTTTCCGCACAGGACGCAAACATCCGCTCCCCTGCATGCGCAAGATCGATTAAAATTCCGTGATCGCCGATCTCGCTCAATACACATTCCCCAAACTGCGTAAGCTCTCCGTCTTCACGGCAGCTCCCGCCCAGCGCGTTGGCCCGGTTCCACATCGGTCCCACATAGACCGGCTTTTTCTCAATAATTTCCTGGGCGTCTTTTAGCGAGCTCAGCCAGCTGAGGCCTTCAAAGGCTAAAAAAGTCTGTTCTACCGGCTTAGGCTCCTCAAAAGCCTCCGCCTGCCTTTTTACTAAATTTCTTTCGGCCAAATGCCCCTCAAACGCGGCAAAAACGCTCTTCCTGAGCTTTGCCCTTGCCACACCGTCCGGCGTAAGTGCCGTAGTGCCATCTTTAACCCGGCGGTAAAGATAGTCGCAATGCGCATCAAAAACATACATAATCAACTCACCTCAATTATGATATGTCAGAAAGCACGCAAATGTTAGGCTTTGCTCAGGGGCAATATTTCTATTTTATTCCCTTAGCTGAAACTTTATGCACGGCAAACAAAATTCTATACTGTATCTTTATAAAAAAGACGGCCGGCTCTCTTTAAGCCGCCCGTCTTTGCTGCCCGCAGACCGACGAGAATTCCGCGGCAGATAAAACAGATTATTTTAATTTCCCCTTGAAAATTTTACGGTATTTTTTCAGCGTCAGCGGTCCGAGCAGTCCGGAGGGCTCTATCAGCAGATATTTGGAAAACCCGTCGCGCAGGCGGAACACATTGGTATTGCTTACGGTAACGCACAGCGTATTCTCCCCCCGCCGCACCGCCTCGGAAATATCAAAGTCATAGGGCGGAAGGATCTGCGTGCCCACAGCGCGGCCGTTAATTTCCACACAGGCAGTTTCCCCCACACGGCCAAGATTCAGCAAAAAGCTGCCCGCCTCCTCCAAATGAAACACAGCCTGGTACCGTATATTGCCCGAAAAGCGCGGCAGAGCATCGGGGCCGGTGATATTAAACAAAGTGTCCGTCGTTTTATAAAACGAATAGGCTTCTTCTTCCGGCTTTTTTATAAAAATATCAAAGACCGGTGCAAGAGAAAATTCCTCTGTTACTTCCGTTTCCGGCGCCTCCGGCACGCCGCTGCAAACAACCTCGCCCAAACACAGCATCACCGAATGATACGGCTCCAGCACAATCGGCACCTCTTTTTCAGCCGTCTTTTTCACGGCGATATTTTTCATCGGATCATATTCCGTATAAGTGCCGCCTGCAAAAGCAGAAAGCGTAACGTTGACCGAAACAGTGTTGTGAATATCCTCGCTTACAAACATATAAATATGTGCGCCGCCGCGTTTATAATGGCGGTATTTCAGTGCCGGAGTCTCGCGGTCGCACACTACGTCTCTTTCTGTCTGCGCAAAGCAGGAGGGCAGCTCCTCCACCGGAACCAACGGCCGGCCGGCGGTATCCGAACCCTGTTTTGCCGCGTACACAAAGCGCAGACCGGAGGATTTCAGCTTTTCCTCCAGCTCCGGCACAGGACGACCCGGCCACGGCACAATCAACAGCGAATACTTGCCCTTAAGCTCCCCGAGCACATCCTGGGGAACGATATCATAGTCAATCTGATGGTCATACAGCACCTTGGCGCAGTCCTCCAGCGGCGTAAGATCGGTGCACATCCAGTGCGCTTCGGCATCATAGAGCAGTGCGCAGGAGATCTCCGCCTCGCCGTCACTGAGCAGATGGCAACAGCGGTTCATATAATCCATAATATCCTTAAAATACGGGTACTGCGGATTTTTGCCGGAATCATAAAAATTCGGCGGGCAGTCCGGGTCATCCGGCTTGGGGGAAAACGCGTGCGGCACAAAATAGTTAATGCCGCGCACCAGCATATGGTCGGCCAGGTATTTCATCATCCTGGTCCCCTCGCCCCAGCCGTATGCGCCGAAAATTTCGCACATGGCCCGGCCCTTTTTGGCAGGATCAAAATGTGCCAGAGAGGACGCCAGCTTTGCCAGATAATAATTGAAAAAATTATAGAGCATATGCTTATAGCTGACGCAGCCCGCGCTGCTGCACTCGGTAAGCCCGGGCATAATCTGGTGCAGAACCACATCAATACCGGCCATATCCATAGGGCCGATGGCGCGGAAATAATGCCCCGGCCCCAGTCCCGTTCCGGCATGGCGGTGATTATCCTCAATGATATGCCCGATAAACATCACCCCGTGCTCCCGGCACCACTGTCCCACCGGCCGGCTGTAATATTCTTCAAACCCGCGGGAAACAATATCCATATATTTCAAGCGTATTTCTTGAGAAAGCCCGTTGTCAAAATCAAACCACAGCCCCGGCAGTTTTGTATAAAAGCCTTCGCCGTACGCTTTCTTCAGCTTTTCCGCCACGTTCTGATGCCAGGGCAAATGGATAAACGGCTGCCCCAGATCCACATCGCCGCAAATGGCGGTATTGTTATGGAAGCACGGCTCATCGGCAAAAAAGCCTAAAAAGGTACTGCCAAACTCCTCTTTAAAATGCGCATAGTGCGATTCAAATACCTCTTCAATATAAAGCCGGGTAGCCTCGGGATTCAGCTTATCGGAATAACAGCGCGCATAAGGCGCGATTCCCGCGCGCGTTTTAATCAAAAAAACAATTCGCCACAGTCCCTCGGGCAAATCAAAGTAAACCATGCCGTCCGCAAGACCGGAGGTAATATCCAGCACCTCGCCGGTAAACAGAGGGCTGTCGGGGATATGCCGGCAGGCCAGCACGGCCAGAATCTCCTCCTCCGGCTTTACCCATTGCTCAGCCAGCACGGCGCCGTTCTCAACCGGGCCGGGAACATCGGCATGATATTCCGTAATGCCAAAGGGCTGCAGATCTTTATATTTTTCAATAAAAATGCCGTTGGCATAGCCGGAAGGAAAATGCTTGTCATCCAAAATCCACAGCTTCATTCCCAGCTTTTTGCACTCGTCCAAAATCCGGCGCACATCCTTCCACCAGCCCTCCCGGCAGAAATCCTCATGCGTGCGCGATTCCAGACATACCGACCGGATGCCGGATTCATAAATACGGTGAAGCTCGGAAATATACAATTCCTCACTCTCTCCGTGGAGCCATAAAAACGGCGCCATATAGTCAAACTGTGCCCCGGCAAGACACTCCTGTAATCGGGTATCCATAAAAGTCCTCCTGTGAACCCTCCAAATTTTTTATTATTATAACAAATCGAAAAGCGAAAAGCAACACAAACCTCTGTTTATCTTTTTTAATATGCTGATCTTGACAAAGTAAAAAAACAATCCTATAATAGCTAAAAATTATATCGTTCAATTACAGGAGGTAAAAATGCTTCAGGAAAATACTCCGTTTCTCTATACTGAGCACCTGTTTTTGCGTAAATTCACCGTTTCTGATATCCCCGCACTTTTTCATATGCTGCAGGAACCGGAAATGAATACGTTTCTTCCCTGGTTTCCTTTAAAAGACATGAACGAAGCAAAACAGTTTTTAGAAAAAAACTTTCTGTCCTATTACAGCCTTCCCTCTGCCTATCGCTATGCCATATGCAAAAAAGAAGAGGATATTCCTATCGGCTATATATGGCTCGCCCAGGATGACAGCTATGATTTTGGCTACGGGTTAACCAAGGATTTTTGGAATCAGGGCATCGTTACGGAAGCAGCCGCAGCCGTTGTATCACGCATTAAAGCCGCGGGATATCCCTATATCACCGCCACCCACGATATCAATAATCCCCGCAGCGGACGAGTAATGCAGAAATTAGGAATGACTTATCGCTACTCCTATGTAGAGCAATGGCAGCCAAAAAATATTCCCGTAACATTTCGAATGTATCAATTAAATTTCAACGGCAGCGGCAATACCTATCCAAAATATTGGAATCAATACGACAGCCACTTTATAGAGGAAAACATTTGAAATCCCGGCAGATTTGCGCTTATTCACAGGTTTCGCAGAAAAACACAACAGGGGCAGTATTTTTATCTTCAAATTTCAAAAAAACAAGACGTTCGGCAGAATAAAATTTATTTCATATTCTCTTTTTCAGGCTTTTTACCGCTGGGGGCACAACCGAACAAGCGCTTATACGCCCGAAAAAAAGCCGAATAATCTCGATAACCGCAGCGCAGATATACTTTGGTAGGGCTTTCACCTACGGAGATAAGATTTTTAGCAATATGCAAGCGTCGGTTTTCCATATATTTTTTAGGGGTAGTCTCCATAGCCTCCTTAAACGCACGGAACAAATAGGCCCGGCTTATATGAAAATAATCGCATATCTCCCGAAGGTCTCCAATTTCCGTTATATGGTTTTCCATATATTGCAGGCACCGGTTCATAAAGGGCGTCAATTGCTCTTTGGGCCGCACAATATTCTGCCGCTCCGTAGCATAGAGCAAATACAATAATTCCACAATCGTACCGGTCATAACCTGCTGTCTTATATTCCCCGAAAACTGATCGGCATAATCCCGCAAACGCTGAAAGCCCCCGCCTATTCCTGCATTCGCCGCTATATTGATAATACAGGGCTGCGAAAACAGCGCAAGGACGCCGCTTTCCACCGGAAGCTTTGCAAAATTGATAACCGCCCGCGCATACCGCCTGTCCGAAAGGATCTCAATGCCATGAAGCTCCCGCGGCGGAATCAGTACCACATCTCCCGGAAACAGCTTTTTCCGCTGATTTTCAAACACACATTCCGCATCACCGGAGATAAAATACAGCATTTCATAGGCCTCATGCCGATGCAATGTAATTTCATTATACTGCGGTTTCTCAGTCACTCGGTAAGAATATTGCCAATTTTCAAAAAACACATAGCTGTTCACGTTTATCACCGGCATTATTGTATCACATTGTATACTTTTTGCAATATATTTTGATAAAAATATCAATTCTCATACAAAAATACTTATGCTATACTGAAAACAGGAGATGATATCATGAAACAATTTTGCTGCGACGCCCTGACGGTAAAAATTTCAGATACCCCCGCAGAGCTGGGCGATACCGCCGGTCAGGATATTGCCCGTACAATCCGGGAGGAGCTTACAAAAAAAGAAGAACTCAACATGATTTTTGCCGCCGCCCCCTCGCAGAACGAAACCCTGCGTGCCCTGCTCACCCAAAAAGATATTCCGTGGAAAAAAATCAATGCTTTTCATATGGATGAATATATCGGTCTGCCAGAAAACTCTCCCGCCGCATTCGGCCATTATCTGGCCCGGCACATCTTTGAAAAAGCCCCGTTTCGCGCGGTATACTATATCAACACAGCGGCAGAAGATCTCTCCGCCGAAATCCGGCGATACTCTGCGCTTCTGGCGGCGCACCCTGTGGACATCGTATGTTTGGGCGTAGGCGAGAACGGCCACATTGCCTTTAATGATCCGCCGGTAGCGGATTTTAACGATCCCTTCCTCGTAAAAAAAGTAATACTGGACCAAACCTGCCGGATGCAGCAGGTACATGACGGCTGCTTTGCTGCCCTTGACGATGTTCCCCGCTATGCGCTTACCCTTACGATTCCGGCGCTCTTCCGTGCCAAGCACCTGTTCTGTTCCGTTCCTTACGCCTCCAAGGCAGCTGCCGTCAAAGAAATGCTTACTACTAACAAAATTGACGAACACTGTCCTGCCTCCATTCTGCGCAGGCATCCTCACGCAATTTTATATTGCGATAAAGAAAGTGCGGCAAAACTCAATGCTACGGTATAAATGCGATAACATTCTGACAGAAACCGGAATTTTTGACGGCTATGTTTATGTAGACAACGGCATCATTCATGCCGTAACCCGCCAAGAAATTCCCTTCCAAAAAGAAATTGATCTCTGCGGATATTTTCTCTCACCCGGCTTTATCGATCTCCACTGCCACGGCGGAGACGGCTTTGAATTTATCGACGCTACCCCCGAAGCCTTTGCCCGCTGCTGCCGGATTCATTATCAGCACGGCACCCGGATCCTGTACCCTACTTTTTCAGCCTCGGCTCTGCCGGTTTTAGAAAAAGCCCTTACCGTGATGGAAACAGAACAGCACCGTCAGCAAATGATTCTTCCCGGCGCACACCTGGAAGGCCCCTATCTTTCCCCAAAGATGTGCGGTGCGCAGGACGCAGGGGCAGTCCGTGCCCCCGTTCGTGAGGAATATACAGCCTTAGTAAAACGGTTCGGGTCTCTTATCCGGCGCTGGACTTACGCCCCGGAGCTGGACGCAGATCACGATTTCATCCGTTTTTTAACAGAACACAGCATCGTTCCTTCCATGGGGCATTCTGCTGCAACCTATAAGGAAATTCTTCCTGCTTTTTCCGCAGGATGCCGTTTGGTAACACATCTTTATTCCTGTACCTCTACTATAACCCGGCAAAGCGGCTTTCGGAAATTAGGAATTATTGAAACTGCATTTCTGCTGCAGGATATGTTTGTTGAAGCCATTGGAGACGGCTGCCATCTGCCGCCGGAGCTGCTGAAGATGATCACCCAAATCAAGGGATTCGATCATGTATGTTTAATTTCCGACGCCATTCGCTTTGCAGGCATGAAAAACTGCGCCGGCCTGACCGACTGCGGTTCTGTTCCGTATCTGATTGAGGACGGCGTTGCCAAATTAGCCGACCGCAGCGCTTTTGCCGGCAGCATCGCTACTGCAGATACTCTTTTAAAGCAAGCGGTACAAGCCGGCATTGAATTGACAAATGCAGTAAATATGCTTACCGCCGTACCAGCCAAGGCAATGCACCTGACGGAATATGGATCAATAGCCCCTGGTAAACGCGCTGTTTTTACCGTGTTCGATGAACAATTCCATATCTATTCCGATTTTCCGTAAACAAAACAGTTTGTTTCTCCTATCAATATCTATCCAAAAACTCCCGGACAAGTGGAACACTAATGTTGGGGAAAATGGCTGTGAATTATCCGGCGGCGAACGGCAGAGAATCTCTATCACCTGTGCTTTCCTCAAGGATGCGCCTATTCCTGCTTGACGAAGCAACCGCTTCCCTTGATGTAGAAAACGAAACACTCATCCAAACGGCGCTTTCAAGACTTATTCAAAACAAGACTGTTCTTGTAATTGCCCATCGTATGCGCACCGTCGCAGGTACGGACAAAATCGTCATCCTGGCAAACGGCGTAGTTGCAGAGCAGGGAACGCCTGACGCATTATATAAGCAAAATGGAATATACACCCATATGACAGATCTGCAAAGCAACAGCCAGAACTAGACCATCAACTAAAAAAAGAAACTCTCTTCCGCTGCCGATTTTAGTTTTTCAATAATGATACATGGGTTAAACCAGATAGGGATAAAAAAGATATGTATGGGCAGGAGTACAGATTTTCTCCTGCCTTTGCCTGTATTCAGGCAGTTTGCTGATGATTGGTACGCCGCAGATATTCCCGTTCCATTTCACGCATTTCCTCGTCCGTGGGGATGTCCACAATCCCGACATAGGAATAGTAGACATCAATCGCCTGCGTCCGTTTCCCGTCTTTCTTTACCCGTTCATAGACTACGATTTTATCCACAAAGGCATTGAGGATTTCGGGTGTGAGTTCGTCAATACGGGTATATTTCTTTGTGACGGCTATCAGCTTTGCTACATTGGTCGCTTCCGTGTCGGCTTCGCTAATCTCTGCGGTCAACGCTTCGATTTCACGCTTTAACTGTTCCTGCTCGGATTCATATCCGTCAGACAGCTTGTAAAAACGCTCGTCGTTCAGTTTCCCGTTGACGTTATCCTCATAGATTTTACGGAACAGGCGGTCAAGCTCGCTTATCCTTTTTTCGTCCTTTTCTATCTGCTTCTGTTTGGCGGACAGTTCAAACCTGCGCTGTGCAAGGGTCGTGTCAATCTGTCTTTTGATAAATACCCGTTCAAACTGCTGCAAATAGGACAGAAAGTGCTGAAGCTGTTTTAACACTAACTGATACAGTGCGTCCTCTCGGATATAGTGCTGCGTACATTCCTTTGCCCTGCTCGTCCGCTTATACTGCGAACAGCGGAAGTGCGTATAACCGTTGGCGGTGGCAAGACTTAATTTCGCCCCGCAGTCTGCACAATAGAGCAGCCCCGAAAACATACTGGTCGTGCCGCTTTTGGTCGGTCTGCGCTTTCCCTTCCGTATCATCTGCACCTTATCCCACACCTCTTTATCTATGATAGGAGTGTGTGCGTCCTCAATATATGCCCGCCTGTCTTTGGCGGTGGGAATGCGCTTCTTACTCTTAAAACCTAAATGGGTGGATTTGAAACTTTCCGTCACGCCGATATATGCCACATTCTCCAAGATGGTCGCAATCATGGAAGTTTCCCAGTTATACGGATTTTCCGATACTCTGGCTACACCGATGCCTTTGGACGCTTTGTAGGCTGACGGGGTAAGCACCTTATCCTCCCACAAAATAGTGGCAATCGCAGATATTCCCTTTCCCTGCATACAGAGGGAAAATATCCTGCGGACAACTGCCGCCGCTTCCTCGTCCACCAGCCAATGGGTACTGTCGTCTGGATTTTTCAGATACCCGTATGGCGGCGCACCTAAATGCTCGCCTGCAAGCCCCTTTGCCTTCTTGACTTCCTTTACCTTTTTGCTCGTGCTTTTCGGATACCACTCGTTAAACAGATTGGTAAAGGCGGCAAATTCGTTGCTTTCAAGGCTGCCCGTATCCACATTGTCCATGATGGCGATAAAGCGCACGCCTGCTTCGGGGTAGATGATTTCGGAGTAAGAGCCGACTTCAATATAGTTCCTGCCGAAACGGGATAAGTCCTTAACAATGACCGTTTTTACAAGCCCTTTTTCAATATCCGTTGACATTTCCTTAAAAGAAGGACGGTCAAAATTCGTACCCGTATAACCATCGTCCACATAGAATTTCGGATTGGAAAAACCATGCTCATTAGCGTACTTCAATAGATATTCTTTTTGAGACGAGATTTGTCAAGGTGATTTTCACCGTTTTTGTATAAATATCGTGAAGGGAAGGCATAAGAGTTAAAACCTATAGATCCAAATGGTTTATAAGAAACGTGGGAGTTATTTCTCGTGCTTTTGTGCTTCCGCAAAATTTTTATACGTTTTGAAATCAAATTCTATCTTTTTAAGAGAATCTGCAATATGCTGCACATCCTCGTTTGTATTATTTTTGCCAAGTGAAATACGGATTGTTCCTTTGGCATACTTTTCTTGTAAACCTATAGCTTTCAACACGTGGGAGATTTCTGTGTTTACTGTGTCACAAGCAGCTCCAGTTGAAACACAAATTCCATGCAGATCTAAAATGTGCATGATGGCTTCTCCGTCTTTACCGGGGAAAGACAAACTAATATTGCCTACAAGGTGGTTATTTGCTCCATTGCGAATAAACGGCACATTATATGTTTTAAGGAGGGATAATAATTTAGACTCAAGGTCAGTAATATGTTTACTCATCTTATCAATCTGCTCGCAATTTTTCTTTAAGGCTACTGCCATTCCAACGATAGCTGCTACATTCTCTGTGCCAGCCCGCAATGACGATTCCTGAGAGCCACCGTTTGCATAGGGAAAAATCGGTGTCCCTTTTTTGACATACAAAAAACCGATTCCTTTAGGGCCATTAAACTTATGAGCTGAGGCAGACAGTAGATCAATGCCCAGTTCTTTAACATCAATACGAATATGACCAACAGCTTGTACGGCATCGGTATGAAATAAAGCACCTTTTTTATGAGCGATATCACATAACTCTTTTATTGGTTGAATACTCCCAATTTCATTGTTTGCATACATTACAGAGACAAGCTTCGTTGAGTTTGTAATGACGCTTTCCAGTTCAGTAGGCTCAACAACACCTTGTCTTGTAACGCTCAAGTAGGCTACCGGAATGCCCATCATTTCTACCGCTTTACAAGAATTGAGAATGGCGTGATGTTCAATTTGTGAAGTAATTATTTGAGCAACAGGGCAATTTAACGCAATCCCCTTGATAGCCCAGTTATCACTCTCGGTGCCGCCAGAAGTGAAATAAATTTCTTCCGGTGAGGCATTTATGCATTCAGCAATATATGTTCGTGCTTCTTTCAGCGCTTTCTTAGGCTGGCGTGCAAAAGAATAATGTTGTGAAGTATTGCCATACTCATAGAGCAAGTACGGTTTCATTGCCTCGAATGCATCAATATCTAATTTTGTAGTCGCCGCATTGTCGGCGTAAACAAACTGCTTCATAGCTATTCCTCACTTAAATAGAGTGCAGCCCTCTTCCTTGAACTCCTCGATTTTAACTTCTAAATCCTCGACTTCGCAGCCAAACGTGTCAGCCAAGCAAGCAATACAGTAAAAATCCTTTGCGTCGGCATCCAGCAGCTTTTTGTGTAGAGCAATCCAATCTTTTTTCAGATCAGTGCCACAGAGCTTGCATTTTTTATTATTCACGATATTGCTCCTTAATTGTTATTTCAGGAATCGTTGTTCCGCCAAATTCACCTTCATCGATTATTCCAAGCTGCGTCTTGATTACTCGGCGCATTTCCATAGCAGGGGCAAGGCAATATGTTTCGAACAACGATATATCTACTTTACTGACGTCAGTTGCATCTGGGAAAAGGAGCTTTAAGTAACCGGTGCATATTCTCTTAATTGCCTCTGTATCTCGTGTGGCGGAATTCTTGGGCAGTTGAAGAAGCTGATCAACAACAGCTCTGTATGACAGCTCATCCCGAAGAACATGCATGATTTCTCCAAAATACTCGGTGTTTAATGCCCATCCATTCGCCTTAAGACTTTCCTTCATCTTAGGGATATTCCATCCTTTTATGAAACCATGAAAACGATCCAATAGCGCAGATTCATGGAATATTTCAGGCAAATCTTGGAACATATTTTGGTTAACATCCATTAAGTCAGAGTCTATGTTTCCAAGCAAAATTAACCCGGCGTCTCCGACACCTCTTGTATCTCCTACTCGATACTCACCACTTTCAAGATAGCCTTTTAGTGCTCCTTGCATTTCCATTGCATCGGTAAATTTAATGCTTTGGATTTCATCGAAAGCAACATAGTCATATCGTGATACTAAACCCGGCGTTCTCTTGCTGATATCATAAAACATCTTTGCTCTTGAAATGCTACCGCCGCTGACAAGCCATCCATATTTGCTGATTTGTGCAAATACATAAGATTTGCCAGTTTCTTTGGGGGCAAGTTCGATCAGGTTAATTCTTTTTTCAACAAAAGGAAGCAGTCTGCTCAGCATAGCCATTTTTTGCGTTTTGCTGACATATCCTTTCGGATTGTAGTCAATTGCGCTCAACAACACATTGATCCACTCGTCGATTGTAAAGTATTGACGAGCTCCGATATAATATTCTAAGTCAATCGTGTATGGGCAAAATGGTTGGAAGTCAATAAGTTTAAATACATTACCTTTTGCGCCCTCTTCTACGACGATCTCAACAATTCCCCAAACTTCAGTGGGCGAAAGGAGATAATCCCGATTTGATTCGATAACATCCCAATCTACAATGGCTTCACCCTTTTTCTTCGGCACCTCAAAGTCCGGCAATGAAAACAAAGCGCTTCTTGTTTTTGCGTCGAAATCGATTTTGACTTTTGCTAAGAAACGAGCAGTTTGATCATTATGAAGTAAATCAACAAGGTATTCATTCCACTGTTCTTTTTTCGGGATAACTCGTTTGACGTAGTCTGATACTTCGTGCTTATTTATTACGCCGTCCTGATCAGAGAATCTCATCACTAACCAATCTCGCATAAATGAGGGCAGGCTTAATGCAGAAAAGAACTTTGAGTTCGCCGATGACTTAAAGACGAGCATATCGCCATAATATTTTTTCAATTTTTCTTCATATGCACTACCATCTATATTTCCCATAGATGTTGTAGAAAAGTTATTCATCTCCATCTATCCTCACTCCTCATATATCGAACTTAGTATTTTTCTGGATTCCTTGCTCAATATGAATATCAAATTGCCCGAGGATGCCACCGTCAACTATCTTAACATTCAAGTCCGCCTCACCTTTGGAAGGTGTAAATTTAAAACTGTAAACTCCATTTTCCCACACACATTTATAGGTGTTTCCGTTTACTTTTGCAGAAACAGAATCACGTTTATCTCCACCGATTGTAAAAGCGACTCTAACCTGTTTTGTGCCAAATTCAGGTTTATATTTGGTAGATTTGGGAGTTACAATAACACCTACAGACCTTGCGCTTGAATATTTTTCGATTGTAATAATCGGTACAATCCATTCTTCCAGTGAAGCACCACCGTGTATTTCATCGATTGGCGCTCCATTTTGAATAAATCGAGTGTAATCTGCAAAAATTAATCGATCATTGTAGTTTATCGCTGTTGGATACTTCGACTCATCCTGAGTACCTTCGCAGAAACGCCCGTACTTGTAAATTTCCGTGTTTTCTGGCCTTTGTAAGGCGTTATCAAAGGCAGTATTGCGAACTTTCACTGCCATTCTGCTCGTTCCGTGGTCAGCGGTAATAATGATTTTATTTGTACTGCCGACAAGTAATCCTAAAACACGATCCTTAAGTTGGTCGATAATATTAAGCTGTTTAATAAGACTTTCGGGGTGAACATTATTTGCATGCTTTAGCTCGTCTAACTCTCTAACAGGAGGCTCAACGGTGTTTCTTCCGTTCATAAAGTCTTTGTTGCTCTCGGTTATTGATGGCAATGTACAAAAACCAGCCTCAATTGTAACAGAGTATTCCTTTTCGCTTAAATCAGAGAACAGATATGCCAAATAATCGGCATATTCAATTCCCATCCCATCAACAAACAGAATTGATGCATTCTCATCATAGTGCTCAGTAACATAATGATTCCGGGACTGCATTTCAAAAACAGATGTGCCTTTTTCTTCAGCTATTCTACAGACCTTTGCAACAAAATCCTCCGTTATTGAATCCGTTACTTTTAACCACTTATATTCTCTAAAGTATTGCTCGTGCTCGGAAGATAGATTTGCTTTGTTTGGCTGAAGATCATTTTCCAAATAGTAATACAATTGAGGATAAACTCGTTTGACAATCGGCAATACGGCATCTCTCTTTTGGTAGTCAAAACCAGAGATAATATCGAATATCGTCTTACGCTCAATATCAGTAAGGCAAGTTAAACAAGCGAGAGCCTCAACTGTTCGAAGTGTACTGATTTCACTCCAAAACCGTTCTGTCGGAACAGCTTGGATAGCGGAAAGAATGGCTTTGCGGTCTTCATATATCCGATGGAAGTCATTGTCTCGAATATGGCGAATCAAGCCGCAATATAATTCATCAACAAATTCAGACGGAGACTTACAGGCTCTCGAGCACTCAACTTCATATCCCTTACTTGATTGTAATCTTGTCCAAAGCCATAACAGCCACTGTTGGAATGAAGAATACTTATTCCAGCGGGAGAATAATGAAGGAGAGTATTTATTAATAGATAAAGAGGTGCAGCACGCCTCGTCAAAAGAACCTTCTTTGATGATCACCTTCACAAAATCATTCCAGTTATCTGTGGTTCCAAGCTCCTCGTGAACACTGGACGGCAAACCAAACTGATACTTAATCAGATCATATGACGAAACAATAACATGGACATCATCAAAAAAATGATTTTTCTCAAAATGAATAGCGTTCCCTGTATGTAGGATCAATGGCTTATCAGGATTAGCTTCCCAATATTCAAGATAACTCTTGAACCCATCAATTTCATTTCCAGGCAAGTGGACATCGAGTTCCTTTTGAACGATTGTCAGCTTGTAGTCGCTTTCCTCGTCTGTTTCAAACAGAATCATGCAATCTTTTGTTCGTGGATCATCTGACGGAAGCGCTTTTAAAAGGCTTTTCATACGATACATTAAAAAGTAAATTCTTAGCTTTCCGTTATCATTATTCTGGTAATCCGCTTTAACAAATTTCTGAATTACAGATTCAGCCTGTTCTGGTATGATCCTAAGATATTCCGAAAGTGGCGACACAAACTGAGGACTTACTGCTTTATAATCACCAATACGATAGAAACCACTTACATAAGCC
>CAJMLN010000002.1 GCA_905214315.1 uncultured bacterium | reverse complement strand
TGCTTATAATATCAAACTTGCTCCTTTTTGTCAACTCTTTTTTTCCCTTTTTTTTTTCGGTTTGAATGGTATCCGCTTGTTTTCCGCCTTACTATATATAGCCCTAAAAATAAAAAAAGGGGCATATCGCCCCTAATATAGAGAATACTCTCCGCTCGCAATTCCCACTTATTGCAGTTTGTTCAAAAATTTTTTACCTTTTAAATGTATTTTTACCGCAAATTTCTTCTGCCAATACCTTCCGTAAAACGCCGTTCTCCGGAAACTTTTAAAGCTGACTGATCTTTCTTGCCGCGTCTGCAGTACTGCGGGAGAGCTTTGTTTTCAGCTTATTGATCTTTTCCTGATAGTCACGGTCAAGAGCCGCCGTCTCCTGCGCCGCCTCCTGAGAAAGTTTTTCCCTTTCGTTTCCGGCAATGCTGGAGGCATCAATTTTCTGCGCCGCCAGATCGCTTTCCAGGCCGATCCTGTTCTTTTTCAGAGCCTGGGAAAGCTTTTGTTTTTTATACAGGTAATCCGCATCAGCCGACGCCTTATCCGTCTGATAATCCGCACGGGCGCGCTCCATGCCAATCCGGTATTCCTGTTCCTTTGCCGCCGCCTTCTGCTGCTTTTTTTCCTGCTCAGCCTCTTCCTCGTCGGCCTTTTCCTCTATCACCTGCGCCACGGAAAGAATAACGCGGGAACCTTTTTTGAGCTTTCCCGTCTTGTATGCCGGATTATTCTTTACCAGCTGGCTGTAATCGGTACCGGTTTTTTCCGCAATATCCCGCAGGGTTTCACCGCCCTGCGCGGTATAAAGCTGACTTGTCAAATTTTTCACCCCAAATCAATGATTTTTGTAAAAATTTCTCCTGAAGAAATAGCTCCGCCTGCCGCATTCACGGTAACGGTTACGGTGTTGACGCCTTTTTTGATCTCCGGGCAGACCGCCGCCGAAGCGCTGCCCGCGGCATGCTCCAGCAAAAGCGTATTGCCGTTGACCGTGATGCTGACTGACGCCGAAGCCGCATTCTTTAAATAATAACTGATATAAAGCCCCTGGCGCGTTTTCCAGCCGATAAGGCTTTGATTTACAACCGCCGCGCTGCCTCCAGCGGCAACGGCGCCAACGCTGTATTTCTTTGCCGCGCCCAGTGCGGCGGAATTCTCGATCCACCGGAGTCTCCGTTCGTTTCTGAACCGATCCGTAACTTTCTGCATAGCCCCTCCTAAGAAACAAAATCTCTTTCCGCAGTATATATAAAGGTAAAGGGCGAAACCGAAAAATCGCTGCCCGCCGTATTCTTTACCGAAAAGCCGATCAAGTGTCCTTTGAGCGAGAACGGAAGCTTATAATGCGTTTCCTCCGCGCTCAGCGTCACCGCGCGGGTCTGCTCCTCGCCGTCGGCAAATACCGTGATTTGGATTTCACCGTCCCCGTGGGCGGAAAAATGCAGCTCGGTCACGGTCTTATACGCATGAGCAAGGCCGAAATCATTTTTCGGGCTGTGCCAGAACCCCTGAATCGCCCCAGAGGTTGCCAGCCTTGCGCCCGCGCCCCACTCCGCGACGACCGTGGTTTCGGTAAACGCCGTCAGCAGCTTTTCCGTATTCCGGTCCCGGCAGACCACCAGGGAAGCGACCTCCGGCCCGGCAAAGATCTGCCACTGCCGATATACCATATTATATATAAGCAATCCGCTCTCCCCCGTTTGCCGATGAAAGCTCAAATAATAGCAATTTTTGAAATAAATACTGCATTCCCTGCGGCAAAGGATCTTGTTTTCCTCAAAAAATCCTTTAATGGCATGGCTGACGCAGGCAACCCCGCTGCCGCTGCAGCTGTAAACGCCGTAGCGGGTGGCAAACAGCACGCAGTCGCCGCAGACCGTCACGCTGCCCCGGAGAATTTCGCTGTCGGAAAAAAAGATATTCTCCACCGTAAAATCGCTTTGTACCGAAAGCGTATTGACCGCCACAATTCCGTAACGGCAAAATACCAGCAGCGTATCAAAGAAGGAGACGATATCGATTGCGCTTCCGATGGTATCGGTGATGTCGATGTAGCCGCCCGCCTCCTCCGAAGAAGTGAAATCGCACGGATCGCCGATTTTGGAAAACCACACGCGCTGGGGATATTCCGGATCGCCGATGCCGAACATCCGGGAAAAGTGCATTGCCGTCTTTTCCATATGCGGCTTTACCCCCGAGGCAATCAGCGCATAGCCGCCGCCTTCGGTATAGACGTAAGGCCCGCACTGAGGGCCGCCCAGTAACGCGCAGTTGTTTTTGCCCGATTTATACTGCGTAAAATACGTATATTCCCACCCGGTGATCCCGTCGGCGCAGGAGACAGCCTCGGCCTGCACCCTGGAGAGCGCGGCGTCATAAACAAAGCGGTAAAGATTGCCGTCAGCGGCCGTATAATAGAGGTTTTTATAGCCCTCCGTTTCAGCGGCGGCCGCCTGAAATTCAAATAGCCCCACAATTTCCTCCGGCAGCTGGCGCAGCAGAACTTCCTGCCCGTCCTCTTTTTTCCACTTTACAACGTCAAACCCCGCCGCCCGCCTGAGCCTGCCGCCCTCGGCCACCACGTTTTCCGCGCTCGGGCTCTCCTCCAGGGGCATAACGCTGTCATCGTCGCGCATGTTCAGCCCCTTAAATCCGTCCATCCGAGCCGCATACTCCTGCCGGGAAGAAAAATCCTCTATCCGGCGCAGCGTAAGCATCAGCGCCACCTCCCGGCGGGAAGAACGATTCCGGAACGGACTTCCTTTATATTATCCACCACATTGCGGTAACGGCTGTCCCACACGGCGGCCTCGGCGTGAAGATGCCGGATACTGCAGCACAGCGACGCCGCAAAATAGATGTACGCATACGGGTCCACCTGGGAAAAGGGAATGACCGGTTCATCCTCATCCTCCTCCATCGGCACGGGAAGATAATAGTATTCCACAATTGCCTTTTGTATATTTTCACACACATGGATAAAATCCTTTCCGGCCCAGGCGCCGGCCCGCAGACCGTTCCATCTTACGCTTTTCAGCCCCACATAGCACTCGCTCAGCTCCGCAATCGGAATCCTTCCACGGCACACGCACATTTCCTCTGCCGCCACAGGCCGCCATTTATCCCGCGCCACAGTCATATACGCGGTATTGAGCGCATGCTTTACCCTGGCCAAAAAAGCCTCGTCCTCCCCGGTCTCCTTTTCCAAAAGCTCGGCGGTACGCGCGGTCATCTCTCCAAAATTCATCGTTCTCTCCTTTCCAGCTCCTCTTGGGCCTGCCGCGCCGTTTCCTCCATTTCCCGGATCCGGCGCTCCTCCAGCCTGCCGTTGGCCTGCTCCATTTCTGCAAAAACCTCTTTTGCCCGGGCGCTCCGGTACCGCTGCACAAAGGCAACCGCCCTGGCGTCCAGGCAGGGATAGGGAAGCTCCAAACAGAAGCTTCCCCCCGCCTGCGCACAGGAATGTACCTCAAACTTGCCCGTCAGCCTGTTCAAAAGGATAAAATAGGTATGATCTATCTGCTGTATCCTGTTCAAAACATCCAGGGTATCGCTGAAAACAGGAATGTATTTTTCCGTATATATCCCCGGTTGGGCCATAAAAACACCTCTGTATTTATTTTTCGGTAATTCCCATCAGCTTTGCCTGACCGCAGGGCATACCGCAGATCAGGTTTGCGTATTTGACCAGCGTGGCGGTATAGGCGGCCTTGTTGGCCAGCTGCTTGAGCACGCTGCCGCTGTCGCCCTCCAGCCAGCGCCAGTCGCAAAGCTGGTGCATATCAAAGACCTTGGTATCCAGAAGATACATCGTTCCCTCCGGGCAATAGCGGTCGGCCACCACGGGAATTCCCGAATAACTGATCGTCTTAAAGCCGCCCTCCAGCTCCACGGGGCTGATGTTGCGCTTGGAAGTTTCCAGATACTCCTGATACGCTCTGCGCACGCCGTAGGAGCAGGTGATAAAATCGATCTGTCCGCCGCTCTTCTCTTCGGCCGAATCGATGGCCTTCTGAATTTTGATATCGGAGATCGCCGCGGTGGCCGTGCCGGTATAGGGGCGCATCCAGTCCCGGTTCGTGCGGTCCACACCGTAAAGAGTATTTCCGGAGCCAAACAGCGTTTCCAGGCCGAAAATCTCATTGTTATAGGAGCCGGCCAATACGATAACCGCGTCCTTGGCCACGGTAACCGCCGCAGAAACCGTAATGCCGGTATCCGCTACGGCTGTAATCTGGGCCGGCACAGCGCTTCCGGCGCTTCTGAATTCAATTTTCATACCGGGTTTTAACAGCTTATAGGAATCCGCGGTAACCGTCGTTCCCTCGGTTACAGCCGCGGCCACGGTTGCCAGCGTTCCGGTGCCGTCGCCGTAGAGCATCCGCGAAAAATTCTGCTTGGCCGTGGCCAGCAGGCCCTCCATTTCGGCGTTCAGCAGGTTCACTACCGCCCCCTGGCTGTTTTCCGAGGCGCGCATCGCCTTATCGGTGATCTCAATGGTGCCGTACAGGTTTTTCAGCTCCGCGCGGAACATGGCGTAGCTGTTGCCGCTGGCCGCGGGCAGATCGCCGTATTCCTCCAGCGCGGCCACGCCGGAAGAGAGATCATAGCAAACGGGCTTTACCGCCTCCTTGCCGGTAATAAACGAGCTGGTAGCCTTGAACTTGCTGTACAGCGGGCTGATGGAATTGTTGAGCTGGTTGACCAGAACCTCCAGATAAAAGCTTTTCAGTGCGTCATTGACGGTTGAAACAGAAACCATAAAAATTACCTCTCTTTTTTAATTATTTGCGAAAAAGCGCTCTTGCCAGTTCCCCGGCCGAGCGCAAAGTTACCGGCCGGCTGTGGGCCGAAACCGGGGGCGCGCCGTGCTTTTCGCATCCCTCCGGCGCCTGGGGAAGCGAATCCAGATACTGCCGGATAAACATCCGGCGGATCTGTTCGTTGCAGAAAATATTTTTCTGCAAAAACTCCTCGTCCTGCGCCAGCTCCTCCGGCGCGCGGTACTTTTGCGCCAAAACCCGGGTATAAGCCTTCTGCAGTCCCTCCGCGCCGCAAAGTTCCGGCTCGGCCTCCAGCACGCCGCAGATATCGTCAAAAAATCCGGCCGCCTGCGGAAATTCCGCCAAAAAGGCCTCAATCGCTTCCTCCTCCGGCGCGGTATCCTGCGCTCTATACGCCGCGTTTTCCTCCGTCAGCTGCCGGATGCGCTCTCTGCCCTCGGCGTTTTCCCTCTCCAGCCGCAGGCATTTTTCCTCCAAGGTTTCGGCGGCTTCCGCCGTATCATCCCTGTTCTGCATCTTTTTCCTCCTCCACTTTTATTTTGTGCTGTGCAATATGTTCCTCAAAACGGCGGTGCTGTTCGCTGTTTAAACCGAATTCTTCCTCAAACTCCTGGCTCAAAAGCATTTTGGCGTGTTCCGAAATATGAATTTCATGGTCGTCGGTCTCCAGCACGCGAACCTCGCCGCCGTTTTTCAGCAATAGATTTTCCCTCTGCGCCCTTCCGGTGTGCACCTCGCCGATATCGGCGATATTTTCCCAATCGCCCAGGCCCAAGCTCCGCAGCAGACGAACCCTTGTCCGCTCCGAAAGCGCGCCGTTTTCCTCCAGAAACAATCCCTTTGCCAGAAGATCATAGATCATCTGCTTCCGGTTGGATATCGAGCCGGAAAGCTCGTTCTCGGTTTCGTGAACCACGTCGTCGCTGGTGAGCATACTGGCGCTCCAGTACAGCTTGGAGATCTCGCCGTTCTTTCCCACAATGCGGTCGATCCGCCCCTGTCCGGCAAACTGCCTGAACAGCCGCAGCCACTGGCGCGAAATTTCCAAAATCGCATCGCGCACGCGGTCGGCGGTAATGGCAAGGCGTGTATCGTCCTGCTCGGCGATGGTATTGAGCGCCACGCCGCTGGTTACGTTTGTCGGGGCCACCGACTGCCGCATCAGATCCGACGTGCCCGAGATCAGATTAAATTCCTCCAAAAGCGCGCTCTCCTCCTGGAAGAACTCGTTGGGCAGCGAGCCGGCCGGCAGCATGGCCGGCGGATTGGTTCCCTGCCGGTACACCAGCACCTTGCCCGGGGTCAGGCCGTTTTCCTCCAGATCCTCCAGGTCCACCGTGCCCTCCTCCACGGCCAAAACGCCCACGGCGGCGCGGTTCAAAAACTCATGCTTGCGATTGCGCACCGCGTTGTAGGAACGCTGAATCGGAATACACCTCTCCACAATCGAAACGCCCCACAGGCAGCCGGGCCGGCTGATGGAATTCTGCTGCACAAAGGGCAGCTTGCGCGTGCCGTTTTCGCCGTTTTGATACGGCAGCGGTCCCTCCGCCAGCAGCGTTTCCCCGCAGACGGCAAGATACCGCCCCTGCTCATGCTCCGCCGAGGGCTGCTCATAATACTCCAGCACCAGTACGCTGTCCTCGGGCTCCTCCTCCGCGGCCGCACATACCGCCGCGCGGTAGCCAAGGCCTCCGGCCGTATTTGCGCAGCCGAAGCCCAGTGTTTTTACCTTTCCCGGCGCAACCTCCGCGCCCCAAATGCTCTTTACAGCGCTGCAGCTGTACACGCGGGCATGGATCACCGAAGCGCACTTTTCCACGCTCTGCACATAGGGCGTATCGGGATAGATCTCATACGGCGGACACACGGTGGTGGAAATATCTCCCTCGTACACAGCTCTTCCGCCGGAATTCCGTCCGAGCATCCTTCCCTTGCTGCTGACCCAGCTCTGCTTGTAAAACACCGTGCCGCAGAGCTCGGACCAGACCGCCGCCTCCGCCAGCAGCGCCCCCATGCCCACGCGGTCAAAGGCCGAATGCAGAATCGCCGTGCTCACCTTGGCGCTCTGAATATCCTCCTCGTCTCCCGTGGCCGGGCGCACGGTAACCTGCGGCGTAATCTTGTTCAGCTTGGCCAGCCGGCTCTCCACAATGGGCGCAATGTGGTTATACACCTCGCGCTCCTGCCAAAGAAAGGCCTTATCCTGCTGAAACAGCCTTCCGGCCTCGGGCAGAATATCGCAATACTGGTTGCCCATAAAAAAATTGATGTTCAGCTGCCACTGCAGCTCAAATCGGCTGCGCTCGCGGGAGCGCTTCTCCAGCTCCGCCTGCACAAAAGCACACAGCTCTTTTTTCCGCTTGTCCTCTTTTTGTTTCAATCGCCTTCATCCCTTCTAATTCAGTTTTTTATGCCCAGCCCGGCGCAGCAGCCGTTCCATATCGCGCATACAGGGGGATTTTTCCTCCCTGGCAATATGCGGCTCCGGACGCGACATTATAAAATAGCGCAGCTCGTCCATTGCGTGATCGTCGCGCTTGACGGGCGTATCCCCCCGGCCGTAGCGGTAGCTCTTGATTTCCCGTATCATCTCCGGGCAGCTGCGGAAAATAAAAAGACGGGGGCAATCCGTCCTTTGGGTCAAATACTGTTTTACGCGCTGAACGCCCGTCCACAGATTTTTATTCACGCGGCTGTTAACCGCAATGCCGAAATCATAAAACAGCTGGGCCACGCTCTTATCGCCGGAAAGCGTATGCTGCAGGGCCGCGCTGTCCATCAGCGCCTCCACGCGTCCGCCGGCCGTTTTCGGCCACCCCAGAGCCGCGCACTTTTTCAAAATCTCCTCGCAGTGCCAGCGCGCGTCCCGGCCGGAAAAATAATGCTCGGCCATTACATAGATGTTTCCGTCGCCGTCCACCGCGTACCAGTGGCACGAAAGCGGATTTACCAATCCAGGATCAATGGAGAGCATTGCAAACCAATCCTTCGGTACCTCAAAGGGATCGATCACATGCACGCTTTCGTCAAATTCCCCGTATACCAAACCGCTGTGGCTCATAAAGCGGCCGTACTGCCGGCTCTCGCGCTCGCTCTCGGGCAGCAGCGCCTCCAGCATTTTCACCTCCTGCGGGTTTAAAAACGGGTTGTCCTGCCAGCTCATTGTAATATACCAGGCCTCCGGGTCCTTATTTTGGTTTAGGTAGATCTCGTCATGCACCCAGGTCAGCCCCAGCAGCGGGGTCATGGTGCCCCAAAGCTCGCCGCAGGTATCCAGCACCCGCATCCGGCATTCGTCATAAATCTCTTTGGGCGGCTCCTCGTCAAACCAGATCCAGTCCTGACTGGTGCCCTGAAAGCGCTGGCGGCCCTGGTCGCAGCTTTTAAAGCCGATCACCGACGTTCCGCCGCACACGCTCCTTACCAGAATAAAATCGATCACGCCCGCGTCGGGGCTGTCGCCGCGCCCCCGGCGCATCACAATTTTTTCAATCCATTCCCTGGGCAGATAGGAAAGCAGCTTTTCCTGGGCCACATCCCGCTGCACCTCCTGGGTCAGGCTCACCACCCAGCCCCTGGTAGGCCCCGGAATCTTTTTAAACGGATGAATTCCCCTGGCGTACCAGATCGCCTCCACCGCGCCGCATTCGGTCTTGCCCGTGCGGTTGCCGCCGAACACCCAGCGGTTGCGCCTGGGGCAGGCATGGAACGCCATCTGCTTCTGATGCACCTTCGGCCCTAAATTATAGCCCGCCAGCTTAAACAGCTGCGGATGCCGCCGTATCTGCTGTTCAATCTCCCTGGCTCTGCAGTCTGCGTCTTTCAAGCAAAAGCTCCCTCGCTTCCTCCACGTCCGGCTCCTCCTCTATCGGCCGGCCGCTGTTTTCCATCCACCATTTAATGGCGCTCAAATCCGGCGGAACCTCCTTTTTCACCGTTTTTTTTACCACCTGTTCATCCACCACCAGGCCGTCCTCGTTTTTCTTCCCCTTGCACTCGGTAGTCTCCTCCTGGGCGGTATAGCCGCAGGCCCGCTTAAAAAACGCTTCCCGCACCTGCGTATCGGCGTCCCTTTTTTTCTCCAGCGCGCTTTTCAGCTCCGGATGCGCGCTTTTATACCGCTGCAGCGTACGGCGCGAAATTCCCAACATCGCCGCAATTTCCGCCTCCTTCGCTCCGCCCATGACCAGTATGCCGATATGCTTGATATACGGGCTTACTTTTGTGTGATATCCTTCATTCATACCGACGCCTCCTTAAAAAAATACGGCCGGCCGCAAAGCAGCCATGCCGTCTTCATACCTCCAGTATATCACTTTTTTCTTTTTCCGCGCTTTCCATGTGACATAAAAACCTTATCCCTTCCCTTTTTTTCTGTTGACACTGCCGTTTTTTTTTGCTATAATGCACGTATCCGTTGGAAAACGGAGAGGTGTCCGAGGGGTTTAAGGAGCAGGTCTTGAAAACCTGTGATACCGCAAGGTACCGTGGGTTCGAATCCCACCCTCTCCGCCACAAGCGCATATTGTTTATTCGGAGACATACCCAAGTTTGGCCGAAGGGGCGCCCCTGCTAAGGGTGTAGGTCGGGAGTTACCGGCGCGAGAGTTCAAATCTCTCTGTCTCCGCCACGCCGGAATGGACTACGCTCCATTCAAAATCCCCAGCCATTCGGCTGGGGATTTCTTATACCGCTCCATCATTCCTCCTCTTTCGCAAAAGGTCACGCTCGGCTCGCCTTCTCGGTTGTAAATGCCCTCGCGACGGTTCCCTGTCGCTGCCCCAACCTTTTGCGGGTGCGCTTTCGGCGCAGGGTATCTCTTTTTTCCCCGACAGACAAATCAAGATAATTCGACTCTTTTTTTAATTGGAAACAGGCCCAGATTTATTGTTACTTTATACTTGACAAAGGAAAAAACAGCATGATAAAATTATTTTAAAAATATACTATTTAAAATAGTGAACTTATAGGATGAAAGGAGTATTTAACAATGAAAAAACGGATGATGGCATGTTTCATCGGCTTGTGTATGGTCTTAACCCTGCTGTTGGGCAGTGTGACAGCGGCTCCGGATCCTGTTCAAAAGAAGCCGACGGGAACCATGGCTACCGTTTATCTGGACGGTAGCAAAGGAGATGACAACAATAGCGGTGAAAGCGCAGCTAAAGCGGTCAAAAACCTGGACAAGGCTTTTGAGCTGGTGGCCAAACAGGGAACGGTCTATGTTTGCTACCCTGTCTCTATAACAAATGAGAGCATGGCGCTCTCCGACGTGACCTTCAAGCGTGCGGATGGCTGCGGCTCCTATCTGTTCTACGTATCCGGCGTAGAGCTTACCCTGTCAAATGTAACGATGGACGGCGGAGCCCCGGATATATCCAATAGCGCAGAATTGATCCAGCTCCAGAGTAAGGCGACGCTCACAATTGAAGCCAATACGAAACTGATTAATAATTCAGATTCGGCTGTAGGCGTTTATTCAGGCTCCGTCCTGAATATGAACGGCGGTCTTATTCAGAACAACAGCACTGTCTATGACGGCGGCGGTATCTATCTGGATCAGGGTACAGTGAATCTTCGCGGCGGTGAAATTTCCCAAAATACTGCCGAAGGATGCGGTGGCGGTATCTGCAATCTTGGCGGTACAGTCCTCCTCGACGGCACAATCATTAAGGAAAACGTCTCCGTCCGGATGGGCGGCGGTGTTTATCTGGAAGGCCTCGCAAACTCTCCTGCTTCCTTTGAAATGAAGAGCGGTTCGATTATCGATAACGGTACCGAAGATGGACAGGGCGCCGGAATTGCCGCATTCTACAATTATATGCGTGGTGATACAATTGTCATCATCAGCGGCGGTACCATCAGCGGCAACAAAATATATGCCGGGGATGAGGACGGATTCGAGGAAGAACAGGCCATTACACTCAACGACAATTACCCCGAAGAGTACGATTTTGATGCCGCCACACCTTTTGCACAGCTGAAACTGAGCGGCTCTCCCACCATCTCGGGCGACGTAGTTTTGCTCGACTGGGTGGATTATGGACCGCAGATTGAAGTGACCGGCGCATTTACCCCGGGGAAGCCTGTTTCAGTTATTGATTCATACGGCAGAGAAGGCCGGACGGTCGTAACCTATGCACAGGGTTTAACGCCGAAGCTGGAAGACTTTACAACTTCTTTCACCAGCACGGCGCTGACGCTTGACGGGCAAACGCTGCAGTGGATCAATTTGGTCCGCGTGCGGTTCTATCAGCTCTCCTCGATCGATGCCACCGGCTATCAGTATAAGAATGTCTATGTACTGCCGGATCAGCCGATTGCATCGAATAAAATTCCTGCGGCAGCGGATATCGCGGGCTACTCCCGAATCGGCTGGCAGTATTTTGACCAGGGAACATGGAAGCAATGGAATATGGAGACGCCTATCACGACGAAAAACAACGGGCTTTCCCTGTACGAGATTTGGAGGCTGAATGCGCCTGCCGTTTCTCTGCAGGCAGACCAAACAAACGTTCATATCAGCGGCAGTATCAAACTGACGGCAACCCCATCCCATGTATTGAAGGATGTGACCTATACCTATGAATGGTATAAGGACGGAACCTTGATCGACGGCGAGACCGCAGCCGAGCTGACCGCGACCGAAAGCGGCAGCTATACGGTGAAGGTGACCGCGGTCAAAGGGAAGGCTGTCTCAAATGCAACCGAGAGCGCCCCTGTCGTGCTGACGGCAGACCATCAGTTCGGAACCGACTGGCAATCGGATAACGAGAATCACTGGCATGTGTGTACCTGCGGCGAAAAAGCCGATGCAGCGGCACATACGAGCGATGAGGGCAAAGTAACCAAGCCGGCAACGGAGACGGAAAAAGGCGTAAAGACCTACAGTTGTACTGTCTGCGGCAAGGTGCTGAAGACCGAGGAGATTACCGCCACCGGGTCGAATTCCGGTGCAGACGCCGACACGGGAGATTCGTCAAATCTGTGGATCTATCTCGCGTTAATACTGCTTGCAGCGGGCGGTCTGACAGGATCGACCATTTATGCCAGAAAAAAAGAATCAGAATAACGCAGGCACATAAGCAAAAACGCCATTGAAGGTTCAAGCCTTCAATGGCGTTTTATTATAAAGCCTTATTTTATGCGGGTTCGCGGGATTCTGATTTTTGATTTTGAATCGGACGCAAATTTTCAAAAAGGTGAAAACAGGAAAATCCTTGTAATTCCCCCCTCTCTGTCTCAGTTCAGTCAGCCGTCACTTGTTTATTGTAACATTTCCGCTCTTTCTTTCCCGGCCTGTACAGACGCAAAAATTCCGCTTCACCGACCGAATTGCGAAAAATATCTTTTTTACAGTCCTTTAAAAAGTACAATTCCGAATGGCTGGTGCAGACGGAGCTGCCTACAGCCGACTATTATAAGAAATTCGGATTTACCCCTTATAAAGATGTAGTTTTATCGATTCCGTGCAAGCTTTTTTCCCAAAAATAGCTGACCGTGCTTTTACGGTAAAACAAACTACAGGAGTTTTTCCTACACAATGAAGCTTTTTTCGCTGCCGCTGGTGCATTGCAGCCCGCGGCGTTTTTTTATGCCCGGATGTTATTTTTTCCTGCACAAAAGGGAGCGGGGGCTTCATCTGTGCGGCAGGCAGGGGGCTTTCAGGCGCTGTATAAAAATATTTTGCGGCTCTTTTGTGCCGGCGCAGACGGCAGGACAATTCCGCTTTTTCCGCCGCCGGAGGGAAAAAGAAAAGAGTGCGGGGTTCCGTGCGCCTGTAAAATAAAAAACTCCCGGGACGGCCTGTTAAAAACGGCCGGAACTCCCGGGAGTTTGGATTCAAAACAGCTCAATCCAGCTCCAATACGCCGGTATACAGCTGATAATAGGTTCCCTTAAGCTGCAGAAGCTCCTCATGGGTGCCGCGTTCGATGATACGGCCGTGATCCAGCACCATAATCGCGTCCGCATTGCGCACGGTGGAAAGGCGGTGCGCAATTACAAACACGGTGCGGCCGGCCATCAGCGCATCCATTCCCCGCTGTACAATGGCCTCGGTGCGGGTATCGATGGAGCTGGTTGCCTCGTCCATAATCATTACAGGAGGATCGGCCACGGCCGCGCGCGCAATCACAAGCAGCTGCCGCTGACCCTGGCTGAGGTTGGAGCCGTTGCCGTGCAGCATGGTGGCGTAGCCCTCCGGCAGGCGGCGAATGAAATCGTCCGCGCCGGCAAGCTTTGCCGCGGCCACGCACTCCTCGTCGGTTGCTCCCAAATTCCCGTAGCGGATATTTTCCATCACCGTGCCGGTAAAAAGATTCGTATCCTGCAGGATGATACCCAAGCTATGGCGCAGATCCGCTTTTTTGATCTTTTTGATATTAATGCCATCATAGCGGATCTTTCCGTCGTCGATGTCGTAAAAACGGTTGATCAGGTTTGTAATGGTGGTTTTTCCCGCGCCGGTGGAGCCGACAAACGCAACCTTCTGGCCGGGTTTGGCATACAGGGAAATATCATGCAGTACGGTCTTTTCCGGCGTATAGCCAAAGTTGACGTCATAAAAGCGCACGTCGCCCTCCAGGCGGGTATAGGTAACGGTTCCGTCATGGTGCCGGTGCTTCCAGGCCCAGACGTTGGTGCGCTCTTCGCACTCGCCCAAGCTGCCGTCGGCGTTTTCCCTTGCGTTAACCAGGGTAACATAGCCCTCATCGCTTTCGGGCTGTTCATCCAGCAGGGCAAAGATGCGGTGCGCGCCTGCAAGCCCCATAATGACCATGTTTACCTGATTAGATACCTGCCCCACCGCGCCGGCGAACTGCTTGGTCATATTCAAAAACGGTACAACGATGCTGATACTGAACGCCATGCCTGAAAGGCTGATGTTGTTCAGGTCCGTCAGCAGCAGGATGCCTCCCACCAGGGCCACCACCACGTACATGACGTTGCCGATATTGCTTAAAAGAGGCATCAGAATATTGGCGAAGCGGTTTCCGTTGCGGGCATTGAAGAAAATTTCGCCGTTTACCTTGTCGAACTCCGCCTTGACGTCCTCCTCGTGGCAGAACACCTTGATGACCTTCTGGCCGGTCATCATTTCCTCCATAAACGCCTCGGCCTTTGCCAGGGTAACCTGCTGACGCAGGAAATATTTAGAGGAATGACCGGTAATGTAACGGGCGGCAAACAGCATACAAATGACGCCGGCTATGACAATCAGCCCCAGAATAACGCTGTAATACATCATAATAGCGAACACCGAAAGCAGCGTTATGGCGGAAATCAGCATCTGCGGGAGGCTCTGGCTGATCATCTGGCGCAGGGTGTCCACGTCGTTGGTATAATAGCTCATGATATCGCCGTGGCCGTGGGTATCAAAATATTTAATCGGTAAGCTCTGCATATGGCTGAACATTTTTTCCCGCAGCTTTTTCAAAGAACCCTGCGTAATAACCGCCATCAGCTGGGTATAAACGCAGCCCGCGATCAGGCTGACAATATACAGGCCCACCAGAATGCCCACCAGCGTCAGAATTTTTCCGGATACCGCGGTCCAGTCGCCGGATTGATAGCTTTCATCCACAACGGCGATAATATTTTGCATAAATACCGCGGGCATGGCGCTGACGATTGCGTTGATGAGAATGCAGACCAGCGTTACCGGCAGCAACACCGGATAAAATTCAAACAACAGGCGCAGCAGCCGGCGCAGAACTCCCTTGGGCGCACGCTGCCCCCGGGGTGTTGTGGAAGGAGTGGTACCGTTTTTATTGTTCGCCATCTTGATCGCCTGCCTTATTCTGGGTAGTGTAGATCTCCTGATAGATCGCGTTGGTTCTCATCAGCTCCTCATGTGTGCCGATGGCGCTGATTCGTCCGCCGTCCATCACGATGATGCGGTCCGCGTCCTCTACGGAGGCTACGCGCTGCGCAATAATGATCTTTGTAGTTTGGGGAATAAATTTGCGGAAGCCCTGCCGGATTAATATATCCGTACGTGTATCCACCGCGCTGGTGGAATCGTCCAGGATCAGCACCTTGGGCTTTTTCAAAAGCGCGCGGGCAATGCACAGGCGCTGTTTCTGGCCGCCGGAAACATTGGCGCCGCCCTGCTCGATCCACGTATCGTATTTTTGGGGGAACTGCTGGATAAATTCGTCCGCCTGCGCCAGCTTACAGGCCTCAAAGAGTTCCTCATCCGTCGCGTCAGGATTGCCCCAGCGCAGATTATCCTTGATTGTGCCGCTGAAGAGCACGTTTTTCTGCAGAACGACGGCTACGCTGCTGCGCAGGACGTCCAGGTCATAGTTTCGTACGTCCTGCCCGCCCACCCGGACGCAGCCCTCGGTAACGTCATAGAGGCGGGGAATCAGCTGCACCAGCGTTGTTTTGGAAGAGCCCGTGCCGCCTAATATGCCGATGACCTCGCCCGAGCGGATGTGCAGATTTACCTCCGCCAGTGCCATACGCTCGGCTTTTTGGGAATATTTAAAGCTGACGTTTTCAAAATCAATGGAGCCGTCCTTTACCTGAGTAAGCGCATTTTCCGGGCTGACCAGATTGCTTTTCTCGTTTAAAACCTCTACAATGCGCTCGGCGGACTCCATGGACATTGTGATCATTACAAACACCATGGATACCATCATCAGGCTCATCAGAATCTGGAAGCTGTAGGTCAGAATGGCCGACATCTGGCCCACTGCAATCTCCGTACCCCGACCGGTGATAACCGCATAGGAGCCGAAGGAGAGAACGAACACCATACCCGCGTACACGCAGAACTGCATCAGGGGATTGTTCAGAGCCATAATGCGCTCGGCGCGGGTAAAGTCTTTGCAGACGTCCTCAGCCGCAGCGGTAAATTTCTTTTTTTCATATTTTTCCCGCACATAGCTCTTTACTACGCGCATGGCCTTTACATTTTCCTCCACCGAATCGTTAAGCGCGTCGTATTTGCGGAATACCCGCCTGAAAATCGGCGTTGCCGCGCGGATAACCAGAATCAGGCCGACGCTCAGCAGGGGAATCGTAATCAAAAAGATCATCGCCAGCCGGCCGCCCATGGCAAAGCCCATGATAAAAGAAAAAATCAGCATCAGCGGCCCGCGGATAGCCACGCGGATAATCATCATAAAGGACATTTGTACATTGATAACATCAGTAGTCATCCGCGTAACCAAACTGGAAACGGAAAATTTATCAATGTTTTCAAAGGAATAATCCTGAATCCGGTAAAACATGTCCCGGCGCAGGTTGCGCGCGAATCCCGTGGAAGCGGCGGCGCAGGTGTTGCCGGCCGCGACGCCCAAAATCAGCGATAAAACCGCCATCACCACCAGCTGGATCCCATAGGTAACAATCACATTGATATCGCAGCCGGCCTGCATCTGGTTTACCAGATTCGCGATAATGAACGGAATAATACATTCCAGAATCACTTCGCCCGTAACCAGAAAAGGCGTCAGAATCGCTGGCTTTTTATACTCGCGGATACTGCGAGCAAGTTTTTTTATCATATGCAACATTCCTCCTCCAAAACTTAACGCAAGCCGGTATGCACGCGGTGCGTTCTAAAAACAGGCTATCCGTCTAAATTGACGGACATACATTCGGCCGTCTCCAAAAACGAAGCAAGCTGCGCCTGGGAAAGATCCCGCGTAAGGCATTTCTCCGTCCGGCGAAGGCATTGATCAATCTGCTCTTCCAAAAGCACCGCTTTTTCGGTGGGAATCAGGCTTTTCAGTCTTGCATCGCCAGCCGCGCTCTCCCGCAGAATCAGCCCGTTCTTTTCCATCAGCTGCAAAATTCCGGTAGCCGTAGAACGGTTGAAGCCGAAGGCATTCTCCACATCCCGCTGAAACACCGGTCCAGCGGCATACTTTATAAAAATATAATGCATTACGCGGCTCTGCACCCCCGTAATACCCAAGTTCCGCATATCGGCATCCATACGCTTTTTCAGCTTATGGGATAGGATATTAATCCACATCCCGCAGTCCTTTTTCATGCAAGGCATTCCTCCTTTTCCGAAAAGGCTTTTCCCTGTTAAAAATTGTTCGGAAACAAACGTATTTTAGCGCACAAATAAAATCTTGTCAATATAGGTCCTTTTACAAAAATAAGCGAGGTTTTCAGCCCAAAAAGCGAGCTCTTCACGTTTTTTTCTGCGGGAGGAAAATCTTAATAATTTTAAAAAAATATATGAAAAAACATATCATGCTGAAAAAGTGCCCTTCAAACCGCTTGCTGCATTGACGCATGGCCGCGCCCCCGCCTAAAAAAACAGACAGGGCCGCCTCTTGGGCTCGGCCCTATCTATACGATATCTTCTTTAGCATGGGGACTTCCCCTCTGCTGCAGCGGGTCCGCATTCAGAAAATCCGGTCTTACGCTGCCCTCCGTCTGAAATAAATACCGTCAAGCTCCAGCAGATCCTCCTGCAGCATATAGGGAATGGCTTTACCGTTCACCACCAAAACGTCGTCTTCACAGGTAAATGTTCCGTTCAGCAGCTTCCCTTCAAAGTCCCCGGCAATCCCCTGCGCAACCGCGCAGATATACGATTCCGTGCTCCAATACCCCTCCTCATAGGCCACCTGCTCCAGCACCTCTTCCACAGAGGCAAGGCCCGCTGCCTGCAGCTCCTGCGGCGTAAACACCTGTGCAATGGAATCCAGCATATAAGCCTTCAAATCCTGCTGCAGCTGTTGGGTATCCAGCGCCATGCTCATGGTTCCGTCCTCGGTTAAAAGAAGGGTAACCTCCAGCGAGAAGGGCGCGTTCATATAATCGCTGATATCCACCGAAGCCCGCCATTCTCCCGCCAGAGCTTTTACCGGATCCGAAAACAGCGCCTTGAGCTCCCGGCTGATATACGGCGCGGCTTCTCCTAAACTCCGGCGCTCCGCCAGGCTCTCGCTCCAGGAAATAAAGCCGCTGCGCAGGGCTTCTGCGCCTTCGGCCTCGCCTATAATATAGGTATTTTCTTCCGTCTGGGCGGGCATCTCGGAAAATTCCGCTTTGGGGGTTTCGCGGATGACCGCACCGAAGACGCCGGCCTCCTCCGACTCCAGCTTCAGCGTCACCTCACGGCTGTCGCCTGCGGCAGTAACCGCCGCGGTTATCCTGGCCTCCTTCAGGCTTTTTGCCGTCTCGGCGCCGGCCTGCTCCTCCAGCAGGTTCTGCGGATCATACAGCCGGAAGGAACAGCTGCCGGTAAGTACGTTCCGTCCGTTGTATTTTACCGCTTTCAGATTTTCCGCCTCATAGCGTATGCCGAAAAAGGTATTCTGGTTCTCTCCCTCCATAACCGAAACATTCACGGCCGCCTCTCCTTCGGCAGACGCTTTTTCGCCCTTCCAGGTGGCGTAGAACAGCTCCTTGCCGTCAAAATCCAGGCAAAGCGCCTTCTCCGAGGCAGCGCCGCGGCCGGGAATCAGCTTCAGCGTCGCTGTGGAGCCGTCAATCGTCAGGGAAAGCTCCAGCCCCACGCACCGGTTCTGCGTGTTCAGATAAAAGGCCGTTGTAAAGGCCGCGTCGTCGCTGCCCATATCCTTTTTACTCTCTTTCAGGGAAGCAATCAGCTCATCGATCATTTCGTGATAATCGCCGAACCCTTCGCTGCTGCTTTGAAACAGCTCCTCCAGGTATTCATCCTCCCGTGCGGTCTCCAAAAGCGAAATCAGCAGCTCCGCGGCGTCCCTGCCGCTAAAGGTGATCTCCGCGCGGTCGGCCTCCACAGCAACATCATGCACCTTCAGGCGCACGTCCTCCCGGTAGCGGCAGTCCGCCTCCTCCAGCGCTTCGGTATACGTCTCGGCCAGCGCTTTCAGGCTCTGCCGCAGCCTCCGGGCGTCAGCGCCGTCCTGCTGAAACAGGGACGAATAGTCCGCCGCCGCCTTAAAATACTCTTCCGCAACCTCCGGCAGCCGGACAGAAGCCGCGTCCTTTTCTATCAGCGCCTGAGCGGAGAGCAGCCGGCCGTCGGCGTCCTCCAGGCGGTACTCTGCCTTCAGCTGCTCTTTTTCCCATAAAAGATCCATGCGCAGCCGCAGCGCGTTAAGATACTCCTCCAGCGCCTTCAGCTCTTCTTCCGATGCACCGCTCTCCTCAAAGACTGGGCCGAATTTTACAACCGGCGTAATCTCCGCGCTTCCCTGCCGCTCCTCTTCCGCCCAGGCGGTGTTCTCCGCCAGTCTTTCCGCCGCCTGCTTTGCCAGGTGCCGGGCATAGCCCTCGTCGCCCAGCACCAGATGCTGCACATCCCGCGGGAATACGAATACGCACAGCAACGCCGCGCAAATCAGCACGCCGGCGGCCAGCAGACCGATCCACCATTTTCCGCGTTTTTTTCCCGGTACGGGAGAAGGTCCCTCCGCGGCCGGCTGCGCTTCAGGCGCGGTCTGCGCGGTACTTTCGCCGCAGGAAGGGCAGAATTTTACGCCGTCCTCAAGTGCGGCGCCGCATTTTTCACAAAACATAAAAAATCTCCTTCTTATTGATTTCATCGGCATACCAAAACACATATACTGATATATGTATAAGAACAGTATAACATGCCCCGCCGCAAAATACAACAAAAAATCCTTAGTATTTATCAAAAACGGCTGCGTGCCTGCTTCCGGGTCTTCCGTCTTTTGCAATGCACATCTCGCGGACAGAAATTCACGCCCCTCCGGCAAAAAACAGGCGCGGACAGGCGGAATCCGCTTGCGCGAAAAGCAAAGCAGTAGTATAATGTTTGCAACGCGTTTTTCATTTGCGCGAGAAAAATTTTTAGGGCTTATAGGAGGCTGAAGACATGAGAGTTTATAATTTCAGTGCCGGTCCGTCCATGCTGCCGGAACCGGTATTAAAAAAAGCTGCAGCAGATATGCTTGACTATGAAGGTTCAGGCATGAGCGTTCTTGAAATGAGCCACCGCGCAAAGTGTTACGACGCCATCATCAAGGAAGCCGAAGCACTTCTCCGCGAGCTGATGAACATTCCCGAAAATTATAAGGTGCTGTTCCTGCAGGGCGGCGCTTCCACACAGTTCGGGGCCATTCCGTTAAACCTGCATAAAAACGGCAGGGGCGACTATATCGTAACCGGCAATTTTGCTTCCCTTGCGGCCAAGGAGGGCGCGCGCCTGACAAACGCCAGAGTGGTTGCCTCCAGCGAGGATGCGGTTTATACCTACATTCCCCAGATAACAAAGGATAGGATCGACCCCGAGGCCGATTTTGTACATATCACCTTCAACAACACCATTTTCGGCACCAAATACAACTATGTGCCCGAAACCGGCGATGTGCCGCTGGTGGCGGATATGTCCTCCATGATTCTTTCCGAGCCGGTGGACGTAACCAAATTCGGCGTGATCTATGCCGGCGCGCAGAAGAACATCGGCCCCGCTGGCGTTACGGTGGTCATCGTGCGCGAGGATCTTTTGGACCAGGCCAAGGCGGACTGCCCCAAAATGCTGATGTGGAAGACCCAGGCCGACGCCGACAGCCTTTACAACACGCCCCCCTGCTACAGCATTTACATTTCGATGCTCGTGTTCCGCTGGATCAAGGAAATGGGCGGCGTAGAGGCCGTGCAGAAGAAAAATCTTCAAAAGGCCGCGCTGCTCTATGATGCCATCGACAGCAGTGATTTTTATAAAAACACCGTAAAAAAAGAGGACCGCTCCCTTATGAACGTTCCCTTTGTTACCCCCAGCGCCGAGCTGGACGCCAAATTTGTAAAGGAGGCCGCGGCCGAGGGTCTGGTTTCCTTAAAGGGTCACCGTCTGGTAGGCGGTATGCGCGCATCCATCTACAACGCTATGCCGCTTGAGGGCGTGGAAAAGCTGGTTGCCTTTATGAAGAAATTTGAAGCGGAAAATAAGTGAGGTAGAAAGATGACGGAGATCTTAAAGCTGAACTCCATTGCGGAGGTTGTAAAGGAAAATTTACCGGAAGACCGGTATCATATTGCGGAGGACGCAAAGGACCCGGTAGGCATCCTGGTGCGTTCGGCGGATATGCTCAGCTATGACTTTTCACCGGCCACGCTGGCCGTAGCGCGTGCCGGCGCGGGCGTGAACAACATTCCGGTAGAGGCCTGCGCGGAAAAGGGCATCGTGGTATTCAATACTCCCGGCGCCAACGCCAACGCGGTAAAGGAGCTGGTAATCGGCGCCATGATCGCCGCCAGCCGCAACATGTTTGAGGCCGTGGACTGGGCCAAGACCCTCAAGGGAAACGGCGACGCCGTAGCCAAGATGGCCGAAAAGGGCAAAAGCCAGTTCGTGGGTCCGGAAATCAAGGGCAAGACCTTAGGCGTAATCGGCCTGGGCGCCATCGGCGGCCTGGTGGCCAACGCCGCGGCGGAGCTGGGAATGCACGTGCTGGGCTATGATCCCTTCGTTTCGGTCGACGCCGCCTGGCGGCTCTCCCGCGCGGTTAAAAAGGCCGAAAGCCTGGAGCAGCTGATGGCCCAAAGCGACGTAATTTCCCTGCACGTGCCGCAGATCGATTCTACCAAGGGCATGATCAATAAAGAGTCCATCGCTTCCATGAAGGACGGCGTTATGATCCTGAACTTTGCCCGCGGCGGCCTGGTAAAGAATGCGGATATCATCGAGGCCTGCGCCTCCGGCAAGGTCTATAAATACGCCACCGATTTTGCCGATGACGCGCTTTTAGGCTGCAAGGGCGTGGTGGTACTGCCGCACCTGGGCGCCTCCACCCCCGAATCCGAGGATAACTGCGCTGCCATGGCCTCCCGCGAGCTGCGCGATTATATTGAAATGGGCACCATCAAGAACAGCGTAAACTATCCCAACGTGGCTCTTGCGCGCACCGGCAAGGCCCGCCTTACCGTAATGCACAAGAACACCAGCAATATGGTGGGACAGATCACCGCGGCCATTGCGGCGCACGGTGAGAATATCAGCGGCATGATCAACGCCTCCAAGGGTGATTACGCCTATACCATTATCGATATCGACAATTCGTTTAAGCCCGAAATTGCGGATATCATCGCCGCGGTTGAAAACGTCATCCGCGTACGCGTAATCTGATCGCTGTATTTTTAAACGGCGCCGGAAAAGTTCGGCGCCGTTTTCCTGTATTCCGCAGCCGGAATGGATCGGGAAACAACCCGCAGCCCCCTTTACGGACAGCACCGCTTTAAGCCGGCCCGAAAGCGCACGGCCGCGCGGCGGCGGTATTCCAACAATGAAAATCCCCTGTCGTCAAACAGGGGATTTTTATTTTGCTTTCCGCAATCAGTCCGTAAGCGCGCACGGCTCCGCCTTGCCGCCGCGGATGCGGTAGGAGAGCACCTCCAGGGGCATCAGGGCCGCGGTAAAGGAGGCTTCAAGCGCCGGCAGCGTTACGCATACGGTCTGCTCTTCGCTGTCGGGGTTAAACAGGCGCAGGGTGTAACCGTCGCCGTCAAAGGCCTCCTTCAGGGAGGAAAGCTCGATGACAGGGTTATCCGTCAGGCAGCCCGGCAGGGGCTTTTCGCCGCTTTCGGGCGGGAAGAAGCAGACCGCCGTCGGCGCCTGATTCAGCAACAGCGCCTCCGCATTGATCTTTTGCCGACGCTCCCTCGCGGAGGAGGCCTGCACCCGGAAAAAGAACTGCCGCTCGCCCTGATCGCTGTGCTCATGGAAACGGTCCTGCGGCAGAATCTGCCGTCCCTCCAGCGGATGCGCGCAATAGGCGGGCGTACGCTGCAGGGTCAGCAGCAGCGCGCCGTTTTCAGAGCTTAAAGCATAGGTGCCGGTATTGGCTACGCTCAGAGCATGCTCCGGGGTATGCAGCAGTACATATTCCTGCGCCACACATTCCAGGCCGTTCTGCCGCAGGTCATCCAAGCCATACGCAGTTTTACCCAAAAGAGCACCGTCGTCAAGCACGGTATCCAGAACGTATTTGAACATTGTGTTTTTTGCCGCCGTAATCAGGCGGATATGGATATCGATATAGCCGTCCTGCCTGGGGAAGGTGTACCGCACCACGGCTTGCCCCGCGGAGGAGACAAACACACACTCGGCAATTGTACGCACGGGACCATCCTCCACGATATGCACCGGCGCCAGGGCGGGAACCGAAAGACTGCAGATCGCCGCCGTCTCCTTCGGGGAAGCCAGTGCAAAAGCATATTGCACGTCCTGATACCCCTGCACGCGCATACCCCAGGGATCCTCGTCGTCGGCAATGACAAGCAGCCGGCCTGTGGGCTGCTTTAAATATTCCTTTCCGTCGGCCTCATAGCTTTCCAGAAGGCCGGTGGCGGTATTTAATTTTGCACGGTACCGGCAGCCCTCAAACACAAAGCAGTCGCCCTCCCGCTTTGCCTCAGGCACCTTTCGGCAGGGAAGCGCGCTTGTACGCAGGTCAAAGCGCGTCATGCCGAAGGGCGTGAGCTTTGCGCGAAAGGCCACGCGCTTGCGCCACTGAATCGGAATATTGCTGTACTCTTTTTCCGTCTGGGCGGGCACCGAAAGGCCGTTCTCATCGAATACCGAAATATCAATAAATTCATCATTCCAGTTCTGATCGGCCAGCATCAGCTCGCAGACGATATCCTCCTCTGCGGCAAACGGATGCGGATTGTAAACCAGAACCGGAATCTCTCCGTCCTTCGCGCGCTTCTGTCCGGCGGAAAGCTTGAAAAACGCCTTTGTTTTCAGCCGGTCGGCCTCAACCAGACCGTGGCTCAGCAGCTGAAGGCCCGCCTCCTCCACCGGCTGAATCGACGAGCCGGGCAGAATGTCGTGGAACTGGGCAAACATCAGATCCTTCCACGCCGTCTCCAGCGCCGCGCGGGGATAGTCCATCAAGCCCTGCGCCGCCGCGGCCGAAACCATTTTTTCCGTTGAAAGCAGCTCATGCTCCAGCTTGCGGTGCAGCTGCTTCATGCGTATTTGCGAGCTGTAGCAGCCCACCATCGTATGCTGCAGCGAATTGCTGTGCTCCGGCCATTTCTCTTCCCCGCAGGCGGCAAAAAATTCTTCCGGGGCCACGTGCAGGATCTCAATATTCTCTGAAGACGCTATCAGCTTTGCGATTTCTTCCAAATCAATTTTAGAGGGACCGCCGCCATGATTGCCCACCCCCCATAGGATTACGCCGTATTCTTCATTTTTTTGCTTTTCCAGCTCCTCGCCTATGCGCTCCACCGCGTGGCCCAGCCGCGAATTGTAGCACGGCAGACGCAGCACGCGCACCTGGCTGCCGGCAAAGCCCTTCCACAGGAAGCGATCCGTATCGGGAACATGATCGTAGGGGCGGCAGATAATATAGCTGTCAAAGCCGCTTTTTTCCATAATTTGCACAATGCCCTTTGTGTGACCGAAGGGGTCAAAATTAACGGCGGTGGAAGGCTCGGCGCCGAATTTTTCTTTAAAATAGCGTCTTCCGGCGCTGATCTGGCGCGCAAAGGATTCGCCGGTGGGCATATTGCAGTCGGGCTGAAGATACCAGCCGCCCATGATATGCCAGTTTCCCTTTTTTACCAGGGCCTGAATCCGGGCAAACAGCGCAGGCTCAAACTCTTCAATCCATTCATACAGCAGCGCCTCGTTGTGGTTAAAAATAAAGGCGTCATACTGCTCGCAAAGCTCGGCGGCCACGCGGAACGTGGAGATCGCCGCGCCGACGCCCTCCTTCCATTCCCACTGCCACATAGGATCGATATGTGCGTTGCAGAGCAAATACATCCGTTTCATAAAAAACTCCTTTTAACCTCCGTGATAAACCGCGGCGGAATTATTAAGAGTAGTATAACAAAAAAATCAGGCAATGTCCATAGGGAACATGATAAAAATTCAGCACACGGACCGGCCTGACACCTTTTTCTCCAGTGATGCATACAATAAAAAGGGTGAATTTTTCACCTTAAATATCTGAAGGAGAAATTTTTATGGGTTTAACCAATTCTAATAAATTCATCAGCACTGATCAAATCGACTGCACAGGATCCTTAAAGGTAACGCTTGCTTTGGCGGCGGCGCCGGATATCAGTACCAATCCCACCGATATCGTTTTGATCCTGGATCGTTCAGGCAGCATGGCGGGCAGTCCGCTGGCAAACCTGAAATTAGGCGCCGACAAATTCATCGATATCATTGAAGAGGCCACCGACGGCACGGCCAACGGCGTCATCGGCTCAGGCAGCCGCATCGGCATTGTAAGCTTTGCCGATACAGCCGTGCAGAACACCAAGCTGATCACCTCTGTTGCGGATTTAAAAGCAGCCGTAAACGGCCTTACAGCCGGCGGTTCTACCAACCATGCCGACGCCTTTACCAAGGCCGCCGCGCTGTTTGATCCCGCTTCCTCAAACGCCAAGGTCATGGTCATGTTTACCGACGGCGAAACAACCGCCGGGCCGAATCCCAGTCCGATTGCCGCGGCAGCCCGTGCGGCAGGCATTGTTATCTACTGCATCGGCTTAATCGGCGCCGACGGCATCAACCCCGACGTCCTCAACGACTGGGCTACCGACCCCGACGCTTCCCATGTGGCGATCACCCCTACCGACGCGGATTTGGAAGATCTGTTTGAGGATCTGGCCGCCAACATCTCCAAGCCCGGCGCAACGAATATTGTAATTGACGAGGTCGTAAATTCCGATTTTATCATCACCAGTATTCTGATGCCGACCAAGGGCGTTGCCAGCATGATTAACCCCACTACGCTGAAATGGACTATCGATGAACTGGGAACAACCGGAAACGAGGGTGCAACGCTGGAGTTCCTGATCCGCCATACGGCCGATACCTCCGGCACCAAGCTTGTCAATGAGTCCATCACCTATACGGACAGCGAAAACAACCAAGCGACCTTCCCTAAACCGGAGGTCACGGTAGACTGCGGCTCCGTTGTGCGGCCCGAGCCATGCCCGCTTCCCGTGGACGTAACCGTTGACGGCTGTGAGGATTCGGTTGTCTTCGACGCAGGCAACGTCTATCTGGAATCCACAGGACGTATTCTGCAGCTGGACATCAACCTGAAGCACGTTTGTCCTAACCGGCGTGTGGCGCTGGGTGTAATTTTAACCGAAGTCGACCAGGAGGGCAACGAGCATCAGCGCGGAATGAAAACGATGACGATCCCCGCGCACACCTATCCAGAATGCCGCGATATTCTGGTAAAATGCGTAAAATTCGTACTGCCGGAGGATCTGGACGTTTCAGGCGAAACACCTGAGGCCACGTGTAATGCCCGGAATCTGCGGGCAAGGATCATCGCGCACAATATCGATTCGGATTTCCAATGCTGTGATCTGCTCGTTTAAAAACGGACATTCCGCACCTTTTTAAAGCTGAATAAAAAGCCGCTTTCACGCGGCTTTTTTTATTTTCAGCAGGCCGTATTGACAAAACCCGCTTTTTCCTATATAATTACAGCTTAGGCTGCATAGTAGCCAAAGATCCGAAAAATACGCAAAGGAGCGGTTTTATGATAAACAAGGACGTGCTGATTATCGGCGCCGGCCCGGCCGGGATTTTTACCGCGCTGGAGATGCTGAAGAACGGAAGCAAAAAAAGTATTTTAATCGTAGAAAAGGGCCAGCCCGTGGAAAAACGACGCTGCCCCAAGGCCAAAACCAATCAATGCATGAACTGTAAGCCCTACTGTCATATTACTACGGGCTTTTCCGGCGCGGGTGCCTTCTCCGACGGTAAGCTGTCGCTCTCTACCGACGTAGGCGGCGATTTCCCCAACCTGGTGGGCGAAGAGGAAGCGCAGGCGCTGATCCGCTATGCCGATTCCATCTATCTGGAATTCGGCGCCGATACCAAGGTGGAGGGCGTGGGCAACGATGAAGAAGTGAAGCAGATCCGCAAGCGCGCCATTCAGGCGGGCTTAAAGCTGGTGGACTGTCCGATCCGCCATCTGGGTACGGAAAAGGCACAGAACATCTATTACGCCATCGAGCAGTACCTGCTGCAAAACGGCGTAGAAATGCTCTTTGGTTATGAATGCACCAACCTGATTCTCTCCGGCAGCACCTGCAGCGGCGCCTATGTGACCAACGGCAAAGAGGAGTTTGAAATCCACGCGCAGAGCGTCGTGGTGGCCACTGGCCGCCGGGGCGCCGAATGGCTGGAGCACATCTGCGCCGAGCACGGCATCGCCCACGAGCCGGGCACGGTGGATATCGGCGTGCGCGTGGAGGTCCGCAACGAAATCATGGAAAAAGTAAACGAAGTGCTGTATGAATCCAAGCTCATCGGCTATCCGCAGCCCTTTAAAAACAAGGTGCGCACGTTCTGCCAAAATCCCGGCGGCTTTGTCAGCCAGGAGAATTACGATAATGACCTGGCCGTGGTCAACGGCCATTCCTACAAGGAATTAAAATCCAACAACACCAATCTGGCCATTCTGGTTTCGCACAACTTTTCGGTGCCGTTCAACCAGCCGATTGAATACGCCCAAAAAGTAGGGGAGCTGGCCAACATGCTGGGCGCAGGCCATATTCTGGTACAGCGCTTCGGCGATATTTTGGACGGCAAGCGCACCTGGCAGAAGGAACTGGCACAGTCCAATTTAAAGCCCACGCTGCCCGACGCGGTAGCCGGTGATATCACGGCCGCCATGCCATACAGGGCCATGATGAATATTATCAATTTCATCAAAGCGCTGGATCACGTGGTGCCGGGCTTCGCCTCTACCGAAACGCTGCTGTATTCTCCCGAGCTGAAGTTCTACAGCAACCGCGTAAAAATGGACAGAGATCTTACCACCAGCATTTCCGGTCTGTACTGTCTGGGCGATTCCAGCGGCTGGACCCGCGGGCTGATGATGGCCTCAGCCATGGGCGTGTATATGGGCAGAAAGCTGTTTTAGCCGGCTTCTTATAACAGAACGGTCTGTTCCTCCTAAAAAGGGCCGTTCTGTTTTCTTTCCCCCCAATGCAGAAAATTCCGAATGAATTTCCCGCATTTTTCCTTGCTCATTTTCAGGCGGCTGAACCGTTCCATTCAACCTGCAAACGAGCGGTATCTTCAGCCTGTTTTTTATATCACAGAGAGCAATAAAAGCCTGCTCACAGGCGTTGGCAGAAGAGCTGCTTTTCGCCGCTGTCTTCGTCTAACCCGCCCGCAGACGGTATATAAAGTGAGTGCGCAGCACTCCTTTTTTTTTATGCCGCAACTGATTGCCCCCGACTCAGTCGGGGGCATTGCTTATGTACCCAGGTACATTTTGATTTTTATAAATTTCTTTGTGATTTTTTCGTTGACAAGCAATTTTTATGCTATATTTATAGGAGTTTTCGGAATTTTACTTAATCTCAATACCGCCGAAGACGCAGCTGTATTCCACCGTGACCGTGGGCCGTCCCTGCTGCTGTGCCGTCTTGTTTTCACAGCCGCCTAAAAAGGAGGAGCCCGTCGTCTTTATATTGACGCTTTCCGGCGCGAACACGTCGATGCCGCCGAACACTGCGGTGAGCCTCAGCGTAATATCCTCCCGAATAACCGCGCCGCGCAAATCGATATCCAGGCCGCCGAATACCGCCGCGGCCTTGAAGCCGCCGTTAAGCTCCGCATTCCGGAGGTTCACGTTCCGCCCCGAAAAGCAGGCGGTATACTCGCCCTCCGGCGCCGCGGCAGTTCCCGTTTCCTGCACCGGGGCTTCGGGCTTCTTTCTTTTGCCGAAGATAAGGCACAGGCCGATGATAATCGCCGCGCCCGGAAAGATCAGTCGGAACGCCTCGGCGTCTTTTAAAAGGCAGTACGCCATGCTCGCCGCGCCCACCAGGGTCAGGATCAGGCTTCCCGCGTTGACGCTCTCCAGCAGCGAAGAGATGCCCAAAAGCAGCAGAAGCAGCGCCCACCAGCATTGCAGAAGCAGCTCGCCGAAGGAAAAACCGCCCCACCAGGCGAACCAGTCCCCCAACAGGCCGACGCCGGCCAGAAGAAAGCAGAGGCCCCAAAAAATGTTCTTTGCCCGTCCTTTCAAAATTATCCCTCCAGTATTTTCTTTAAAAAGCGCCCGGTATGGCTCCGGGGCACCCGGGTCAGCTCCTCCGGCGTGCCCTGGGCGATCACGGTGCCGCCGTTTACGCCGCCCTCGGGTCCCATGTCGATGCAGTGATCGGCAATTTTGATGATGTCCAGATTGTGCTCAATAACCACCACCGTGTTGCCGCCGGCCACCAGCCGGTCCAGAATTGCCACCAGCTTTTTTACGTCGTCGGTATGCAGGCCGGTAGTCGGTTCATCCAAAATATAAATGGTTTTGCCCGTAGGCCGGCGGGAGAGCTCGGTGGCCAGCTTTACGCGCTGGGCCTCGCCGCCGGAGAGCATCGTGGAGGGCTGCCCCAGCTTGATGTAGCCCAGCCCCACATCGTAGAGCAGCTGAATTTTGCGGTGGATCTGCGGGATATTCTCAAAAAAGCCCACAGCCTCCTCCACGGTCATATCCAGCACCTCAAAGATATTTTTACCCTTGTAGCGCACCTCCAGCGTCTCCTTGGAATATCGCTTGCCGCCGCAGACCTCGCAGGGCACGTAGATATCGGGCATAAAGTGCATTTCAATTTTAATGATGCCGTCACCGCTGCAGGCCTCGCACCGGCCGCCCTTTACGTTAAAGCTGAAACGGCCGTTGCTGTAGCCACGCATTTTGGCGTCCTGGGTCTGGGCAAACAGCGCGCGGATATGGTCAAACACCCCGGTATAGGTGGCCGGGTTCGAGCGCGGCGTTCGGCCGATGGGGCTTTGGTCAATTACGATCACCTTATCCAGCTGCTCGGTGCCTTCAACGTCGCGGCAGGGCGCGGGCGGAAGATGCGCCCGGTTCAGCTTGCGCGCCAGCGTTTTATATAAAACCTCGTTTACCAGAGAGCTTTTGCCCGAGCCGGAAACGCCGGTAACCGCGGTAATGACCCCCAGCGGGATTTTTACGGTGACATTTTTTAAATTGTTGGCGGCCGCCTCCTTTACGGTAATATAGCCGCGGGGTTCTCTTCTCTTGCCGGGAACGGGAATCGTCAGCCGGCCCGAGAGATAGGCGCCCGTAAGCGATTCCGGACAGGCCATAATCTCCTCGGGCGTGCCCGCGCACACCACATGGCCGCCGCCCGCGCCCGCGCCGGGGCCGATATCCACCACGTAATCGGCCTGACGGATCGTATCCTCGTCGTGCTCCACCACCACCAGCGTGTTGCCCAGATCCCGCAGCCCCTTTAAAGAGGCCAGCAGCTTTTCGTTATCCCGCTGGTGCAGGCCGATGCTGGGCTCGTCCAGAATATATAATACGCCCATTAAGCCCGCGCCGATCTGCGTGGCCAGCCGGATACGCTGGGATTCCCCGCCTGAAAGCGTGCAGGCCGAACGCGTCAGGGAGAGATAGTCCAGCCCCACGTTTTCCAGGAACGAAAGACGCGCGTCCAGCTCCTTTAAAATGCGCTCGGCAATCATCGTGTCCTTGGCGCCCAGCGTCAGCGTCTTCAAAAAGGCATGGGTCTGCCAAATGGGCATGTCGCTGATTTCAAAAATATTTTTGCCGTTTACCGTAACGGCCAGGGCCTCCGGCTTATACCGCCGTCCGCCGCAGGCATGGCAGGGGCTGCTGGTCATCAGCTGCTCCAGATCCCGCTTGACGCCCTCGCTCTGCGTTTCGCGGAACCGGCGCTCCAGCTGCGGAATGATGCCCTCAAACGGCTGATGGAACGAACGGGAATGGCGATTAGTGGTAATCTGAAAATCAATTTCCTCGCTGCCGGAGCCGTATAGAATAACCTTCTGTATCCTTTCCTCAAGCTCACAAAACGGCGTGTCCAGGGAAAACCCATAATGCGCGGCCAATCCCTGATAGTACATGCGGTTCATGGTATCGGTTCCCATCACAAACCAGCCGGAAACGCGGATGGCGCCCTCGTTTAACGAGAGCGTTTCATCGTGTACCACCAGGCCGGGGTCCACCCGCATAATACTGCCGATGCCGGTACATTCCGGGCAGGCGCCGAAGGGGGAGTTAAACGAAAACAGCCGCGGCTCCAGCTCTTCAATACTGATATTGCAGTCCGGGCAGGCATAATTTTGGGAAAACAGCAGCTCCTTTTGCCCCAAAATATCCACCACGGCCAAGCCCTCGGCCAGCTTCAGCGCGGCCTCTAAGGAATCCGTCAGGCGCGAGCGGATATCCGCGCGCACCACCAGCCGGTCGATTACCACGGAAATATGGTGCTTGTTGTTTTTCTCCAGCTTGATTTCCTCGCCCAGCTCGTACAGCTCGCCGTCAATTTTTACACGGATATAGCCGCTTTTTTGCAGGCTCTCCAACAGTTTTACATGTTCGCCCTTGCGGCCGCGCACCACCGGCGCCAGCACCTGGATCCGCGTGCCTTCAGGCTGCTCCAGCACGGCCTGCACCATCTGGTCCACCGTCTGCTTTTGTATCTCCTTGCCGCACTTGGGGCAGTGGGCCACGCCGATGCGGGCATAGAGCAAACGCAGGTAATCGTGAATTTCGGTAACGGTACCCACGGTGGAGCGGGGGTTGTTGTTGGTGGTTTTTTGGTCGATGCTGATGGCCGGCGAAAGCCCTTCGATGGATTCCACGTCCGGCTTTTCCATCTGCCCTAAAAACTGGCGGGCGTAGGAGGAAAGACTCTCCACATACCGCCGCTGTCCCTCGGCGTAAAGGGTGTCAAACGCCAGCGAGCTCTTGCCTGAGCCGGAAAGCCCGGTAAAAACCACCATTTTATTGCGCGGAATTTCCACGGTTACGTTTTTTAAATTATGGGTTTTAGCGCCCTTAATAATGATGCTGTCTCTCATATCTCTTCCTCATAAAGCATTTTTAAAGTATCGCGGATTTTTGCGGCTTTTTCAAACTCCAGATTCTTGGCGTACCGCAGCATCTCCTCTTCCAGGGTGCGGATGCGGTCACGCGGGTTCTCCGGCGGCGCTCCCTCTTCGGCCGCGCCGGTAATTTCAATTAAATCGGCAATGGGCTTGATAATCGTTTTGGGCGTAATGCCGTGCTCTTCATTATACCGCATTTGGATTTCCCTGCGGCGGCGCGTTTCCTCAATGGCGCCCTTCATCGAATCGGTAACGGTATCGGCGTACATGATGACGCGCCCCTCGGCGTTCCGCGCGCCGCGGCCAATCGTCTGTATCAGCGAGCGCTGGGAGCGCAAAAAGCCTTCCTTATCGGCGTCCAAAATCGCAATCAGCGCTACTTCGGGCAAATCCAACCCCTCGCGCAGCAGATTGATGCCCACCAAAACGTCGAACTTTCCCAGCCGCAAGTTGCGCAGAATCTCCACGCGCTCCAGCGTGTGAATTTCCGAGTGCATATATTCCACGCGCAGGCCCGTTTCCTTTAAATAGTCCGTCAGCATTTCGGCCATGCGTTTGGTAAGCGTGGTAACCAACGTGCGATAACCCTTTTGGGTTGTGGCCTGAATTTCCTCTATCAAATCGTCGATCTGTCCCTTGATCGGCCGCACGGAAATCTCCGGGTCCAACAGCCCCGTGGGGCGAATGATCTGTTCGGCCACCTGGCCGGCGCGCTCCAGCTCGTATTCGGCGGGGGTGGCGGAAACAAACAGCGTCTGCCGCAAGCGGGCCGCGGCCTCTTCAAAGCGCAGGGGGCGGTTGTCAAAGGCGGCGGGCAGGCGAAAGCCGTAATCCACCAGCATCTGCTTGCGCGAACGGTCGCCCGCATACATTGCGCGCATTTGCGGCACCGTTACATGGGATTCGTCAATAATCACCAAAAAATCCCGCGGAAAGTAATCCAGCAGCGTATAGGGCGGCTCGCCCTCCCGGCGGCCGTCCAGATACCGGGAATAATTTTCAATGCCCGAGCAGTAGCCCAGCTCGGCAATCATCTCCAAATCATACCGCGTGCGCTGTTCCAGTCGCTCGGCCTCCAAAAGCTTGCCGGCCCTGTTCAGCTCCTCCAGCCGCAGCTCCAGATCGGCTCTGATATTTTCCATGGCCCGCTCCAGCTGGCCGGCGTCGGCGGCATAGTGGGTATTGGGAAAGATGGCGCAGTGCTGCAGGGTGGCCAGCACGCGGCCGGTTACGACGTCCACCTCGCAGAGGCGGTCAATTTCATCGCCGAAAAACTCAATGCGGATGGCTTTTTCGCTCTGCTGGGCGGGCAGAAGCTCCACGCAGTCGCCCCGCACGCGGAAGGTGCCGCGCACAAAGTCCACGTCGTTGCGCTCATACTGCATACCCACCAGCTTTACCAGCAGCTGGTTGCGCTCACAGGCCATGCCCGGCCGCAGGGAAACCGACATTTCCCGGTAGGCCGCCGGATCGCCCAGACCGTAGATGCAGGAGACCGACGCCACCACAATGACGTCCCGCCGCTCCTGCAGGGAGCAAGTGGCGCTGTGCCGCAGCTTTTCGATTTCCTCATTGATAGAGGAATCCTTTTCAATATACGTATCCGTTTGGGGAATATAGGCCTCAGGCTGGTAATAGTCGTAAAAGCTTACAAAGTATTCCACCGCGTTTTTGGGAAAAAACTCTTTGAATTCGCTGTAGAGCTGCGCGGCCAGCGTTTTGTTGTGCGCCAGCACCAGCGTGGGTCGGTTGACCCGCTGAATAATATTGGCCATTGTAAACGTCTTACCCGAGCCGGTAACGCCCAAAAGAACCTGGGCGTCCAGGCCGTCCTCAATGCCCTGCACCAGCTTTTCAATCGCCTGGGGCTGATCGCCGGTAGGCTGAAAGGAAGAAATAAGTTCAAACTGCTCCACGTACGCGCTCCTTTTTTTATCGTGTGGCAATCTCCCGGGAAAGGAGAAAAAACAAGTTCGGTTTTAAAAAAACTTTGTTTTTTGGGGAAAATGACGACGTTTTCCGCCGGCGGAACAGAAAAGCCTCCCCCCTGCGCGGCTGTTTTCCCAAGCCGCACGTTTGGCCGCCCGGGCTCTGTGCGCAAAAAGAGAGGCCGCCCGGCCGGAGAAGATGATATCTGCTTCCGCGCCGGTTCTTCAAAAAAAGAATTTACGCCGCAACACCGGGGTAAGAAAAGTATGCGCCGGTTTTTCCGGTTTTTATCATTTATATAGAACCCGGTTTTTCTGCACGCCGCCCTGCAGCGGAGCAGCCCTTCCGGAAGCGCTTGCTATTTCTTGCAGAAAAAGAAAATTTTTCCCGTTCCGCGCGGATTTTCTTTATTATAACACAGGCCCGTTTTTTTGCAAAGTATTTCCCTCCCTCCGGCCGCGGTCCGGGTTTTGGGCAGAAAAAAACCCGCTCCGGGCGGGAAGGCAGTTTTTTCTGCCGCATCGGGCAAAAACGGTTTTTATCAAAAAGCCGGAAATGCTGCTTTTCAGTTCAGCTTCTGCAGCAGCCGCAGGGCAATTTGCTCCATGCCCCGATCTCCCGGGTGAGAGATCCAGGCTTCCTTTACCTCCGCCGCGGTGCCGTCGGGCAAAAGATATTTCTGTCCCGAAAATCCCTCGTTTTCCTTGGTGTGCAGATCGCGGATATCCACGGTTTCCAGGCCGTATTCGGCGGCGCAGCGTTCCAGGGCCGGCCCGCACAGGGGATAATTGTACCAGCCGAACATCAGGAGAATGCGGGCGCGCGGACACTGCGTGCGGATCCGCCCCAACAGGCCGGAGCAGCCGGCGTCCCAGAGTTCCTTCCGCCGGGGCGTAGTCACGTTATCGCCGATCTGCAGGACGATCAGGTCCAGATCCGGCAGAAAATGCGCCAGATTTTCTTCAAACCACTGCTGCATGTCGGCTGGAGACTCCGGCTGCTCGGCCTTGCCGATATGAAGCCTGTCAAAGACGGCCGAGGGATTTTTTTGCAAAATGGCCGCGGCCGTGCGGGCAAACCAGTCCTTCTCCGGCGCCGAAGCGCACATGCCATAGCTTCCCATCCCCAGCAAAAGACTGTTGCCGATAAAAAGAGCTTTTTGGAAAACGGTTTTCTTCCGGGACGGGGCTTTTGCCGCTTCATCCCGCCTGCACGTATCCTTCGGCGCCGTGCCGGAGGCAGAAAAATTTTGCTCCATGATTTTTTCCTCTTTCCGTCTTTATCCGCTGCTTTGGGTTTTCTTTAAAAGGCAAGCAGCCCCAGGTGCTCCAGCAGAATTTTGGCGCCCAGCAGAATCAGGATCAGCCCCCCGGCAAATTCGGCTTTCGCTTTAAATTTTTTGCCGAATCTCTGGCCGATGAACACGCCCGCAAAGGAGAGAAGAAACGTCGTTATCCCGATAAACGCCGCGGCCGTAAGCATTTTGGAGAGCTCTAAAAAGGAAATGGCAATGCCCGAGGCCAGCGCGTCGATGCTGGTAGCAACGGCCATCAGCAGCATTGTTTTAAAGCCGAAGGAATCGCTCATCGCCTCCTCTTCCTTTTGAAACGCCTCACGAATCATATTTCCGCCGATAATAGCCAGCAGCACAAAGGCGATCCAGTGGTCAAAATCCTCAATAATACTCTGAAATCCAGTGCCCAGCAAATATCCCAAAAGCGGCATCAGGGCCTGAAAGCCTCCGAAATACAGCCCGGTAATCACCCCGTGGCGCAGCCGCACTCTTTTTACCGAAAGCCCCTTGCACAGGGAGACGGCAAAGGCGTCCATCGAAAGCCCAAGGGCAAGAATAAACAGCTCCAATATACTCATAAATGTTCCTTTCTCAATGCGGCCAGTATTTTCTGTCCAGATTCCGATATCCGATCGCCTGGGCGATATGGGCCGGCGTAATGGCTGCGCTCTCTTCCAGGTCGGCGACAGTGCGCGCCACCTTTAAAATGCGGTGGTATCCCCGCGCGCTCATGTTCAGCGAGGCAAAGGCCCGCTTCAGCAGCGCCTCGGAGGCCGCGTCCAGCCCGCAGTAAGCCTTGACCGCCGCCGCGTCCATCTGCGCGTTACAGAAAAATCCGGTGCCGGCAAAGCGGCGCGTCTGGATCTCCCGCGCCCGCTGTACGCGTGCCTTTATTTCCTCGCTGCTCTCTGCGGCGGCGGTATCGGTCATATCCGTGTAGGTGACAGCGTCCACCTCGATCTGCAGATCGATCCGGTCCAGCAGTGGGCCGGAGATTCTGGCTAAATATTTCTGGATGGCCGCGGGCGTACAGGTACATTTTTTTGTTTTGGAGCCGTAATTGCCGCAGGGGCAGGGGTTCATGCTGGCTATCAGCATAAAGCCGGCCGGATACGCCATGGAGCCGAACACCCGGGAAACGGTGATCACGCCGTCCTCCAGGGGCTGGCGCAGGGCCTCCAGCGCATTGCGGTTATATTCGGGCAGCTCATCCAAAAACAAGACACCGTTGTGGGCCAGGGAAACCTCGCCCGGCTTAGCCTTGGCACCGCCGCCGGTAAGCGCGGCGATGCTGGCGGTATGATGCGGACAGCGGAACGGGCGCGTGCATAAAATGCCGTCCTCCAGGGTGCCGCTTACCGAATGGATTTTTGTCGTCTCCAGCGCTTCCTCAAAGGTCATCTGGGGCAAAATCGAGGGCATGGCGCGGGCAAGCATGGTCTTTCCGGAGCCGGGCGGACCGATCAAAAGCATATTGTGCCCCCCGGCGGCCGCGATCTCCGCCGCGCGCTTGGCGGCCTTCTGGCCTTTGATAAACTGAAAATCCGCCTGGGGCTTTTTCTGCCGGCGCAGCGTTTCCCAAGAGACGTGCTCCACCGGCTCCAGCGTCAGCTCGCCCTTAAAAAAGCGCGCCAGCTGCTGCAGATTTTGGGGGGTATATACGGTAATGCCTTCAATAAAGCCGGCCTCGGGCCTGTTTTCGGGGGAGAGAAAAAATACCTTCTTCCCCGCGGCGCGGGCGGAAATCAGCATCGGCGTAACGCCGCGCACGCCCTTGATATCCCCGCTTAAGGAAAGCTCGCCGATCAGCACGGCGTCCTCGAGCATCTCGCGCTTTATCTGGCCAGTTGCCGCCAGAAGCCCCGCGGCGATCGGCAGATCATATACCGGTCCCTCTTTTTTGATGTCCGCCGGCGCAAGGTTAACCGTAATGCGGGCTAAAGGAAATTCAAAGCCGCTGTTTTTTACGGCCGAGCGCACGCGCTCCCTGGCTTCCTTTACCGCCGCGTCAGGCAGGCCCACAAGCTCAAAAGAGGGCAGTCCCCCGGAAACGTCGCATTCGGCCGTGACCGGAAGTCCGTCGATTCCGTGAAGGCCCAGGCTCTGTACTTTTGCTAACATTTTGCTTGCCTTTCCACAAAATTTATTTTTTCCTGACTAAAAACGCGTTGGGCAGATACCGGCCGGTATCCTTCATTGGTGTAGAGGGAATATTGATGACCTTTCCGTTATATCCCAGCACGCTGGAGGAGCCGCCGTCACAGGAGGCGGCGTTTACCGCGCCGTAGGCCATTAAAATATCGGCGCATTCGCCTAAGGTGGCGCCGATGGAATACCCCACCTGCCGGCCGTCCACAATCATAAAGAACACCACGCCGTCGGCACGCTGCGCCACAATGGTGCGCGGCTGCATGCCGTAGCCGGCGGATTTTGTAATCAGCTGTTCGCCGTCGCAGATGAGCACCGGGCCAAACTGGACGCCGTCGCGCACGTGGTAGGCCTCCCAATCGGCAAGCTTTCCCACAATCAGGCGGTCGTTTTCATCAAACACAATAGCAGGCCAGCCGTTGTTGGTGCCCCACGGCTCCCCCATGGAATAGCAGAGCCCGTTGATCACGCCGCCCTTGCCGTGGCCATCGATATCCTCAAAGCCGCTGCCGTTGATGCCGATTACGGCGTTGTGCTCCTCCATCAGCTCGCCCACGCACTGACCCCACACACCCTTGCGGTTGGTGGTGGCCACGAATACGCGGGAGGGATCGTCGATCATCACCAGCTGCCCGACAAACGTGCTGCCCTTTACCTGGGAAATGACAATGCCCTGTTCAATGTCGTTAACCAGCACCTTATTGCCCAGGGCGTCCTTGCCGCCCACGGTAAGCTGCTTCTGCCCCAGAATATCCTCCTGCGGTGCAAAGACCTCGGAGGAATCGGGATCCTTTTCCGGCAGCGTCAGGCCGCCCAGCACATCGTCGGTGCGCACCTGACGGCGCATCACGTCCTCAATCAGCCACTGGGGGAAGAGCCCGGTGGCCAGCCACTGATGGTCATTGGTGGTCATTGCGGTTTCAATCCAGATATCCCGCAGGGTGGAAAGATACGGCGCGTTGAACCATACCACGGAAGCATAGAGCGAAAACAGCAGCAGCAGAACAACCGAGCAGGCCGTAAGCGCCTTGGCGGCGCGCTTTAACCGTTTATAGCTTTTATAACGCATAGCTTTCCTCCTTATCAGCTTCCGAATACCCAGGAGGGGAACCATTTCAGGTAGGTGTTGACGTAATCCTTGGAAACCTCCGCACCCGACCATACGGGCAGGAACATCACAAACAGCACCGCCGCCAGAACCAGGAAGGCGATCGTCAGCGCCGCCCCCGTCTTTTTATTGTACCGGCAGATGTTGCGGAAGATATATACCGTAAAGATCATAATAAACGGCACCGAAGCAAAGTAATGGTAAATGAAGATGCACCGGCTGATGCCTACCCAGGGCAGCAGGTTGCACGCCAGCCCCAGCAGGCAGAACAGCAGCAGGCGCCGGTCGCGCTCGCTCCGATCCGGATCCGCTTCATCCCCGGCGGCAAACAGCTTTAAAAAGCGGGAATCCCCTTCCGCGGAGGAGACCAGGGGTGAGCCGGTTATCGCCTTTTTTATAAACAGGCCAAGACTGATTAAGGTGCATACAAGACCCATATACCAGATGGCCGGATTGCCGAAGGAGGAAATACACTCCATCTGCCCCGCGGGGAGCTCGCGCCCCATATAGAAGAACATCGGGCGGTAGATCACCGGCCAGGTGTACCAGTCGGACTGGAACGCATGGGTGGCCGTCAGCTTGGAATGATAGTTGAACATTGCGCTTTGGTTATCCAGAATGATCTGATACCACGGGCGGGATTCTCCTGCCGCGTTCCAGTACGGATAATAGGAGGCGCAGTAGATGATGACCGGAAGGATGATAAACACCAGAATACAGAACAGCAGCGTATAGCAGGTGTTAAGGGTAAAACGGTCCACGATATGCTGCAGATATTCCTTCTGGGGCGGATCCGGCGTTTTCAGCGCCTCTTTGGCCGTCCGGTATTCGCTGTAGCGCCGGCCCAGGGTGATAAAGAACAGTACGGCAAGCCCTGCGCCGGCATAGAGGCCGATCCACTTGCTGGCCGCCCCCAGCCCGAAGCTGAGGCCGCACAGCCCCAGGGGAATGAACGTTTTCCACAGGGGCTTATCGTAAAAGCTGATGCTGTAGTACCAGTACATGAACAAAAACATCAGAATGATAAACAGCACGCCGAAGGAATCGATCGTCGCGATGCGCGTCTGCACAAAGTGCATGCCGTCCAGCGCCATCAGCGCGCAGAGCATCGTGGCCCAGGTGCGTTTTTTAAACAGCAGCAGGCCTAAAAAGTACATAGCCGGCAGCATCAGCACGCCCGCCAGCGTTCCGGCAAAGCGCCAGGCAAAGGGCGTCATGCCCATCAGCGATACGCACCAGGCCATCATATCCTTGCCCAGCGGCGGATGGGTCCACTCGTAAATGGACAAGCCGTTGGCACTCTCATAGGCGGTGCGGGCGTGATAAATCTCATCAAAGTACATACTATTCATGTACGAAGGGCGCGTGGGAACAAGACTCTGCTCATCAAACAGATTGCAGCCGCAGTCCTCCCCCTCTCTGCCGCAGCGGATTTCCGCAATGGGAATCACGGTTTCATCCTCGCTGTTTTCAAAAAAGCCCATCTCCAAAAAGCGCAGGTACGGGGTATCGGCTACTACGGCTACAAACCGTGCCTGCAGGGATCGATACGTGTTTCCGTCCGAGGGCAGGCCGTGCCAGTAATACAGCTGCCCGGCCTCTACTTTATGCTGCTCCGGCTCAGACCACAGCTCGCCGTCATAGGAATAGTACACCGAAAAGCTGCCCGAGCATACACTGGTAAAGAAATAGCCCCGGTCAATCGAATACGTACGGCCGAAATCGGCCACTACAAAGTCCCCGCAGGTGGTAATTTCCCAGGGCTCCGTATTCCAAAAAAGCTGCAGCAGCTTCTGGTGAGCCGCGCTTTTTTCCGGTTCGTCAAAGCAGTTATATATCGCCGCCTCCGGAGCGCACACGGCGCCGGCCTCGTCACAAATGCTTTCTATTTCAAGCACCCGGCCGCCTTGATCCAGCAATACCAGCTCGCCAAGGGTTATCTGCCCTTCCATACTTACAAGGCGCAGGCGGTCAATCAAAAACGCCTCGTCCAGTAAAACTTTATTCGCTTCCACCCAGGCATATGCATTCCCCCCGGGAATTACGGCAAAATCCACCCATTCCAGCGTTTCCTCGCTGTATGCCTGAAGAGTTACCGACGCATACGGATTGCCCTGGTCCACAAAACCGTAAATACTGCTGATATCAGCCGGCTCCTTCAGGGTAAGGACATAGGTGCTTCCGCTTGTCCAGACGGTCTCCGGCACGGTATGCAGCAGATCCTGGGAAAAGCTTTCGGGGCAGTCGAACAGATTGCTGAAGGCAGCCGTCTGCGCATCCACGGGGGCGGTCCAGGACACAGCCTCTTCTGCCGGAAGCAGTACGCCGTCGTTTACGATGGCCAGCTCATTCAAACTGGTACCGGCAACTGTCGTCTCTACTTTGATATATCGGGCGGAAAATTCCTGCCGCAGGGCGGCGCTCCAGGTATCCACATCGTTCGGGCGCAGGCGTACGGTAGTCAAAGGGGTATACTGCTGCCCGTCGGAGGAATACGAAAGGGAAAAGGAACCGGATGCGGCAGCCGCGTTATACCAGATCTCATCCACCGACTGCTCCTGCCCCAAATCCGCCACGGTATAGTAGGTGTGGTTAGAAGGATACCAATAGGTTTGGGGGGAATCCGTATTTCCCAAATTTGTAAATGCCAGGAGCGCGTACAGCACGGTAATCGCACCGCAAAGCAGCGCATCCCGCGGTTTTACCTTCGGCAGACGGGACTCCCTGCGCCGCAGCAGGTTCCGCAGGCGAAAATCCTTTTCAGGCTTAACAGGCTGATTCATAGACATTTCCTTTCTCTGTTTTACGCCGTTTCTGGTCAAATCCGCCGCCACCACGGCCAATATCAAAAACAGCACGACCGTTATCAGCGAACCGATCAGCATCAGCGGACTGTCGGCGTCCATATAGACGCCCAATTTCTCATAAATATACAGCACACTGGCCGTATTGACGAAATTGCAAAGGGCAAAGCCGCCGCCCAGTGCCAGCAGGCGGAAATCATGAAAGCAGGCGAAGGACGCCAGCAAAAACGCCGCCACGGGGAACATATACCGCTCGTGCGTGCGGGTGCTGAAGGTGACCGCGCCCGCTGCAATCAGCGCGGCAAACAGCCAGAACCAGCTGGGGGAAAGAGAGCCTTTGTCCTTTGCCAGCCGCCACAGGAACAGCCCCAGCGCATAGAGCAGCACCGCCGCCAACAGCAGCGTGCCCAGAAGGGAATAGGAAATACCCAGCGCGCTGATATTCTCCGCCGGCGCCCACTGTCCGCCGATCAGGCCCATAAAGCCAAAGGAATTGAGCGTGGCGTAGTTGTAGGAGCCGAGCGTTTCCATATATTTATTCCAAAGCCAATCCGGGCTTTGGCCATTCTTCATCCAAACCGAAAACAGCAGGAACACCAGAACGCAGACCAGCACCGAGCCCCAGCCCCAAAGCAGCCGGCGGATACCTTCGCGGCGGTTCCCGGCCCGGAACGCCCGGATGAGCACCGTCATTTCCCGCACGGCCGCAAAGAGCATGACCGGCCCGAAGAGTACCGCCTGGGGCTTGGCCAAAAGTCCGGCAAAAAATACCAGCACGCCCCAGCCAAAGCGGTCGCTTTCCACCAGATAGAATGCCAGCAGCATCAAAAGAACTAAAACAGAGTCTACCTGCCCCCACAGGGCGCTGTTCAGGATGGCCGCCGGGTTGAACGCATACAGCAGAGCCACCGCAACGGCGGCTCCGCGGCCGGCGTGTCTTTTTACGATTTTATAAAGCACCAGCGCCGAGAGAATATCGCACAGCATAGCCGGCAGCTTCAGCAGAAGCACGCCTGCGCCCTGGTTCAGTGAAAGGTCAAACGCCGAGCCTATGGCCGAGAGAATCCCCAGCACAAACATGTACAGCGGCGGATAATCGCAGAAATAGTCCTTGGAATAAAAGCCCGCAGGGCCGGCCGAGGCCATTTTGGAGCCCCATGCCGCAAAGCAGTTTACGTCCACCGTAAAGCCGTAATAGGTAAGGGAGCAGATCAGCCTGATGACCAGCGCCACCCCCAGCAGCGCCGCAAACGCCCAGGCAGGCAGCTTTTCGGCCCATTGTTTTTTCAGCAGCAGCACGGCAAACGCGGTTAAAACCACAAAATATAAAATTCCCCGCAGCGCAGCAGCGCCGCCGATTCCATCGGGCGTCCTTGCGTCCTCCTCTTTTACAGAATCAAAGGAAAAGCTTTCCATGGAGAGCACCGCGGCGCCTTCGGGAATCTGATCTTTTTCAATGCGGATAAAGGAAACGTCGTCAAAAAATGCCTCGCCCTTGCAGTCGGCGCTGTAAAAGCCCAGCCGCAGGCAAACGGTTACCTCGCGCAGATCCTCGCCGGTACAGCCGTATACGGTAACCTTTGTCCAGTCCGTATCGCCCTGCAGGTACGCGCTGGTAAAATACGATTGAAGCAGAGAAATATTTGCACCGGAATCTGCATCCCGGGGGGTAATCTCACCGGTTTTCACCATAGCCGAAAGGCAGTAATACGAAGACGGCATAACCGCAACCGTTTGCGTCAGGCGCACATCGTTGTAGGAGGTGCTGGTAATGGCCAGCGCATTTTCCCCCTGCGGCGCGTCCTGCGCGGCGATTACGCGGTAATTCTCCACCGGCTCCGAGGAATCGTACCGGTCCAGCTGCCAGCCGGTGATATCGATACCGGTTTCACTCTCGAAGCCCGGATTCTGCAATAGATTCTCGTTCAGCTCCTGCCGGGGCTGATCATTCGCGCAGCCGCAGAACAGCAGCAGCACCAAAATAAGCGCAATACGTCTTTTCATGCAATCCGTCCTTTAAAATGCGTTTTTAATATGTTCCATATCGGCCGTCTCCCCGGAGAGAGACAGCTCGATTACGTCAAACCGGCAGGGAACCTCCCGAAGACCCCTGCAGGCCAGATAGTGCAGCGCCGCCGTGCGCAGGGAATGCTGCTTTTTAGGCGTAACGGCCTCGCGGCCCCGGCCGAATTGTGTGCCGGTACGCAGCTTTACCTCCACAAACACCAGCGTGTTCTTTTCCCTGGCAATGATATCCACCTCCGCCAGACGGGAGGCGTGATAGTTGGTCTCCAGGATGGCGTAGCCCTGTTTTTTCAGATACGCGCAGGCCGCCTGCTCACCCAGCGCGCCCTTTTCCCTATGGTTCATAGATCTTTTTTAAAAAGCTGCGGCGATGATACGGGCACGGGCCGTATTTTAAAAGGTTTTCGATATGCTCCCGCGTGCCGTAGCCCTTGTGCTTTGCAAAGCCGTACATCGGATATTCCTCGTCCAGGCGCAGCATCAGCCGGTCCCGCGTCACCTTGGCGATAATCGAGGCCGCGGCGATCGACGCGCTTTTGGCGTCGCCCCCGATTACGGCCCGCTCCTGCCCGCAGGCGCCTACGGTAAAGTTTCCGTCGATCAGGATAAAATCCGGCTTTTGCCGCATCCCCTCCGCCGCGCGGCGCATGGCCAGCTTGGTGGCCTGCAGGATATTGATGGTATCGATCGTCTTTTCCTCCACCAGCGCGCAGGAGACAACGGCTGATTCCATAATTTCATCAAAGAGCGCCTCCCGCTTTTTGGGGGAAAGCTTTTTGGAATCGTTGATTCCCGCGGGAATGTGCTTTTCCTCCAGAATCACGCATGCGGCGGCCACCGGCCCGGCCAGAGGACCGCGGCCGGCCTCGTCGATGCCGGCAATACGGCTAAAGCCCTCGGCCTTCAGGGCCGCCTCTATGGACCAAAGTTCAGTCATTGGGCTCCTCCAGTGTTATGCGGCCTAACTTTCCGCCGCGGAATTCATCTAATAATACGCGCGCCCCGCGGTCATAGTCTGCTTCGCTGTTTTTCAGCAGAAAACCGCGCCGGCGGCAGATGGCGTCAAAATCATCGATCGCCTGCTCACCGGGGGTGATGCCGTACCGCGCGGGCAGAGCGTCCGGGTAAGCCTGACGCAGGGTATCGATCAGGCTCAGCGCCAGCTCGCCCAGATCCATGACCTCGTCGTTCACCGCGCCGGTAAACGCCATACGCCGGGCGCACTGCTGATCGTCAAAGCGGGGCCAGAGCAGGCCGGGGGTGTCCAGCAGCTCGATATTGCGGGCCTTGATCCACTGCTTGCCGCGCGTTACGCCGGGCCTGTCCCCCGTTTTTGCCCTTGCCGCGCCGCAAAGGGAGTTAATCAGCGTGGATTTGCCCGTGTTGGGAATACCCGCCACCAGCACGCGCGGATTCTTTTTTACGCCCCTGGCCTGAAAATAAGCCATTTTTTCGGCGCAGAGGCGATCGATGAAAGCAAACACCTCCGTCTGCTTCTGCCGGGCGGTAATCGCCAGGGCGGGCTGTCCCTGCGCCTGAAACCAGGCCAGCCAGCGCGCGGTCCTGCGGGCGTCGGCCATATCGCTTTTATTTAATAAAATCAGCCTGGGCTTGGAAAAATTCCCGATATCCGGGTTGGCGCTGGCATGGGGAATTCGGGCGTCGCGCAGCTCCAGAATCAGATCCACCAGCTTCAGGTTTTCCTCCATCATGCGCTTGGCGGCGGCCATATGCCCGGGATACCACTGAATGCTGCGGGGTCCCTGTTCCGTTTGCTTGCTCTGCATTTTCGTCGTTCCTTTTCTGTTATGGTTTTGAGGCGTACCGGTACACGTCCCCGCGGTGCCCGATATGGCTTCCGCCGGAGGACCGCTGCATATTTTTCCGGTCAGGCCCTCTTGTAAAAATATAAAACTTATCAGTATTATATCAAAAATAACGTAAAAATAAAAGGGTTTTCTATCACCCCGCCAAACAAAAATACGGTTCAAAAGGGGAAGGACAAATTCGCCCTTCCCCTTACTGATATTTAAAAAAGTTAAATTTGTTTACAGCGCCCTTTTTCTTTTGCGCCCTGCAAGCGCGCCCGCCAGAAGAACGCTGCCGCCAAGTACTGCCAGCATCCACACAGAGCCGACATCGCCGGACTGCGTGCTGTCTGCCTTCTGCGGAATTTCCGCCGTCTCTTTGGCACCGCATACCGAACAAACGCGCTCCTGAAGGCCTGCTTCTGCTGCCGTAGCTTCTTTTACCGTTTGCCACTGGCCAAAGCTGTGCGCCCCCGCGGCGGGGATTTTGCTGCCGGACGTTATAACCTCTCCGCACAGGGTGCATACCGCATCCCCGGTATAGCCGTCCGCCCCGCAGGTTTCCTTTCGATCATTGCGCAGCTCTGTTTGATGCTCATGCAAAGCCGCTTCACCCTCGGCGGTCTTCCAAACTCCGTACGTGCTGTTATCACTGCTGAAAAAATCCGAAAGCTTCACTGTCTCCGCCTGGTAGGCACTCCAGCCGGCGGTAAAGACACCCGGCGTTTTCATGGTAATCCCCATCTGCGCGCCGTCTTCGAGGACACCGGCAACCGTAATGGTTTTGCCCTCCCCTAAATAAATATTGCTGACGGCATTCTCTTTTGCCTTATTTCCGCTTACCACCGCCGTACCTTTCACCGAAAGGGTGCCGTTATTCACCAAAATACCGCCGCCCATCGTGCCGTCGATCGTATTGCCGGAAATTTCGCCGCCCTGCAGCAGCGCGGACGAGCCCTGGGACAGAAGCGTTACACCGCCGCCGCCCACATTGCTTTTGTTCTCATGGATTTTTCCGTTTTCAAGGGTAAAGCTGCCGCCGGATACGCATACGCCGCCGCCGTTATTGCCCGAAGCGTTGCCGCAGATCTCGCCGTTCTTCATTGTAAAGCTTCCCCCGGCAAAAACTGCGCCGCCGCCGTTATAGGCGTAATTTCCGGAAATACTGCCGCCCTCCATCAAAAAGGACGCGCCCGCGTCAAGGCATACGGCTCCCCCCGTCTGCGCCGCGTTGTTGCAAATCGCCGCGCCGGGCTTCATCGTCAGCTTGCCGCCGGCATCCAGATTGACGGCCGCACCATAAAAAGCATTGCCCAGGTTATTGTTTTGAAGGACCGCTCCGTCCTCCAGAATCAGAGAGGCGCCGCCGGAAACAGTGAAAAAGTAACAGTTGCCCCCCAGGGCACCGGTGGCATCGGTACGCGAAGCGGGATCCTCTCCGTTCCAAACCGCGCCGCCGTCAAAGGTAATGTCTTTTAAAATAACGGTAGCGCCCGCCTGATCGATCGTATAAAAAACGGAGGTATTTTCCCCGCGCTTAACGGTAAAGCCCTTGCCGTCAATCGTCAGCGTTTTGTTCGGGCCGCCGCAGGTCATTCCATAGCCATCGTCAAGCGTTACATTCTTAAGCAGCTCAATGATTACGTTATCCTGCATCAGGTTATTCCAAATTGCATCGGTCAGCGTGCTGTTTGTCCAGGTAGCGCCGCCGTCCCTGCTGTAGCGCACCTCAGCTTCCGGCACCGCCTGTACCGAAAGCAGCAGCCCTGATACCGCCATGCATACGGTTAAAAGCAGGCAAAGCCATTTTGTCTTTGTCTTCATACTATGATCCTCCTGTTTAAAAGCTTAAACTGTATTATATTATAAAATAGCCTTTTTGCAAACAGTTATTTTTTTGCGGAAGAAAATGTCCGCGGTGTATTGTTCTTTTCCGGGAACGATTTCTGTTTTGCAGAAAAACGGCACGCCGTGCAGATAAAAAATCAAAAAATTTTTTCTACCAGATATTGGGGGTATCATAAAACATTTCCTGCGGCATATACCTATATAAGAGGTGTTGGTTTTGCCGCGCCCGGTCCAATTGTTACAAAAGTGTTGCATTTCTAATTCAAACATGATATAATTGCTTTGTAACCTGGCAGAAGGAGGTAAAATATGATCGATTTAAAACGAGCACAAAAGCTTATTTTACATACGATACTGGTGCTTGCGGCAATCCTGCCGGTCACCGTGCTTTCCGTTCTTGCGGTACCCACATCGGTATTAAAGCTGGGCAGCAAGGGCGCGGAAGTGATTGAGGTGCAGGCGGCTCTGGCTGACGGCGGATTTTTGGAAGAAAAGTACGTCACCGGGTTTTTCGGACCCAACACCGAGGACGCCGTAAAGGCGTATCAGAAGGCCAACGGCATTTCACAAACGGGTATGGTAGCGGAGCTGACGGTTGAGGCCATGTTCCTGCAGCCGGAGAAGCTGGACGCGGAAAAAGTTTACCGCAGCGGCGACGAAAACAGCGGCGTAAAGGCCCTGCAGCAGGCGCTGTTTGAAATGGGCTATTTAAAAGAAGAACACGTAACCGGGTATTTCGGTCCCCTTACTGAAGAAGCGGTAAAGAGCTTCCAGAAGGATAACGGCATCAGCCAGACCGGCGTGGCCGCCAAGCTGACGATTGAAAAAATCAATTCCCTGCTCAATATTACCAAAATAGACGCTTCGCGCGTATACCGCAGCGGCGACGAGGACGCCGGCGTAAAGGCTCTGCAGCAGCGGCTGTATGAGCTGGGATATCTGCAAAGCAAGCATGTAACCGGCTATTACGGGTCTATCACGGTGGCGGCGGTAAAAAGCTTTCAAAAGAACAACCGCATCAGCCAAACCGGCACCGTAGCCGAGCTGACCATCGCAGCGCTGAATTCCGCTTCGGCCAAGACCAGCGCCTCCGGTACGGCGGATTCCTCCGCATCCGGCACGGCTGAATCCATCGCCAAGCCCGGCACGCTGCGCTACGGCGATTCCGGCTCGGCCGTTAAAACCCTGCAGAACAACCTGAAAAAATTAGGCTATTATTCCGGCAGCGCGTCGGGCAGCTTTGATACTGCCACAAAAAACGCGGTCATCGCTTTCCAGAAGGCCAATTCCCTTTCCGCCGACGGCATTGTGGGCAGCAAAACGCAGTCCAAAATCACCGCGGCGCTCTCGGCAAAGAATACAGGCTCATCCTCGGTGGCAAGCGGCTATAATTCGGCCAATATGAGCCTGATCAACCAAGCCATGGAAACGCTCTCCGAAGCGCAGATGAACGAAGTAAAGCTAATGGCGAAAATCATTAAACGCGAGGTCGGCGGCCGTTCGTATAAATGTCAGCTGGCCGTAGGCAGCGTTATTATGAACCGCGTGCAGCGTACGGGGGCCTCGGTTCGGGAGATCATCTTCTCCCCCAACCAATTCTCCACTGCCAACAGTACCCTGGATGTGGAAACCTATTCCACCAGCAACCTGTACGCGGCCATTGAGGCATACATGGGCATCAAGCCCGTGGGCAACAGCCTGTATTTTTGTTCCGAATCGGTGCGCTATACCTGCTGGGCGGGCAAAAACCGCACCTATTACGGTAAAATCGATACAGAGTGCTTCTTCCTTTAAAAAAATCATTGACAGCCCGCTTTTTTAAAGGTATAATACTTTCTGCTTTTAATACAGGGATTCCGGTTCCGTAAAAAACGAGGTGAACGCAAGTGAAACAGGGTATCCATCCGGATTACAAAAAGGTAACAGTAAAGTGCGCCTGCGGCGAGACCTTTGAAACAGGTTCCGTTAAGGATTCTCTTTCCGTTGAAATTTGCTCAAAATGCCATCCTTTCTATACAGGAAAGCAGAAGCTGGTTGACTCAGCCGGCCGTGTTGACAAGTTCAAAAAGAGATACGGGCTTTAATCGCACAAAAAAACAGACCGCGGCGAATATGCCGCGGCCTTTTTTTATGCAGATTTTATTTTACAATCAGCAGCTGCTGCCCGGGGAATACGGTATAATCGCTTTCAATATAATTGTAGCGCATAATATCCTCCACGGTAACGCCCTGACTCCGGGCAATGCTGTAAAGCGTATCCCCCGGCCGCACCACGTAAATATAGGAATTCTCCGGCGGCACGGGTATGGTGATAACCGAGCCGATCTGCAAATTCCTGACGTCTGTGATCTGCGGGTTCAGGCTTAAAATATTTCCGGTGGTGGTGCCGTATTCCTTAGCCAGAAGATACACCGTATCGCCCCGGCGGACCCGATGGCGCCGGTAAAAAACAGCCGGCGGCTGCTCGTCGCAGTCGCACTGGGCGGCAGTTTCTACTGCGGCGGAAGCCGCTGTCACATCCGCCGCTGCGTCTGAAGGCTGCGCGAGGCCGCACTGCTCCTCCACCAGGCGGGCGATTTGGTAAAATTCCTCACTGACCGGCACTTGAATAACCTGCCCCGGCTCTATCCTGTCCGGATCCGGCAGGCGGTTCACATTCTTCAGGGTCTCCAGGGGAACATTAAATTTCAGCGCGATGCCGAAAAGCGTATCGCCGGGCCGCACTATGTAATCAAATTGACGTGTAAGCATTCTTTTATCACTCCTTTGTATTTATACTATGCCTGCCAAAGGAGTTTGGTTCTGAATGACAGGCCGTATTTTTTATGATTTTCCGGCGCGCCGCACAGGAAATTTTCAGGCAGCAGTCTTTCGGCCGGCCAAAAGAACGCGGGGCACAGCCCGACCGCTGTGCCCCGCGTTCTTATTCAAAATTGTCTCAAAAAACAAAGAATTATATCTTTTTTAAAAGCGTACAGGAAAATCCGTTTTCGCCGTGCAGGCTGAAATCCTTGATATATCCCCAGGATTCCAGTTCTTCGCCCACGCTTTCGCGCAGCTGTTCATATTTTTTTGGAAAAATAACTTCTGCTCTGTCGTTCTTTGTATTTCTGTTTTCATTCGCCATAATTGCCAGCATCAACATCGCTGGAGATGATAACAACATATGCTTTCCCTCCTTTCAAAGAATGTTTAAGCAAAAACCAAATCAACAACATCAGGCGTTTCTTTACTGCTTTTACATTATTATACATGCTCTTTTTTCTTTTTTCAACCCCTTTTCTATAAAAAATGGAAAAATTTATATGAACTTTTGGAAAATTTATTAATTTTTGACTATATTTTGACGCCTATGCGCTGTCAATGTTTCTTCTGGAAATTGACAGTGCTCTTTTTTCTTCTCCTTTCTCCCGCACACGAGTCCGCCGCCGGAATCCGATTGACCACAAAAACCAATCGCTATATAATATTAAAAACGAAAAGAGGGGATCCTATGAATTACGCCGAAGAATCGCTGAAAAAGCATTATGAATGGAAAGGAAAAATCGAGGTTGTCTGCCGCGTGCCGGTCAGCAGCCGCGAAGATCTTTCCCTGGCTTATACGCCGGGCGTGGCGGCGCCCTGCCTGGAAATTCAAAAAAACCCGGAAAAGAGCTTTGCGCTGACACGCCGCTCCAATTTAGTGGCAGTTATCACTGACGGCACCGCAGTGCTGGGCCTGGGTGATATCGGCCCGGAGGCAGGAATGCCGGTGATGGAGGGAAAATGCGCGCTGTTTAAAGCCTTTGCCGACGTGGACGCGATTCCGCTGTGCATCAAGAGCAAAGATACCGACGAGCTGATACGCACAATAGAGCTGATCTCCGGCAGCTTCGGGGGAATCAATTTAGAGGACATCTCCGCACCGCGCTGCTTTGAAATCGAACGCCGCCTGAAGGAAAAATGCGATATTCCCGTGTTTCATGACGACCAGCACGGTACTGCCGTCGTCGTTTCCGCCGCGCTGATCAACGCCGCTAAAGTAGCGGAAAAAGCGCTGAAGGACTTGACGGTGGTCATCAACGGCGCCGGCAGCGCCGGGATCGCCATTGCAAACATGATTCTGGCCCTGGGCGTCAGGGATTTAATCCTATGCGATAAAACCGGTATTCTCTTCCGCGGCAAGGAGGATATGAATCCCGCCCAAAAAGAGATGGCGCAAAAAACAAACGCACAGAACCGCCGCGGCCTGCTGGCAGACGCTATGGCCGGGGCCGACGTATTCATCGGCGTTTCCGCACCGAACCTGATAACCGGCGCAATGATCGCCCAAATGGCCCCAAAGCCGATCCTCTTTCCCATGGCTAACCCCATACCGGAAATCATGCCTGATAAGGCAATAGAAGCCGGGGCCTTTATCGTGGGCACCGGCCGGAGCGATTTTCCCAACCAAATCAATAACGTACTGGCCTTCCCCGGTATTTTCCGGGGCGCGCTGGACGCCCAGGCTACGGATATCAATGAGGAAATGAAAATGGCCGCCGCCTTTGCCATTGCCGCGCATATTCCCGAAGACGAGCTGAGCCGTGACTATATCATCCCCAGCGCTCTGGATAAATCCGTGGCGGCTTCCGTAGCAAGCGCCGTGGCCGAAGCCGCCAAAAAAACCGGCTGCGTGCGCAGATAAGCAGACGCCCTCCCCGCAGAAAAAACACCGTTCCTGCAATAATACACTCCCGCATAAGAAACCGGCTTCTCCCTTTGGCCATCAGTGCGGAAACATAAAATTGCAAAAAAATATTGCTTTTTGCAATTCAATATGGTATACTTTCTAAAGCTAATTTTCGGAGAAACCCGCAAGCACAGCTTTGACATTCTTCCAGTTAGCAGCATAATGAAGGAGACCTTGTTGTATGAAGACATCCGTATCAAAATTACTCGTTGTTATAGTATGTGTGGCTATGGCGATTGGCGTCCTTTCCACCGTGGCTTTAGCCGAAACAAACACATTGTATTCTGTTTGGGTAGATGGTATTCAGGTTACCGAAGAAAATAAGAATGATGTGCTGGGAACCGCTGACGGCGATTCCGCAACAGTCACCTATAACCCCGCTACCAATACTTTGACACTTAACAATATGTCCATTTCCGGAGATGGAACAGGCAAAGGTATTGTACTTCCCACTGACAAGGACAGCAGCATCGTTGTATTGGGAACAAACACGATTTCCAATTATCAGCAAGGTTTTACTTCCGGCTGGGAAAATGCCTATGAGGTTTCGCTTACCTTGTCCGGCGGAGGCAGTCTTTCTGTTAAAGATTGCAATATCATGTCCGATGGCAGTATTCATAAGAGTATTTATGTGGATGGAATTACCTTGATAGGCGACAATGCAAACGGTATTGTTTGCGATGATGATTTCATTGTAAAAAACGGCGCGGTTGTGGATTTAAAAATCCCCGGAGGCAATTCCGGCCTTTGGGATCCCGTATATGTGAATGGCAATATTGAAATATATGACAGTACCGTCACAATTGATGGGGGAGCTACCTACGGTTTAAGCTCTGTTGGTTATAATAAAACCAGCAATCATATGAAAATTGTCAACAGCAGCGTTACTTTGAAGGGCGAAGGATGGGGTACTTACGTTGGCAACAATCCTGCAAGTGCCGCTACTTTGTACATAAAAGATTCTACCATCAATGTGCAGTCTCCGGCAGGCATCTATGTTACCGGTGATGCTGCGTTAAAGGGAAATGTAAAGATTCTTGCTGAGAGCAACCGTCAGTTAGTCAGAACTGCAAACGGGAACATTACCGTGGATTTGGACGCCAATGCAGATATACAGGGGTTTATTAATGCCAAAAATACAGAGGTATCCTTTGTTACAGATTACACACTGACCACTGACTGGACAGTTACCGAGGGAAGAACACTTACTGTTCCGGAGGGGGTTACACTTACGCTTGCTGAAGGCGTAACGATTACAAGAGAGGACAATACCGCAATTGTTAATAATGGTACGATTATGATCCCCTGCAAAGCCAATAATGTGATGACCGTTGATACCGGCAACATACCGCAAGAAAAACATTCCGGCGGTCAGGCCACTTGCAGGGAAAAAGCAATTTGCGAGGTTTGCAATGTGGCTTACGGAGAAAAGCTCGCCCATACGCCCAAAGTTATAAATACAAAAGAAGCCACCGCTACCGAAAAGGGCTATACCGGTGATACGGTTTGTGCGGTTTGCGGATATGAAATCGCAAAGGGTGAGGATATTCCTGTTAAGGCTGCCGCCTCTGAAACAGGGGATAATGCTTCTATGTTTCTGTGGGCTGCTTTGCTCATTGCATCAGGCGCTTGCTTGATAATAACCCGTACAAACAAAAGAAAAATGAACCAATAACACAATGTATGGATTTTGGTATCAAAATCCGATGCTCGTTAAAAATAGGAAACATAACCCGCATACCATTTGATGGTATGCGGATTTTTAATTTTCTTACCGAGGACGTTTCAACGGAGGGCTGTTTCAGCCTCAGGCACGGTAGTACGCAAAGCTGCAGAGCTCTTTCCGGTTAGCCGCCGTACAGTCCGCCCAAAAATCCAATCCTTACCGCACGCCTTATCAGAGAAACCGCAGGCCGAGGCGCCGTTTTTCTCGCTCCCGGCTTTTGCTTTGCAGGCCAACGGATCTTTATGCACAAACAAAAAATTTTTTAGTTAAAATTTTCTATCCCCGAACTACGGCAGACCTGAACTCTCCGGGCGGCCCTTTTCCGGCAAAATTCCGGACTGCCGTTTCCCCTCTTTGCTGCTTGGCATAAACCGCGAAATATGGTACAATAATTATAAATATTTTAGCGGGAGATGCAATATGTCGGTTACCCTGTCAAAGCAAAATTCCAAATTTATGAACGCCCTGTGCGCTATCTTAAACAGCGTCATAGCTGATAAAATAGAATTTGAAAAGGCCGTAATTTCAGATGACGCGGCCGATTGGCAGCTGTTTTTTTCTTCGCACGCGCCGCTTTTGGAGGAAGAGCACACCTGCCTGCGCGCTGCGGTAGAAAAAATCGTGCCCAAAGATGTAGCCGTTACAATTCTTGTGGAGCCGGAACGCGCTCCCCTTCCCACGCCGCCGCGCCCTGCCGGCGATGCCTTGGAAGAGGATATCTATGCCTTTGTTCCGCCCCCGGAGGAAGCGCCCGCACCGGAGGAATACGTTCCCGGCGCAGACGCGCTTGCCGCCGACACGGAGGATTCTGCTCTTTCCCGGTACCGGGAACGTATGGCGCGGCTGAGCCGGGAAGCGGCCGCTACCGCGCGGGCGGCCGGAACGCCCGGCGAAAAGGCGAAAACCAGGCCCGCCAAGGGCGCTAAAGCGGCATCTAAGGACGGCGCAGCGCTTTATGGAAAAAGCTTTGCCTTAAAAGAGATCACCCCCATCAAAGCCCTTACCGATGTCAGCGGCAGGGTAACGATCTGCGGGGACGTGATTAACCGGGAACAAAAAGAGCTGCGCGACGGCAAGCACACAATTTTTTTCTTTGCCGTTACCGACTATACCTCCTCCATCAACTGCAAAATTTACACCACCAACGAGGTTGCGCAGGAACTGAATGAAACCGTGGAGGGCCACATAGCCGTTTATGGCAACTGCATGGTAGATACCTACGGGGCCGGCGAACTGGTGCTCTCTCCGTATAGTATCATTCCGGTCAGGCAGGAAAAAAAGACCGATACCGCCAAAGAAAAACGCATCGAAATGCATCTGCACACCAAAATGAGCCAGATGGACGGCGTCGTAGACCCCAAGCAGCTGGTCAAGCTGATGATGCAGTACGGGCACGATACCGTAGCGATTACCGACCACGGCGTGGTACAGGCCTTCCCGGACATGGAGGCGGCCATCGGCAAGCTGAAGGCCGATATCAAGCTGATCCTTGGCGTGGAGGGCTATCTTCTGGATGATGACCCGCTTATAACGGGCCTTGATGAGAATACGCGCTTAAGGGATATAAAATATTGCGTATACTCGCTGCGCACGACCGGCACCAGCGCGCTGACAGGACGCATCATTGAGCTGGGCGCCTGCATCTATGAAAACGGTGCGCTGCGGGAACGGACGTTCCATTCCTATGCCAACCCGCACTGCCAGGTGAACGAAAAAATCCTGGAAGAGGCAAATATTTCAATGGCAAGCCTGGATTCCGCTCCGGATATCGGGGCTGTAATGACGGCATTTGCCGAATATGCCGCCGGCTGCGTGCTGGTAAGCCACGGCGCAGGCGCTTCTATGGCGTTTCTGCGCACACAGGGCGCTGCCGCGGGGATGGAAATTGATTATCCCAGCATCGATACGCTTCGGCTCTCCCGCGAGCTGATTCCCAACATCAAAAGCGGAAAATTCAATAAGGTCTGCGACGCGCTGGAGATCAAAACCGGGCTGATCACCAATGCCCTAAAGGAGGCCGAGATCACCGCGGCGGTACTCCGCAGGCTGCTGGAGCTGCTGGAGGAAAAGCAGGCTCACACCGTCGGAGAGCTGAACAGGCTGATGTCCACCGATAACGGCGACAGCTATCATATTATCATTTACGCCAAAAATAAAAAGGGATTGTTTAATCTCTATTCCCTGATCACCGAATCGCACCTTCACCATCTGCGCCGCAAACGGCCGCAGATTCCGCGGTCGCTTTTGCAGGAGCATCGGGAGGGGCTGCTGATTGCCTCGGCCTGTGAGGCCGGCGAGCTGTACCGGGCCATGATCCGCGGTGCGTCGGACCAGAAATTGGAGCAGATTGCCCGGTTTTATGACTATTTAGAAGTGCAGCCCTTAGGCAACAACGAGTTTCTGGTGCGCGAAGGCGCGGTAAGGGATACTGAGCATCTGATCGAGCTGAACAAAAAGATCATTGAGCTGGGCGAAAGACTCAATAAGCCCGTCATTGCCACGGGCGACGTGCATTACCTTCTGCCGCGTGACGCTGTGTTCCGCAGCATCATCCAATGCGCCGAGGGATATCCTGAGGCCAATATCCAGCCGCCGCTGTATTACCGCACCACGCAGGAAATGCTGGATGAATTCTACTACCTTCCCGAGGACAAGCGCTATGAAATCGTGGTAAAAAATCCGCGGATGATCGCCAATCAGTGCGAAAAAATGGAGTCCTTCCCCCGCGATCACCTCTATACGCCCGAGATGGACAACGCCGAGGAAGAGCTGCGCGAAATGTGCGAATCCAACGCCAAGGCGCTCTACGGCGATCCCCTGCCGGAAATCGTGGCTAAGCGGCTGGAGAAAGAGCTGACGGCCATCATCAAGCACGGCTACGCGGTGCTGTACCTAATCGCCCACAAGGTGGTAAAGAAATCGCTTTCCGACGGCTATCTGGTAGGGTCCCGGGGCAGCGTGGGCTCCTCCTTTGCGGCCACCATGGCCAATATTACCGAGGTAAACCCCCTTACCCCTCATTATGTTTGCCCCGCGTGCCAGTATTCCGATTTTAATATCGACCTGACGAAATACGACTGCGGCATCGACCTGCCCAAAGCCAAGTGTCCCAAATGCGGCGCCGAGCTGCTGCGGCTGGGCTTTAACATTCCCTTTGAAGTGTTCATGGGCTTTGACGGCGACAAGGTGCCTGATATCGACCTGAACTTTTCCGGCGTGTATCAGCCGGTAGTGCATAAATATATTGAAGAGCTTTTTGGGGAAAAGTACGTGTTCCGCGCCGGCACCATCGGCGGCGTGGCCGATAAAACCGCCATCGGCTACACAAAAAAATACTGCGAGGAATACGGCCTGGGCAAGCCGCGCATGGCGGAGGTTCTGCGCCTGGCAAACGGCTGCATCGAGGTCAAGCGCACCACGGGCCAGCATGCCGGCGGCGTGGTTATCCTTCCCAAGGCCTATGATATCAACGAGTTCACACCCCTGCAGTATCCGGCCAACGATCCGGAAAAAGGCATTATTACCACGCATTTTACCTTTGAATCGCTGCACGATACGATTTTAAAGGCCGATATTCTCGGCCACGACGATCCCACGGTTATCCGTATGCTGGAGGACCTTACGGGAATCGACGCCAAAAAGGACGTTCCGCTGGATGACCCCAAGGTCATGGACCTGTTTCTTTCCACCAGGTCCTTAGGGGTGACCGAGGAGGACATCGGCTCCCCCGTGGGCACCTTCGGCATCCCCGAATTCGGCACAGCCTTTACCCGCAAAATGCTGGTAAAGACCAAGCCCAAAACATTTTCAGACTTGATTAAAATCTCCGGACTTTCCCACGGCACCGACGTATGGACCGGCAACGCCGAAGAGCTGATCGACAGCGGCACCGCCGCCATCGGCGAATGCATCTGTACCCGTGAGGATATTATGAATACCCTGATCCAAAAGGGCTGCGACGCGCTGATGTCCTTTAAAACCATGGAGCTGGTGCGCAAGGGGAAGGGCCTTCCGCCGGAAAACGAGCAGGCCATCCGCGAGCACGGCATTCCCGAATGGTTTATCGATTCCTGCCACAAAATCAAATACATGTTCCCCAAGGCTCACGCCGCGGCATACGTAACCATGGCCATCCGTATCGCCTGGTTCAAGGTGTACAAGCCCCACCAGTACTACGCCACCTATTTTACCGTGCGGGCCGACGATTTTGAAATCAGCGTGGCCAAGGATTCACCCCAGCAGCTGAAGCGGCTGATAGAAGATTATCACTCCCGTTCCAATCTGAATCCGCGGGAAAAGGGAATCCTCGTCATGCTGGAAATGGCGCTGGAGATGAAGATGCGCGGCATCGAATTTGCGGATATCGATATTTACGAATCTCAGGCGCTGAACTTTACCGTAACAGACGATAACCGGATCCGGCCACCGCTGAACGCAGTGCCGGGGCTGGGCGAAACGGCCGCCTATTCCATTGTGGAGGCACGGAAAGAGGAACCGTTTAAATCCCAGGACGACCTGCTTTCCCGCACCAAGCTCTCCAGCACGCTTCTGCAGGCGTTGGAGTCCTGCGGCTGCCTGCGCGATCTTCCCAAAAGCCAGCAGATCAGCCTGTTTGACGCCATCTGACAGATAACCTGAAAATAAACCGGACACCTTCCGGTTTATTTTTTATGCAGTAAATTTTTAAGTTTTACTACATTTAAAATGTTTTTGTTGACTGTACAACGATTTTATCGTATGATACTGTCAACTCGTATAAGGAGTCTGTTTTTATGAAAAAGCTATTCGCCTCTTTCCTGCTCGCCGTCTTTATTCTCTCCGGCGTCAGCTGCAGTCCCCGTGCAAACCCGGCCAGTGATTTTACATATGAAATCATCGAAAACACCGTAACCATCACCCAATATACCGGCTCCGATACCAGCGTTGTCATTCCCGATAAAATCGAGGGGCTTCCGGTCCGCACCATCGGGGAAAACGCTTTTACCCAAAGCAATGTAGAAGAGGTGACCGTTCCGGCTTCCGTTCAGGAATATAGCGGTGCTTTTTTAGAATGTAACACCTTAAAAACAGTCCATTTACAAAAAGGGTTAAAGCTGATTGATAGTTACGCATTCTACGCATGCGCCGCGCTTGAGGAAATCGAAATTCCTGAGAGCATAGAAAAAATAGGTACAAATGCCTTCGCTTTTTCCGGCCTGAAAAAGGTTAAACTGCCCAAAAAGCTCCAAACACTTGAGGGCTATGCATTTTATAGCTGCCCCAATCTGGAGGAGGTACATCTTACAGGCGATATACAAAACTGGCTGTTTGACAGACAGTTCGCGGGAAATCCCGCCCTGACCACCGTCATTTTAGACGAAGGCGTTACCCAAATAGGCCCGTATTCCTTTATCAGCTGTACCGCGCTGGAGAGCGTAACCTTTCCCCGGAGCCTGACGAACCTTGGTGCTTCGGCGTTTTCCGGATGTTCTTCGATGCAAAGCGTAACGTTTTTAGGCGATAAGCCGGAAGCTCTGCAAGGCTATACGCTGAATGCCGAGCCAAAAAAGCCGGTCGTCGTATACTATGATCCCGCGGCCAAAGGATGGGAGAATACGGAAATCGAGGATTTGGTTTTCAGGCCTATCGGCACCGGAAACGATGAGCCGGTGCCCATTCCCACCGCAAAAATCGAGGGAGATTTTGAATATGAAATAATAAAAGACATTGCGGTTATCACAAAGTATACCGGATCCGACAGCAGCCTCGTTCTTCCGGATAAAATCGATGGGTTCCCCGTCAGAATAGAAGCATCCGTCTTCAGTGAAAGCCAAATAGAAGAGGTAACGATTCCGGCGGCTATCGTCGATTATTCCTACGCGTTTAGGGATTGCAAAACATTGAAAACAGTGCATTTACAGAATGGTATCAAAACGATCAGCTACGGCGCCTTCAGCTACTGCCCGGCGCTGGAGGAAATTGAAATTCCTGAGAGCGTGGAATCCATAGGCGTTCACGCCTTTGCGTATTCCGGATTGAAAAGGATCACGATTCCGGAAACGGTTAAAACGATTGACGTTCAGGCTTTTCACTACTGTTTGGCACTGGAGGAGGTACGCATAACCGGCAATATCGAAAGCTGGGGCGATACCGGCCACGGGCATTTTGCGGGAAATACGGCCCTGACCTCGCTTATTCTGGAGGAAGGCGTTACCTCGTTGGGGAACAGCATGTTTTATGCCTGTACCGCGCTGGAGACCGTAACCTTTCCCAAGAGCTTGAAAAGGCTCGGAGACATGGCTTTTGAAGGATGCTCCGGTTTAAAGAGCGTGACGTTTGCAGGCGATATGCCGGAGGGACTTGACCGTTTTACGTTCGGCGCAACACCGGAAAAACCGGTAACGGTGTATTACGATCCCGCCGCAAAGGGATGGGAAGACGTCAAAATCGACAATATCCTCCTTCAGCCTGCTGCGTAAAAGCAAAATGCGCTGCTTTTAGAGCAGAAAGCGTTTCATCGATTCCGGCAAAACAAAGGAAAAAATGTTGTTTACAAAAAGCGCGTTTTTTATAAAAACAGATAAAAAACATTTATTTGTATAAAGCCGGCGTAAAAATACAAAATATATTTAAAATAATGTTTGCAATTTTTTAGGGTGTATGGTATCATAATACACACAATAGTTCTTGCGAGAGTGGGCGAATATCCCACTCTTCATTTTTGAAGGAGGGGCTTTATGCCAAAAGCTGCCGAGCTTGCCGGGAACGCCGCACAAAAAATCATTGAGGCTATGGGCTTTGAAATGGCCGATGTGGAATACGCGCGTGAGGCCGGACAGATGTGCCTTAATTTTTATATCTGCCGCGAGCCTGGCGTGACTATTGACGACTGCGAGGCCGTTTCCCGCGCCATTGACGAGGCCGTGGAGGCAGCCGATCCCACCGGCGGTGCTCCCTACTGCCTGTGCGTAAGCACCTGGGGAGACCGTCCCCTGAAAACTGACCGGGATTTTGAACGCAATATCGGTAAAGAAATAGAGCTTCGCCTGAAAAAACCTGAAGAGGGCAAAAAAAAGAAATTCATCGGCGTGCTGAAAACGTTTGACGACGAAGCCGTTGTAATAGAACACGCGGACGGCGTTATGACGGTAAAGAGAAATAATTTAAATTGCATCAGACCTTATATAGGCTTCTGAAAAATGGAGGAAGAAATGAATTCAGAATTGATCAGCGCGATTAAAATGCTGGAGAGTGAAAAGGGCATCAACGCAGAAATGCTCTATGAGGCCATTGAGCTTGCCATGGTATCGGCCTATAAAAAAGTGCGGGAATTCAGCGACGCGGCAACGCTTGTGGCCCACATGGACAGAGAAACCGGCGACGTGCGCTGCTACATTGTAAAAACGGTAGTGGAGGATGTATACGATAATCTTCTGGAAATTTCCGTAGAGGACGCGCAGGAGCTGCTGCCCGGCGCCGTGGTGGGCGATAAAGTTGAAGTGGAGGATACCCCCGAGGATTACGGCCGTATCGGCGCGCAGACGGCGCGTCAGGTAATCACCCAGCGCCTGCGCGAAGCAGAAAAGGGCCAGGTATACAGCGAATATGCCGACAAGCAAAACGAACTGCTTACCGCCGTGGTACAGCGGGTGGAAAACGGCTACGTCTATGTAGAGCTGGGCAAATTAGAGGGCGTAATTCCCCCCAAGGAACAAATTGAGGGCGAGCACTACGTGCCCGGTATGCGCTTAAAGGTATATGTTTCCGAGGTAAAAAAGGTGCAGTACGGCACTACCATTACCGTTTCGCGCACACATCCGCAGCTGATCAAGCGGCTGTTTGAGCTGGAAGTGCCCGAAATTGCCCAGGGCGTTGTTATTATTAAAGCAATCGCGCGCGATGCCGGCTCCCGAACCAAAATCGCCGTATACAGCGAGGATCCGAACGTAGATCCTTTAGGCGCGTGCGTAGGCCCCAAGGGCACGCGCGTGGCCAACATTGTAAGCGAAATCAACGATGAAAAAATCGATATCATCAAATGGTGCGACGATCCGGTAACCTATATCGCCAACGCATTAAGCCCCTCCAAGGTTCTGCTGGTAAAAATCGAAGAGGGCGAGGCCAAAAAGAAGGCTACCGTCATTGTGCCGGATAATCAGCTTTCCCTGGCCATCGGCAAAAAGGGGCAGAACGCCATGCTTACCGCCCGGCTGACAGGCTGGAATATTGATATCAAATCACAGAGTCAGGCAGAGGGCCTAGAAGAGGCGGGGGACAAGTGAAAACGAAAAAAACACCGATGCGCATGTGCTTAGGATGCCGGGAAATGAAGCCCAAGCGCGAACTGGTGCGCGTCATCCGCACACCTGAGGGCGAAATTAGGCTGGATACAACCGGCAAAGCCTCCGGCCGCGGCGCCTATCTGTGCCGCAATGCCGAATGCTTAAAACAAAGCATCAAAACCCGTGCGCTTTCCCGCGCGTTTGACGCCGCTGTGGGTGACGAGGTCTTTCAGGCACTGGAAAAGGAGATTAATGGATAAAATAAAAAACGGCGCGCGGCTGATGACCTTTGTGGGCTTTGCCGCTAAAACGCGGCAGCTGGTCTCCGGCGCGCAGGGCTGCGAAAACGCCATTAAAAGCAAGGAAGCACTGGTGGTATTGCTTTCGGCGGCGGTTTCGCCAAACACGCTGAAGCACTATGCCGATTTGGCTCTATTCAGAGGCGTGCCGGTGTATCAGCTGGATGACGACCGGCTTGGAGCGGCCATCGGCAAGCCCGAGCGCAAGGCAGTTTGCATTACCGGCAAGCAGTTTGCCGATGCAATCATAAATGAGATCAACCTGAATTTGGGGGTTAAAAAATGAGCAAAGCAGCAGACATTCAAAAGGCGAGCAACGAATTGCTTGAGAAAATAGCCAGGGCACAGCAGACGCTGGAGGCCCAGAAAAAAGCGCTTTCAGATAAGAACAGCGCTATTTTGGCAAGAGCGGAGGAAGAACGCCGCGCGCAGCAGAGGGCGGAGCAGGAGCAGGCCCGCGCCGAATATGAGGCGCAGCGAGCCCGGGAAGAAGCCGAAGCGCTGGCCGAAGCAGCAAAGGAGGAAGCCGCACAGGCCGCCCCTGTACAGGAAGAGCCGGCCGTACAGCCCAAAGCAGAGGAAAAGAAATCCCCCCTCCCCGCAAACCAGCCCCGAAAGGAAACAAAAATGCCCGAAGAGCGCGGCTTCAAGCGCCCCAGCAGCGGTTATCAAAATAACACGGCGCGTCCGCGCCGGGAAGACGGTACGCAGCCATCCCAGGGACGGCCGCCGTTCCGCGCCAATAAGGATGGCGCCGCCGGTGAGCAGCGCAAGCCCCGCCCGCAGCAGCCGCGGACCCCGGGAATGGCTCCCGCCATGCCTGTTGCTGAAAAAGAACGGGTAAGCAATTATGATCCGAATAAAAAAATGTACCGGAAAAACCATGAAAATTCCGAACAAACGCCGAAGAATACCAGAAGAGACCGGCGTCAGCCTGCGCCCGGCGCAGAGGAGGAAGAATTTTTCCGCGTAAGAAAGCCCAAAAAGGAAAAGAAAGAGGTCAAAAAGACCATTGAGCCGATCGTGATTGAAAGCGCGGTTATGACTACCGAAACGATTTTGATTAAAGACCTTTCCGAAAAACTAGGCAAGCCCGCAGCGGATATTGTAAAAAAACTGTTCCTGATGGGCGTTATGGCCACTGTGAACCAGGAGATCGACTATGAAACCGCCTTGATGGTGGCTATGGAATACGGCATAGAGCTGGAGCAGAAGCTGACTAAGACCTTTGAGGATACCCTCATTGATATCGCCGACGATACCGATCAGACCGGCGAAGGCTACAGCACAAGACCGCCCGTGGTTACCATTATGGGACACGTTGACCACGGAAAAACCTCGCTGCTGGACGCAATCCGTCATGCCAATGTAACCGCCAGCGAGGCCGGCGGCATTACCCAGCATATCGGTGCGTACCAGATCAGCCATGGGGAGAAAAAAATCACCTTTATCGATACCCCGGGGCACGAGGCGTTTACCTCGATGCGCGCCCGCGGCGCACAGTCTACCGATATTGCGATCATCGTAGTCGCCGCAGACGACGGCGTGATGCCCCAGACAATAGAGGCCATCAACCACGCCAAAGCGGCCGAGGTGCCGATTATTGTGGCCATTAACAAAATGGATAAGCCCGCGGCCGATCCGGAGCGCGTAAAAACCGAGCTGACGCAGCATGAACTCGTTCCCGAGGATTGGGGCGGCGACACCATCATAGTTCCCGTTTCCGCCTACACCAAGGAGGGCATCGACAAGCTTCTGGAGATGATCCTGCTGGTGGCCGAGGTAGAAGACTATAAGGCCAACCCCACCGTTATGGCCAAGGGAATTATTATCGAAGCCAAGCTGGATAAGGGCAGAGGACCCGTGGCAACAGTGCTGGTGCAGAACGGTACGCTGCATGTGGGCGATACCATCGTAGCCGGTACGGTATTCGGCCGCGTGCGCGCCATGATGAACGACCGGGGCGAGCGCCTGGAGGAAGCGCCGCCGTCTACCCCGGTGGAGGTTCTGGGCTTTAATGAGGTTCCCGAAGCAGGCGATCAGCTCTATGCCACCGAGGATGATAAGCTTTCCCGTCAGGTAGCCGAGGAGCGGCGGGCAAAGATCAAATCCGCCCAGGCAAAGGCCAAAACCGCAGCTTCGCTGGACGATCTGTTCGCGCAGATCCAGGAGGGCGAAATGAAGCAGCTGAACCTGATCATCAAAGCCGATGTACAGGGCAGCGTGGAAGCGGTAAAACAGGCGCTTGAAAAGCTCTCCAACGAGGAAGTCAAGGTCGTAGCCCTGCATGGCGGCGTGGGCGCTATTACTAATTCCGACGTGATTCTGGCACAGGCCTCCAATGCCATTATTATCGGCTTTAACGTGCGCCCAGATTCCACTGCACGCGCTATGGCCGAGCATGAAAAAATTGATATCCGCCTCTATCGCGTAATCTATAACGCAATTGAGGACATCGAAGCGGCTATGAAAGGAATGCTGGCGCCGGAGTTTAAGGAAGTAATTCTGGGCCATGCCGAGGTACGGCAGACGTTTAAGGTTCCCGGCCACGGCACGGTTGCCGGAAGCTATGTGACCGACGGTAAAATTACCCGCGCGAGTAAACTCCGCCTTTTGAGGGATAATATTGTTATCCATGAGGGCGAGGTAGAATCGCTGCGCCGGTTTAAGGACGATGTGAAGGAAGTAGCCACCGGCTACGAATGCGGCATCGGCATCCAGGGCTATAACGATATTAAGGAAAACGATGTGATCGAGGCGTTTATTATGGAAGAGATCGCAAGATAAGGAGAAGCTATGCAGTATAAACGTTCAGACAGGCTGGGGCTTGAAATCCAGCGGGCGCTGGCCGATATTTTAAGGAACGAGCTGCACGATCCGCGGATCGGAACGCTATGCAGCATCATCCGGGTGGAGTTGAGCAATGACCTGCAGTACTGTAAGGTATTTTTTACCGTGTACGGTACGGACGAGGAAAAACAACAGACCTTTATCGGCCTAGAGAAGGCCAAGGGCTTTATCAAGCGCCGGCTTTCCGAAAGGATTCAGGTGCGCAAAATGCCCGAGCTGACCTTTGTGCCGGACGATTCCATTGCCTACAGCATACACATCAGCGAGCTTTTAAATCAGATTAAAGAGGAAGAAAAATGAGACAGCTGGCAGATTTTATAAAACAGGGTGAAAATTTTGCAGTCATCTCGCACATCTCACCGGACGGCGACACTATGGGCAGTGCCGCCGCCCTTATTTATGCCCTTGAAAAGCTGGGCAAGCGCGCGCAGTGGTTCTGCGAGGGGAATATTCCCGCAGCTTTTATGAAAATAGAGGAAATTGCCTCTTTAACAAAACGGGAAAAGCTGAAGCGCTTCGACAGCGTCATCTGCGTGGACTGCAGCGATGAGGCGCGGCTGGGAAGCTGCGCGCAGCTGTTAAAAACCATAAAGCGAACCGCGCAGCTTGATCACCACAGAACCAACACGTTCTATGCACAGGTGAATGCGGTCTATCCGCACAGCGCCGCCGGATTTTTGGTAATGGAGCTTTTAAAGGAGCTGGAAATCGCGCTGGATACGCATATGGCACGGGCGCTGTTCGTGTCCGTTTCCACCGATACCGGAAGGCTTTCGCACAACGGCGTTACCGCAGAGGAGGTCCGGCAGACAGCCGCGCTGTATGAATACGATATCCGGCAGGATGAGCTGACCGGAATCCTGTTTCAGACGGCCGCGCTGCAGAAAATACGGCTGAGGGGACGGGCCATTGAACATCTTGCCACCGCTTTTGAGGGCCGGGTGGCCTATACGTATCTTGATGCGGACGACTACAGCGCCTTTCATGCGGAGCAGGCTGATTCGGACGATGTGGTAGAGCTGTGCCGCAGCGTAGAAGGCGCGCATATCGCGTTTTTTATCCGCCAGACGGAGGATGGCTACAAGGCCAGCCTGCGCTGCCTTCCGCAATATGACGTTTCGGCCGTCTGCGCTGCGTTCGGCGGCGGCGGACATAAGCTGGCCGCGGGCTGCAACCTTCCGGGCACGCGGCAGCAGGTTCTGGAGCAGCTGTTAAATGCGTTAAAAGAGGTGCTGCGGGCATGAACGGCGTCATCAATGTATACAAGGAGCCCGGCTGGACCTCAGGCGACGTGGTAAATAAATTAAAAGGCGTGCTGCATGAACGGCGTATCGGCCATGCCGGCACGCTGGACCCGGACGCCGAGGGTGTACTGCCCGTTTGCGTAGGGCAGGCCACCCGGCTGTTCGATTTTCTCACCTCCCGTCACAAGACCTATCAAGCAAGGGTGCGCTTCGGCATTATCACCGATACCCAGGACGCTTCCGGCAGGGTGCTTGCCGAACACACGCCGGCATTTTCCCACCAAGAGCTGCTGGACGCGGCCGCAAAGCTCACCGGACGCATTCAGCAGGTGCCGCCGATGTATTCGGCCCTGCGACAGGACGGCCAACGGCTGTATGCGCTTGCCCGCCGGGGCAAAGAGGTAGCGCGGCAGCCCCGCGAAATCGAGATCGAAAGCCTTACCGTGCTTTCTCCGGTAGAAAAAAACGAATGTGAAATCCGGGTTATATGCGGCAAGGGCACCTATATACGCACGCTCTGCGAGGATCTGGGCAATGCCCTGGGCTGCGGGGCGCATATGCGGCATCTTCTGCGCGAAAGTGCCGGAGGCTTTCGTGTGGAAGAGGCCTTACCCATTGCGGAAATAGAGCGGCGTGTGACTGAGAACGATTTTTCTTTTCTGGTGCCGATGGATCAGGCCGTCGCCTTTCTGCCGGCGGTATATTTTTCCGCGGCGGCCCAAAAAAAACTGCAGAATGGAAATCCCGTTGCAGCCGCGCTGGCAGCTGACCCGGCGGCGGCAAAAGAAAACGAGCCGGTCCGGCTGTATTGTGAAAATACGTTTATCGGCATCGGCTGCCTCAGGGACGGCCTTTACCAGATCCGGTGCCGTCTGGGAGGAACCCCGTGAGCACGCTTGTTTTGGGCACCTTTGACGGGGTGCACCTGGGGCATCAGGCGCTGATAAAACGCGCAGAAGCTTTCGCAGGATCGGTAATTGCCTGTACCTTTTCCCGTCCCCCCGCGGCGTTTTTCAAAAAAGACGTCAAGCTCCTGACCACCCCGGAGGAAAAGACCATGCTTTTGAAGAAATACGGGGCCGACGAGGTTTTTATGCAGCCTTTTGACGAAAAAAAAGCCGCCGTACCGGCGGAGGAATATATCGGCTGGCTGTGCCGAAGATTCCGGCCGCAGACGATTATCGCGGGGTTTGACCATACTTTTGGCCAAAAAGCAGAGGGAAACTGCCTTTTGCTGAAACAGCTGGGGCAAAAATACGGCTATCAAACGGAAATCGTTCCGCCAGTACTGGATTCCCGGCAGCGCGTCATCAGCAGTACAGGTATTCGCAGCGCGCTCTGCGCCGGCGACGCGGAAACAGCGGCGCTTTTGTTGGGGCGCGGCTATTCTGTGAGCGGTCCTACCGTGCACGGCAGGCATATCGGACAAAGCATCGGCTTTCCTACCGTAAACACCTCTGTATCAGAGGAAAAGCTGATTCCCGGGCGGGGCGTATATGCAACGGTGTGCCGGCTGGAAGGCCGGCTGTATAAGGGAATGACCAATATCGGCATCAACCCTACGGTAACCAGCGAACAAACGCTTTCGGTAGAAACACATATTTTAGGCTTCCGAGGCGATGTGTACGGAAAAAAAATCACGATAAGCTTTTTAAAAAAGATCCGCGATGAAAAAAAATTTTCCTCTTTGGAGGAGCTGACACACCAGCTCTCGGAGGACGCTCTTTTGATCGACGCCTATATCCGCACCCTACGGTAAAACACAGACGCCTGTGATGCAATAGAAATACCGGTCCGCAGGAATACTAAGCTCCCGCTTCAGGAAGTGAAAAATACAAAAAGGGAGCGAATCCCATGCTACGAAATTTATTCTCTTTCCAAAATATTCTATATTAAAGCCAATCAAAACTCAATTTAATATTTTTTTAATATCAATTATTTTTTGTTTGAATGAATTAGCGCAACAAACAAATCATAGTAAAGGGAAGAAAAATGATAGGCTCTGCAAAGAGAATAATAACAGCTTTGATAGTATCTGTAGTTGTATTTTATTTACAACAAGGGCTTTATTAACAAGAATAGATACCATTTTTGATATTTGGAATTAGTATATTGATAAAAAGCATTTGTTTGATGCTTAAATAAAATTGCAAAAACATGTAAAGTAAATGTAAGATCATTTTTTATTATTTGGGATTGCTTACTGGGATTTGCAGTTATAACAAATAAAGAGTTATATGTCCATAATATTTTCTTTAGCTTGGTTTGGTAGAATATTTGTTGCATATAGAAAATATTTAAAAAAATGCAGATAAAAAAGCTCGATGTTATTTTGCAATGGCTTTCATCAAATCCTCCGATAAAAAATTTCCGTTATCAGGCAAAAATAATTTCTAAAAAGCGGGGTTTTCTTAAAAAATCTCAATTTCACGGTATATTCACTTGCATAAAAAGCAATAATGGTATAAAATAGGGAACGTAAATTAAAGGAATATGGAGGAACTTGAATATGTCAGTAAAAGTTGCTATTAACGGGTTCGGCCGTATCGGCCGTCTTGCTTTCCGGCAGATGTTCGGTGCCGAGGGCTATGAAGTAGTTGCCATTAACGATCTCACCAGCCCGGACATGCTTGCCCATCTGCTTAAATATGATACCGCGCAGGGCAGTTATGTTGCCAAAGGCCATACCGTAGAAGCCGGTGAGGACAGCATTACCGTAGACGGCAAAACCATTAAAATTTATGCCGAAAAGGATGCGGCAAACCTTCCCTGGGGCCAGATCGGCGTTGACGTTGTTCTGGAATGCACCGGGTTTTATACTTCCAAGGAAAAAGCAATGGCGCATATCAACGCCGGCGCTAAAAAATGCGTGATCTCCGCCCCCGCGGGCAAAGATCTGAAAACCATTGTTTTCAGCGTAAATGAAAATACTCTGACCAAAGAGGATCAGGTGATTTCCGCCGCCTCCTGCACCACCAACTGTCTGGCGCCCATGGCAAAAGCCCTGAACGATTACGCTCCCATCCAGAGCGGTATTATGACCACTGTTCATGCATATACCGGTGATCAAATGGTGCTGGATGGCCCGCACCGCAAGGGGGATTTCCGTCGTGCCCGTGCCGCCGCGCAGAATATTGTTCCCAACTCCACCGGCGCGGCCAAAGCCATCGGCCTGGTTATTCCCGAGCTTAACGGCAAGCTGATCGGCTCTGCCCAGCGTGTACCCACCTGCACCGGCTCCACCACGATTCTTGTGGCTGTAGTAAAAGGCAAGGATGTTACCGCAGAGGGCATCAACGCCGCCATGAAGGCTGCTTCATCCGCTTCCTTTGGCTACAATACCGATCAGATCGTTTCTTCCGACGTAATCGGCATGACCTACGGTTCCCTGTTTGATGCAACCCAGACGATGGTTGCCAAGATCGATGATGATACCTATCAGGTACAGGTTGTTTCCTGGTATGATAACGAAAACTCCTATACCAGCCAGATGGTACGCACCATTAAATATTTTGCTGAGCTGTAAGCAAAAACAGCGCTTCTGCCGCAAAAACAAAACAGTAAAACGGATTTTGCCAAAAAGGTGGAATCCGTCTTTTTTTACTCAGTTTTCCCTCTTTCTTTTCAAAAGGAGCAGAAAAGCGGGACACCAAAATTCAGGCTCCATGCAATTTTTACATCTATTGCAGCAGCTCTAAAAACGCGCGGGCGGCGGCGGAGGCGCTGACGCCCTTTAGGGTGCATATTCCCACATGGCGCGGCGGCAAAGGCTCGTCGGTTTTGATTTCAAACAGCTCCTGTGTCCGCAGATAATGCTCGGAAAATTCCCGCGTTACGCAGGAGATGCCCAGATTGATTCTGGCAAACTCCAGCAGAAGGTCGTGGGAGCCCAGCTCAATATCAGGTGAAAGGGAAATTCCCCGGCTGAAAAAGAACGCCTCCGCGGCCATGCGGGAATTGGAGCTGCGCTCTAAAAAGATCAGGGGATACTGCGGCAGCTGATGCAGAGGCACGGGTTTTTGGGTAAGGGCGCGGAACCGACTTCCGCCCACAAAGATTTCCTGTACCCGGCGGTACGGGCGGAATTCCACGGCCTCGTCGCTTAACGGCAGGTTGACAAAGGCCAGATCGGCCTGTCCTGCCTTCAGCAGCGCCAGCGACTGCGGGCTGGTACGGTTGACGATGCTGACGCGGACCATCGGATATTTCCGGTTAAAAGCCTCTAAAAACGGCAGCAACAGGTACCGTGAAAGCGTGTCGCCCGCGGCAATGCGCAGCTGTCCCTGCTCCAGGCTTTGAAAGCGCAGCAGCTCGCCTTCCCCCTTTTCAAGCAAGGAGAGTGCGTTTTTTACATATTCGTAGAGCGTTTCGCCCTCGGGGGTCAGGCGGATCTCCCGTTTGCTGCGCACAAACAGCGCCGTTTGGAGCCGCTGCTCCAGGTTTTTAATCGACTGGCTGACCGCCGACTGCGTAATGAACAGCTCCTGAGCCGCTTTGGAAAAGCTTTGTTCTTTTGCCGCCGCATAAAAGATGCGGTAGGCGTCCAATTTGATATCCATAAATTAGCCTCGCTTATGAAATCTATTAAAAATATTAACTTTACTAATAATTCGCTTTTCATTATACTATATACGGCAGAAAAAGACAATACCCGTTTGCCGGGCATAAGAGAGGAGAAAAACTATGGAACGTTTTATAGGTACCGTCTCCCGCGGACTGCGGGCGCCGATTATCCGCGAGGGTGACGATTTGGCCCAAATTACCGCCGACTGCGTGCTTCGCGCCGCAGAGGGGGAGGACGGCTTTACGATCCGTGATAAAGACGTTGTTGCCGTTACCGAGGCCGTACTGGCACGGTCCCAGGGAAATTATGCAAATATTAAAGATATTGCCGCCGATGTGGCGCAGAAATTCGGCGACGACACGGTGGGCGTGATTTTCCCCATTCTCAGCCGCAACCGTTTTTCCATCTGTTTAAAGGGCATTGCCTCGGGGGTAAAGAAAATTGTGCTGATGCTCAGCTATCCCTCCGACGAGGTGGGAAATCATCTGGTCGATCTTGATTCGCTGGATGAAAAAGGCATCAATCCCTGGAGCGACGTTCTGACCGAAAGCCGGTTCCGCGAGTTGTTCGGCACCCGCAGGCATACCTTTACCGGCGTGGATTACATCGAATATTATAAGGAGCTGATTACCTCCTGCGGCGCCGAGGTGGAAGTGATTCTGGCCAACGACTGCCGCACGATTCTCCGGTACACCAAAAGCGTGCTCTGCTGCGATATCCACACCCGCGCACGCACCAAGCGGATTTTAAAGAGCTGCGGCGCCGAAAAGGTGTTCGGCCTGGACGATATTTTAACAGGCCCCGTCAACGGCAGCGGCTATAACGAGAAGTACGGCCTGCTGGGCTCGAATAAAGCCACCGAGGAGACGGTAAAGCTGTTCCCGGTTCACTGTGAGGAGTTTGTTTTTTCGGTGCAGGAAAAACTCCGCAGGGCTACGGGAAAAAACGTGGAGGTTATGGTTTACGGTGACGGCGCGTTTAAGGACCCGGTGGGCAAGATATGGGAGCTGGCCGATCCGGTGGTTTCTCCGGCATATACGCCGGGGCTGGAGGGAACGCCCAACGAGGTCAAGCTCAAGTATCTGGCGGACAACGAGTTTGCTTCTCTCAGCGGTGACGCGCTGAAGGAGGCGATTTCCGATTATATCCGCCACAAGGACGCGGATCTGGTGGGAAAGATGGCCTCGCAGGGAACGACGCCCCGGCGGCTGACCGATCTGATCGGCTCTCTGGCCGACCTGACCTCCGGCAGCGGCGACAAGGGCACGCCGATCATCTATATTCAGGGCTATTTTGATAACTATACCAAGGAATAAAAAACTGAAAAAACAGAACATCCGCAGGCTTTATGTCTGCGGATGTTTTTTCGCTTAAAACAAAAGGTCTGCGCGCAGCTCTGTCTGTTTTCTGGACCGCCGGATTCCCGGGACCGGAGCGTAAAAGGACTGCTTTGGTTAAAACAGAGAACGCCGGTTCCGGGATGCGGAGTGCTTTAGCGGCAAAGCCTGTCGATGCCCTCGGCCTGCGTTGCTGTAAAAAATACGTCTTTTCCTTTATTGCTTTCAAAAATAAAATCTTTCAGGGGCTTGCTGGTATAGTGTGAGTAATCGCCCCAAATGGCGATGCGTCCTCCGTAGGTTATATATTTTTGCAGAATTTCTCCTGCAAGCCCGGTGCTGAGAATAAAAAAATCCTCTGCAATCAGCTTTTTGGCAATTACGATATTTCCTGTTCCGGCGCCGTGTTTTACCGCCATAAGCACATCCAGCGCGGAGGATGTGTCCGTAATCAGTTTTTCGTCGCCGCTTACTGCGGCGCAGATTTTATTGTTCTGTTGTATTTTTTCTATTATCATTTCTATTCCTCGGCTTTTGCTGAAATTCCTCGCGCGTTCAGTCCTCCACGGTCACCTGAACGGCGGAGCACTTTCCGCCGTTGCACCGGCTTTCCGATACGCTGCAGGCCGCGATGCCCAGGCGCATATCCATTTCGGCACGAAAGACAATGCTGCTTCCCGCCCGGGAAACCGGCGGCTCAACGGTTACCTGTCCGTTTTCGTGGATCTTTGTGTGCATGAACAGGTTGACCGGCTGAATGATCGGCCGCCTTTGCTTTAAGCTGCGGTTGATATTGTCAAGGCAATTGGGATGGTCCTTGCCGTTACGGTAGAAAAAATCATACATCTCCCTGCGGCAGCAGGGAAACAGCAGATCGTGCACGCCCGTGTCGTCCGCGAGAATCCGCAGCATCGGGCGGTAGAGGTTGGAATAAATGCAGTCGCCCGGCTTTAGGCGGACGGATGCGTTGCAGTCAATGGTAACGGCCGTGGATAAAAATTCCTCCGGCTCGTTCAGGCGTTCTGCAAAAAAATCCGCCACCTGCTGTCCCTCGATATCCGTCACGGTAATCTTCTGCCCGGCTGTTACGCAGATGCACTTTCCGGTGCAGGCGGCTATGGTGTATTCGTATTTCATGGAATATCCTCTCTGTAAAAATTATTTTTCGCCTCTGCCGCGGGCGTCCGGCATCAAAAACGAACCGCGCCGCTTATTTCAAAACCGCGGGCCGGTGCCCGAAGGCGCCGGCCCATGCGGAAAGGAGAGATCTTAGTATTTTACGGTTTTTTTGGTTTTGGTATCAAACATTACGGTATGGTCGAAGCAGGTGATATTTTTTGCGCCCAGCTTTTTCATCCATGCAATGACCTCGGGCGTTTTGAAGGAACCGGTGCCCGGCGCTCCGCCCAAATAGGCGGTGTTCTGCCACAGCCAATCGGGTGTGGGCCAGAAGGCCCATTCGGGCTGTACTGCCTGATAAAATTCTTCCTCCACGCCGTTTTGTCCGTGATGCGCCATCTGTACGGCGTCGGCTTTCAGCTCCACTCCCTTTTGCAGCAGGCGGCGTCCGGCCTCTGCGCCCAGATCACCCAAAATCAGCAGGGAAAAATCGTCCTCACTTACACGGAATACGCAGGACTGGTTGTTAAACGGATTCATTTCCAGGTCGGGATTGGCGCCGGCAAGGACCTCTACCCGCAGGGATCCCAGTTGAAACACCTGCCCTGCCTGAAGCTGAAATACGTTGTCAAGCGTGCGCTCAAACCGGTTCCAGGTCAGCAGATCCTCGGCGTCGGCCTTTCCCTCGGCCCAGGAATCCGGCAGCATGGAGGTGCCGATGCGGTCCACCGTGATGCCCTGCGGATCGGACAGTACGCCGATTACCGCGTTGTGATGGTCGGCGTGGGGATGGGTGATCAGCCACAGGTCCACATGGCCGCCGGCGCTTTTAATCAGCCGCCGCAGCTCCTCCTCGTTGCCGCTGTAGCCTCCGTCGATTACAAGCAGCTGCCCGGTTTCAGCGATAATCTCATAGCCCATGCTCTGCTTGGAGGTCATATTGGTTTGCTGGATAATTTTCATGTTGATACGCTCCTTTTTATTGCGGATTTTTGTTCCTTGGCTGTCCGGCCAAGCGCATTCCCTTTAAGGCTACGCCCTCGTGCAGCAGCAGAAAGCGTTTATTCTCCATTCCCGCGGCAAAACCGGTCAAATGGCCGTTGGCGCCGATTACCCGGTGGCAGGGAATGAGCAGTAAAATAGGGTTTTTACCTATCGCGGTACCGGCCGCGCGCTGGGCGTTTTTATTTCCGGCAGCCTCGGCGGCCTCCTGATAGGTGATGGTGCTTCCGTAGGGAATTTGACACAGCCGGCGCCAGATTCGCTTTTCAAAAGCGGTTCCGTCGGGCGCCAGGGGCAGGGAAAACTCCGTGCGTTTTTTTTCAAAGTACTCGGTCAGCTGCTGCCGGCACAGCCCGGTCAGTTCGCTGGGCAGGGGAGTATCCGCCGCGCTTACCAGCACTATACCCTTAATAAAGCTGTGATTGGCCGTAATCTTTAAAATGCCGATGGGCGATTTCATATAGTCGCAGAACATAAAAGCGCTCCTTTTTGTTATCGTACTCAAAATTATACACTACGACGACACTTTTTTCAATCAAAAAATAGCCGATTGACGAAATTACCCCGAATTTCTTATAATAGAGGTGCGGAAGGTTTTTCGGAGGAAAGGGCGCTTCTGCAATTCATCGCAGCAGGAGAGAGCGGAATGGAGTACAGAATCGCCGATATCCGGCAGTTTCCCGAGGAGGCCGAAGCGCTTTGCCGGGCGGAGGCCCGAAAGCGGCAGGTGGCGCGGTATCTTTCGGCGGAGGCGCAGAAGCGCACGCTGCTGGGGATTTATACGGCCAAGCAGCTGCTTGCCCGAGCGCTGGGGTGTCCGGCCGAAGCCATAGAGCTGGCCTATACCGACGCCGGAAAGCCGTATTTGCCCGGCAGCCGGCAGCAGGTCAGCATCAGCCATTCCGGCAGCAAGGTACTCTGCGCTGTGCACGAGGGCGCGGTGGGCGCGGATATCGAGCTTCTCCGGCCCTTTGACGCGCGGCTGATTTCAAAGATAGGCACGCCCGCCGAGTGTGCCTATATCGGCGGGGATCCCGTTCGCTTTTTTTCCGTCTGGACGGCGAAGGAAGCCTATTTAAAGCTTACCGGCCTCGGCCTGGCGGGGGGAATGAAGCAGGTGCACACGGCCGATGAAAACGGTCTTCTGCCCCGAATTCAGGGATATCTGCTCCAAAATTTCCGGCAGGAGGAGTATATTTGTTCCCTTGTGTATCAAGAATAAGAACCTATTCGCATTCCGGAATTTTTTCTTCCGAAACGGACGGATATCTTATTTTTTATCTGTGACAAAAAATAAGCCGGAGTAAGGCGAACATTGATCCGACGTATAAAAGGGCTATGAAAAAAATATTTTTGGCGATTCGGCTGGTGAAATTGAACTCTTGCAGCCCAAAAAAGGTTGGTAGCAAGCCGGAGCGTTGCGAGCGCACAAGCGAGCAGCAAAGGCATAGCGTGACCTTTTTCGGAAAAGAAGGAACAATAGAGCGGGTGACTGATTTTCTATACAATAAAAAATCGGAACGAGTATAACTCGTTCCGACGTGTGAGGACGCCTCAAAATGGACTCCAAATATTTTTTGAAAGGATATTCGAACCCTCGCGCAACCCGAAAAAGGTTGGTAGCAAGCCGAAGCGTCGCGAGCGTGTTTTGGGGCGAGCAGCAAAAGCATAGCATGACCTTTTTCGGAAAAGGAGGAACAGTGGAGCGGGTGACTGATTTTTTATGGAATAAAAAATCGGAACGAGCGTAACTCGTTCCGACGTGTCTAAGGACTATAAAAAAGATATTTTTTCGATTTTGGCTGATGGAGTTAAACCCTCGCACTTTTGTTGGTCTGCAAATATTAAATACCTAATCTTTTAGTAAACACCGCACTGTGTACACTACAACAATTAAATTACCGCTAAAGAAGCCTTTTATCACAATGAAAAAGGCTGAAATCTTATCGAACAAATCGGTTCAAATCGCAGAACATTTTATTTTTTGTCACAGGATTTCAGCGTTTTTGTAAAAGCACTATCCGATTCGAACGAAAAGATGAGAAGCACGCAATCTTGCATAACTACTGGATTTATAACAAAAAACGCCATTGCTGTCTAAACCACAAAGCTCAGACGCCAATGGTGTTTTCATGTCTTTTTGGTTGACAGACTTGAGCCCCTGCGGAATTTATCTTTTTGACAGCTGTTTTAAATTTTATTTAATTTTAGTATCAATTTAAGGAGTAAAACAAAAACACTATTATTCACAAATAAAATAGGAATACTAATGGAGTTTTCATTTAAACACAATGAAGATTTTTGTCCCAATTAATATAGTCGATGGTAAGTATGATTTCTTGCAAACATTGCCGCAAATCAAATTTGAAACTATCAATTTCAAATTTTATTGCAAAGAATCTACGATTGTGTGCACTCAGGTTTCCATATTTCTTAATGTTTTTGATATGTTTTTCAAAATTTCGACTAACCGTCCAATGCGTGCTCTCTAAATATCGAGGAATCAAATCGCTCAAATAATAGAAATTACCATTTGCATCAGTGATTTCTGAAACACTACTATAACGCTCATAACACTCAATAATTAATGTTTCAAATAGTTTCCTCATCATTACTAGGCAAGCATCATATAAGCCGTTATCGTAACAGCAACTCATTTGTTCAGATATTTTTTTAATATAATACGGGGTGCCATCAAGTAGGGACAAATCTATCAAACTATTTGTTGGCTTAAGTTCCAATTCAACAAGAAGCGTATTTTCGATCAACTCTTTATATGTTCTTGTTAACAAATATCCGTTATTTTTCTTTAAATAAAGGGCACCCTTTCCGGAAGTTTTTTTACTTAAATACGCTGAGATATTAGAATATGGTGGCAACAACAATGTGTCATAACATTCTTTTATTTCTTTTGGGGTTACTTCTTGTCCACTTTTTTGGCTGCAAAAATATATAAAGAAAGGAATTCTTTCACCAGAAGAAAGACTGTTAAAGTCAGGGATATATTTGATAAATTCATCTATTGAAGAAAACATGTTAATCTTCCTTGTTCATATCGAATTCAACATAGTTAGTTCCGACTACTGTCATTGTGTACTTGCCATCTTTTCTACTAATGTATCCATATCTAGAACTAGAAATGTCAGTTAAATTTTGTTGTAAATTGTTTGGCATGCGGAAACCCATAGATTTATAGCATGTAAAAATATGATCTATCGTAATTTCTTCAATCTTTAGTATGTTTTGAAGATAATAGACAAACGCAGCTGTTTTCTGTACGTTACTAGATGCATTCTTCTCGGCAATAAAATCTTTCAAGCTTTTACCCGTACCATTTCTTTCAGATAAATCCAAATCTTTTAAAAGTTGACCACCAGACTGTGCCACCTTTTTTCTGCTTTTGGCAAGTGTTACCGTCGGTTCAATAGTTGCTTGTAGTTCCTCTTCATTTTTTGTGGAATATTTTTGTATCTCGGTAACAAGGGACTTGTTCTTGGACGTACTAATAGCACTGGTATTTTTAAGCTCTCCAATACCATTTTGTCTAATGTCAGAAAAAACCTTGTAAACTAGATCACCTTCTCCTTGAAGAAAAATATCCAAATCACCCATGGTTATTTTAATTTGTAAATCCGACATATTCATATCTCCTTGTTTTTTATTTTGTATTATTATACCACCTTCAATTTTAATTGTCAATGAAGCTTGACGATTCTATCTTGATTGAAAAATTGAAATATATTAAATGTGCTATAATTTCTACAAATATCACAAAGGAGCTGGAAATATGAAAAGGACTTACACCCAAGAAGAAAAACAATCGGTCATCGACCGTTTCATATCCGGGGAGCCATCAGCAAGCATACTAGCTGACACCGGCATACCAAAAAGCACTTTTTACGGTTGGCTGTGTGCTTACCGAGAGGAGCAAAATGCAGCCAACAGGAGAACAGTGAACATCCACAATTTTCATTTGCTTGAAAATAAGGTCGCACGTCTGGAAGATATCGTGGAAATTCTAAAATCTGCAACTTGTACGTCGAAATCACCATTGAGACAACGGTTATATGCAGCCGAACAGCTTTACGGAAAATATAACGTACATGTGATCTGCGATGCGTTTGACATTCCCCGCGGAACATTTTACAACCACGTTCTTCGCAACAAGAAAGACAACACGTGGTATGCAAAACGTCGGGAGGAACTACGGCTTCGCATACAGGAGATCTACGACGAAAGCAATCAGATCTTCGGTGCTGCTAAAATTGCGGCAGTTATGAAAAGTGAAGGATTCAAAGTCAGTAACGAAATGGTACGTACGCTTATGCGTGATATGGGATTGTTCAGCATCCGACAGTCATCAAAGAAACTTTACGAGGACGAAGGCCGCAAGTATAAAAATCATCTTAACCAAGAGTTTGACACATGTAAGCCGAACGAAGTGTGGGTTAGTGATGTTACCTATTTCAAGTACGGAAAAAACGCTTATTACATTTGCGTGATTATCGACTTGTATTCCCGTATGGTAGTAGGGTATAAAATTGGAAAGACCAACAGCACGCAGCTTGTAAAATCGACTTTTCAAATTGCCTATAAAGCACGTAAACCGGATTCAAGTTTGATCTTCCATACTGACCGTGGTGGCAACTATCGTTCCAAAACGATGAACGACTATATGCGATCACTACACATCACTCACTCTTTTTCACGGGCGCACGTGCCATATGACAATTCCGTGATGGAATCGTTCTTTGCTTCTTTGAAGCGTGAGGAACTGTATCGAACGAAATACCGTTCGGAAGCAGACTTCCGAAGTGCGGTGGACAAGTACATTCTATTCTACAACACCAAACGTCCACACAGGAAATTGCAATACAAAACTCCCGAACAGAAGGAAGAAGAATATGCCTTGAAGAACACGGTTTTATAAGACACATGCTGTCGGACTAATGGGTTCGAAAATGTTTGCTTTTAAATCTTCGGATTGTAAAATTTGCGTTTTTCTGTTTTTAGTCCGGCTGGCAAAAAGAAAATGCGACCTCGAAAAGCCGCATAAATACTGGGTTTAATAATAAAAACACCATTGAGTCTGAACTTGAGGGTTCAGATTTCAATGGTGTCTTTATATGGTGGAGGCAGAGGGACTCGAACCCGCGACCTCACGCATGTGAAGCGTGCGCTCTAACCAGCTGAGCTATGCCTCCGGAAAACTGCTTTTATCGAAAAACCGACAAAAAAGCAGGATGCCCCGCTCCCTGTGAACGAGGCGTTATTGGTAGCGGCAAGTGGACTTGAACCACCGACCTGTCGGGTATGAACCGAATGCTCTAGCCAACTGAGCTATGCCGCCGTTAAACAAAACACATTATATCAATGGGAATATAATTTGTCAATCAAAAAAAAGCATAAAATCAAAAAGATTCCATCTTCTTTTCGGCAAAAAGAAACCTGCAAAAGCGCCGCCCCGCATATTTTCATCTGTAAACCACAAAAAGACGGACACTGCTTTCTTAGTCTGTCCGTTTTTTACAGAGACATTCTTCTGTTTTTATAAAAACATCTGTGGAAACTCGGGATAACCTGTTGTGAATTCAGTGAATAACTTTTTTAAAGCGCTGCAAAAACAATTTTTTCCTAAATTGTCAAAAAATTTGAAATAACTGCAATACAAGATTTTCTTCATTTTTTGCAAAGCACAAGAACGCCTTTATTTCAATATCAGCCGCTCTTATCGGCCCTTTAGGCAAGTTCCCCCTGCGTGAAACTGAAAAATCAACATTTCAGAAACAAAAATTATGATTCCGCACTTTGTTTTTCAATCTGTTCCACCAGTTCATGAGGCGGAATTTCAAAGGCGTTGGCAATCCGCCAAATCGTTTCAAAATTTGGCTGTTTCGTTCCGGTCTCTATCATAGCCAAATGACTGCGCGCAATTCCTGCCAAACCGCTGAAAACCTCCTGAGAGATCTTTTTTTCTTTTCGAAGGCGGCGTATGACTCTTCCGGCAGCATATGGATCAAATTCTGTCATCGCGGACAACTCCCTTTTTATTAGGGTATCAAAAAAGAGAAAAAATATAGTCTACGATAATAGACAAAATAGAATTTGTATGCTATAATAGACAAAAAAATTATTTTTGAAGCATCGGTAATGCAAAAAGGAGAAGAAAAATGTTTAACGAAAAAAGTAGTATTTGGCTGGACTTATATAAGGGAATCATCATCGTAATTTTTTGGCTGCTTTGCGCAGGAATTATTCTTTACTTAATTTTAGGAATTCTCGCCTTTGGCTCGGTGGAGAACACAGCGATCATAAACGGCCGGACAGTACTGTTTTTTTTCGCCGAGCTTTTAGGTTTTATTATCGGCACCTTTTTATGGTATGTGGTTGGAATGCTGAGCCTTAACTTTTTTAATAACATACAGCTGATACGGGAAAACCTTGAAGACAAAAAAGAATAATATCTTTAACTGACAGATTTACGGCAAAATATTAAAATTTTCCGCGTAGATATAATTTAAAAAGCAGGATGTTTTTTAACGCATATCATTCTGCCGCCGTCTTAAGAATTGCTGTTTTTTAAAAAACGGCAATTCTTATTTTATTCCACAGCGAATACTTTAAATCTTTCTGATTTAACGGCATTATATTTTTTATGGAAAATATTTCACCTCTATTTGAACTTTGATTTTTTGATAAAGAATAAAATCGAAAATACTTTCAAATCTCCTTCCTCTCTTTTCAGCAACAATCCAATTCCAGTTCTATCGTCAATACTTTTTCGTTACTGTAAAAGAACACAAATAAATTCTTTATTTTAAAAACAACAATTGAAAAAACCGGTGTTTTTACCGGTTAAAAACGAATTCCTAAAAATTTTTACTTTGCTGGGTCAAAATCACATCAAAAACCGCTCTTTCTTTTTCAGAAAATGTGAAAACTATTGCAAATTTCAAGATAAAACTGTATAATGTATATGAGTATATCCTGCTGTACCATATAAAATATATCCACAGGTTTTCCACATGCGTTCCACGGTCTGTCCACATACGCGCAGGCAAAAAGAACCCTGTTTTCCTATGGATATTGATGTTTTCCACGGTATAAACACGGTATATTATGATATATGATATATTTATTTCTACTACTATTTTATGAAAGAGGTGCCCCAATTATGATATTTTCCTGCGATAAAATGACGCTGCTTAACGGACTGAATATTGCCGCCAAGGCACTGCCCTCCAAAAGTGTAAACCCCGTTACCGAGGGGATTTTATTGAAAGCTGAAGGAAATGAAATTGTTCTTACTACTACGGATTCTTCTTTAACGATTCAAACTAAAATCGCCGCGGACGTAAAAGAAGAAGGACAGGTAGTGCTGACGGGGAAATTCTTTTTTGAAATTATCAGAAAAATGCCTGAGGGTATGATCGAAATTAAGGGAAATTACCGGGAGGGCGTTTCCGTAACGGGAAATTATTCCAAAATGAGTATTTCCGCTTTGGATCCTGAGGAATATCCCGCGCTGCCGGTTATCGATAAGGAAAAATTCTTTACCCTGCCGCAGAATTCCCTGCGGGAGATGATCAATCAAACGATGTTTGCCACCGCGGTGGACGAATCGCGGCCGATTCTGACCGGCTGTCTGTTTGAAATTGAAAACGAATCGATTAACGTCGTTGCTCTGGATGGGTACCGGCTTGCCCTGCGGAATTCCTATATGGAGGACGCGGAGGAAAACATCAAAGCCATTATTCCCGCCCGCGCGCTTTCGGAAATCACAAAAATCCTTGCCGATACGGAGGATCTGGTAAGGATTTATATCCAGAAGAGCTATTGTATGGTAGAGCTTGAAGAAACAAAAATTATTACCCGGCTGATTGAGGGTGAATTTATTAAATATAAGCCCATTATTCCTACGGAGCTGAGCAATAAAATTGTGATTTCACGCGTGGACATGCTGGAGGCTATCGACCG
>CAJMLN010000001.1 GCA_905214315.1 uncultured bacterium | reverse complement strand
ACCACGTTACCGTCCACGGCGGGGGAGGGCTGCCCGAATGCAATGGACGCGATGGCGCCGGCAGTGTAGTCCCCGATTCCCGGCAGACGGCGCAGCTCCTCCGCGCTTTGCGGAAAACGTCCGTGATGGACGGAGGTGATCTCCTCCGCCGCTTTTTTTAAATTTCTTGCCCTGCTGTAATAGCCCAGCCCCTGCCAGAGCTTCATCAGCCGGTCCTCCTCAGCGGAGGCAAGAGCCTCTACGGTGGGAAAGGCATTCAAAAAACGCTGATAATACGGAATGACCGCTTCAATGCGCGTCTGCTGCAGCATGATCTCCGAAAGCCAGACGTGATACGGATTATTGTCCTGCCGCCAGGGAAGCGCTCTTTTATTTTCGTTGTACCAGTCGATTAGCAGTGGCATAGCATTTTGCAAAAGTGTAATATTTTCTTTCAAATGCGATCCCCCTTCGTATGGCTTCATATTGTAAAAACAGTGTATCACATTTTTATGAGAATGAAAAGTACTTAAAAATGGCAATATGGAAGGAAGCCGCGGCGTTTCGAGAGGGGTGGGGCTTGAGCAGAAAAGTCCATATTTTATGATAAAAAATCCATTTATACAAAGAAAAATATTTTTAATAAATAAAAAAACCCGTATAACCGCTGCTTTAGCCAAAACTATAGATCGTTTGCATGAAAAACACCTGGTTTATAACAGGTTTATTTTATACAAAAACAGGTTTGTTTTTAGCCTTTTTCTTCTTTTTAAAAAACAGTATAATAAAACAGTAAAATGCTTTTTTGGTTGTCGGCAGATAAGCTCGCTGAGATCCGGAGCTTTTTGTGAATCTAAAAATTTTTTACGATAAAAAGGAGAATAAGAATGAAAAAACAGCTATGGTTTCTTACTGTGCTGGTTCTGGCGTCGCTGCTGGCAGGGCTTTTTTCGGCGGTTTCGTTTGCCCGGGACGATAACTGGCTGAGCCCGGAGGATTCCACGTTTGAGAGCGGAAATACCGCCTGGAAGGCCTTCGGTGCGGGAACAGTGGCGGTAACGGCTAATCCTTCCGGCAGCGGAAAAGTACTTCAGTTTTCCGGTGCGGAGGGAAAATCCTGGGCGTCGGCTTCTTTGGATATTCGCGGCATTGTACAGGCGAATGCTAAAAAAGCTTGCACAATCAAGATAGGGATGGATATCTATACCGAAAGTGGGCAGAACCCCTATCTTACGGTGCGCACACAGGATCAGTCGCTTTCTATTGCCGCAGCGGCGGGAAATACCTATCCGCGTATCGGTACGGTGAAAACAGTGCCGGGGGAATGGACCCGATTAGAGGGTGAATTCACCGTAACCGATGCTGATTTAAAAAATACCGGCAGCTGGACCCTTTGTTTGGATAACCTGGCGGCCTATGCGGAGGAATATTACATTGATAACATTACAGTTATCGGCGAGGAGATTCAGGGCAATACACAGAATTCCGGCGGAGATGCCGGCCAGGGGCAGGAAAACGGCGGAACTGCTTCCGCCGGTGCGGCAACGGAAAATCTGCTGGAAAATTCAAGCTTTGCCGATGGCTTTGGCGATCCTTGGAAGAGCTATGGAAATGCTTCGGTGATTGAAACAGAGGAAGCCGCGCAGGATGATGACGGAATAGGTCTTCTGGTTACCGGCAGAACAAAGAATTTTTCGAGTATTATTTATAATAATATCCATGAAATCGTCTATGAATACGGTCCTGGAACGTATCAATTTTCCTGTTGGGCAAGGCTGGCGGACGCCTCGGCTGCGGCGGAGAGCCTGAACCTTGTAATTTATACCAAGTATAACGAACGCCCCGCAGAAGAAAAGGGGGATTATCATGTCGGGGGAGCGGTAATCAACGCCAGTACCTGGACAAAAGTTACATACAACTGGAATTTTCCTGATGTGAGCGATAATTTCTTGAATGCCTATATGTATTTGATTATGGGAAACGAGGTTTTTCAAGATTTTTATGTAGATAATTTTTCTATGGTAAAGCTGGATCCGGTCGTTACGCCCGAGCCTTCGGCGCCGCTTTCAACAGCAGTGCCTGAAAAAGAGACGACGAGGCCTGAAACTTTGCAGATTGGTACAATCCGCTGGGATGCTTATACCAAATCCACCTATGACGGCACGGATCCTGCTTCGCAGGTAGCGCGCTGCCTTTCTCCGGCAAAATATCATTGGACAGCGCCGTTTTTTGCTCAGGTCGATGAGCAGGGGAGGGTCTCGTTCCCGGAATATACCACGGCCCTTTGGGAACAGGAGGCACAATACGCTGCCGACGCGGGATTGAATTATTTTGCTTATCTTTGGTACGAAAGCGACAGTGCTATGAGCGAACCGCGGAAGGCGCATTTGGCCAGTGAAAAAAAGAATTTAATAAAAATGTGCGGGATTCTGGAATCGATTCGTGGAAAAGCTGCAATGCAGGAGCTTTATGCTGCGATGCAGGAGGATTGCTACCTGACTGTCGACGGTATGCCTGTGCTGTTTATTTATGATGGAATGGATTGGCCCGCTGAGGATCTTGAAACGATTCGGAGGCAGGCAGCTACTGCGGGTGTGAAAAATTCGCTTTACATTATCGCCATGGGCCATGATTCTACTAAAATTCAGGCGGCGTCTATCCGCGGCTATGATGCGTTTTCCTGGTATGGCGTGGCCGCTACTAAGAAGGATATGAGTTACCAGGAGCTGACAGAGGCTGCGGACGCCCGGCTTGAGGCGTTTGCCAAGGCCGCTTTAGCCAGGGAAAGTAAAGGGGCGGTATATCAGATCGTTCCTTCCTTTACAGCCGGAAGAGACGGCCGTTCAAGAATTGAAACAGGCGTTTCCTGGGTGGAGGGCGATCCGAAGGATCCGAACAATTTGCCCTATGGAGGTGCGTTTGCTGTTTCCGGTACTGCCGAGGAGATCGCTTCCCATGCAGGCCGATTCATGCAGTGGACACTGGAAAACGAAAAGATTACGCAGCCGAATCTTTTGGTTTCTTACGGTTGGAACGAACATGATGAAGGAGGCTGGTTGTGTCCCACTCTGGCCTGTGATGAAGAGGGCGGCGTGCTGAAGGATGAAGAGGGGAATAATCTGATTAATACAGACCGTTTAGACGCGCTGAAAAAGGAGATTGACGCTTTCCGCGCAAAAGAGAGCACGGCAGAGGTAAAGCCTACGGATATTCTTAACCACCAGGGATCTGCTTCCGGCATCCAGTGGTGGATGATTGCTTTGCCTGCAGCGGTTGTTGTGTTAGGCGGCGCGGCGGCGGTTATTGTCGTTAAAAAGAAAAAAGGGACCGGCGCAGTGGAGAATGCCGGAGAGAAGAGCGATGGAAGCAATTAAGATTGGAATTATCCGGTGGGATGCGTACTTTAAGACCGGAGAGAGCTATTCCTTTGTTACCGATCAAGTAGCACGGGCGCTTTCTCCTGCTAAATATCATGATCGCGTACCGTTTTTCGCTTCCATTCGCCCTGACGGGCGTGTAGAATTTCCCGAATATACGCAGCAGATATGGGAAAAAGAAACGGATTATGCAGTGGATGCCGGCTTTGACTATTATGCCTATTGCTGGTACCGTACAGACGATCCTTTAAGCTCGGCCCGGCGTTTCCATGCGGCAAGCAAAAATCCGGGAAGGATTAAAATGGCCGCGATCTTAGGGGTCACAAAGGAGGACGAGCAGACTATTGCCGATCTGTTTGCCTGTATGAAGCAGGATTATTATCTTAAGCTTGCCGACGGTACGCCCGTTGTGTTCGGCTACGGCGAGACCGGCAGCGGAATGGGCCCGAAGCGGGCGGATGAGATCCGGGCCGCGGCTGAAAAAGCGGGGATTCCCAGGCTGTATATTGTAAAAATGGCTACGTTTGTCTATAATACTGAGTGGCGCACGAAATTCACCGGTGGAAGCTATGATGCGGTTTCGTTTTACGGCCTGAGTGTAAATCAGGCGGATACGCCCTATAAAAAGCTGGCCGATGAGGCGGAATTTCGGAATAGATATATGGCCTATTGTTATAAGTATAACGATACCGGATTACCGCTGATTCCCACGTTTACTGCCGGCAGGGATCAGCGTCCGCGCATCGATAATCCGACTACCTGGGCATACGACTATAAAGGGTACTCGCTGAAGCCGGAAAAAGATGAGCTCGGTGCGCATGTGTATCGGGTTCTGTGCTTTGCACGGGAATATGCCGACAGCTGTCCTACGGGGCTGTGTCATGGGTATGCTTGGAATGAGCATGATGAGGGAGCAGGAATCTGCCCTACGGTAGAAGTGGATGAAAACGGGCAGCCGCTCAGGGACGGGGAGGGCAATGTCCGCATCAATACCCGGCAGCTGAAGGAAATAAAGCGGTATATCCAAAAATTTAAACAAGAGTGCTGATTTTTTGAATTCCGGCTACCGTACGGCAAACGGCATATTTGCGGTAAAGGCTAAGTACACCGCAGATGACCGATTTTATCTGGCAAGCGGGATTTTGCGATGCTGTAAAGCGTGTAAAAGCAGCCGGGAGTGGAGCTTCTCTTTATTAAATAGATGAAAAACATCAAATTCCGGCGCCCTATATTAAGGACGCCGGAATTTCATACAAATGGTGATTTTTTCTTGCCTCTTTCCGCCAGGGATGACGAAAAAGATTTTGTTAGAGTCTTTAGGAAAAATATTTTTGGATATATGCGGAATTAAAAAACAAACTGTCCTTTTATAAAAAAGCCGGAGAATGGCTTTTTGAAATCTTGGTTAATCCTGATAATATTTCTCCTTTTTCTTTTTGCGGATTACAACAAATACCGCAACGCCGATAATGGCCACGGCAATCACGCCGCATACGATCGGCAGTACTGGGCTGCTGCCTTCATCCTGAATCTTGAGGCGATCCCAGCATTCGTTCAAAAACTGCTGTGTTTCATCATCCAGGCGGACGAAGCCCTCGCCTTCAAAATCAAAGGAACTTTCGCCGTACAGCAGCTCATAGCCGCGCTCATGCATCTCGTTTTCCACAAAATAACGGTAATGCTTATCCTGCTGCACCGCCAGGTTGGGCGTGGCATAGCAGATGTACTCAGCATTGATGGCCGCAATGCTCTTGGTGGGATCTTCGTCCACCGAAAGCATAAAGTTGATATATTCCTGGGCGATCTCCGGGTTGCGCGAGCTGGTGGGCACGCACATGGCGTCTAAAAAGGAGTTGGAGCCCTCCTCCGGGTAAAAGAAGCACAGCTCGTAGTCCTCGCAGTTCCACGTCATGGTAAAATAGTCGCCCACATAATACGGTGCAATGGCCGCATTGCCGGTTTCCATCTTATTAAACACTTCATCCATAACGTATTTCTGAATAATCGGCTGCTGCTCTTTTAGCATATCCAGAGCGCGTATATACAGCGCACGGCCGCCTTCATCGGATACCGAGGCGTTGATATAGCTCTTTTCGCCCGTATAGCCGTCCTCCTTCATCATGGCAAACTGTGCCGTGGCAAAGGCGTCGCGGGAATTGTTGAACTGCAGAATTCCCAGATCCTTGTACTTTTCGTTCCAGAGCACGCCCCAGCCCTCGGCTTCAAATTCCTCCTGCGAAAAATCGGCAAAGGTCTGCTCCAAAAGGGTCAGGTTATAGATAATTCCCACCTTGCCGAAGGTGTAGGTAGCCGAATAATAGGTTCTTTCACCGTTTTCCTCACGGTAGGAAAGGCCCTCTACCATATACTTTTCGCCGATATTATCCATATTGGGGATATTCTCACGCGAAATAGGCTGAATCAGATTCTCATCAATCAGCAGCGGAATCAGATAATCTGAGGGAATGATGATGTCATAGGAAGCGTCCGAGGTGGTAAGCTTGGCATAAAGCTCCTCGTTGGATGCGTAAGTGGTGTAATTGACCTTTACCTTTTTGCCCGGATGCTTTTGGGCGTAATACTCTTCAAACGCCTTATTGATATCCAGGTACGGAATCTCGGTAACATTGCCGTTTTCATCGGTATATTCCCAAAAACCCTCGCCGTCGGAGATATACTCTCCCCAGTTGAACACGTTGAGCACAATTTCGTCCGCGCCGCCTCCGCAGCCGGCGAATCCGCACAGGGCAACCGTCAGTACAACGGTGAACGCAAGTAATTTTTTGATCATTGATTTTCCTCCTTATATTTTCGGCGGCGCAGTCTTCTCTGCTGACGGCGCACCTTGATTTCCTGTCTGGAACCGGCAACATTCGCCAGAATCAGCAGCAGGAATATTGCCAGAATCATAAATGTGGAAAGCGCGTACATATCCGGGGTCACCGTGCCCTTGCCGGTCATGGAATAGATTAAAAGCGGCAGGGTCTGCACGGTGGACTTGGGCCGTACAAAATAGCTGATAACAAAATCGTCAAACGACAGCGTAAACGCCATAATCATGCCGGTCAAAATGCCCGGCAGCAGCTGAGGCAGCTCTACCTTGAAAAAGGCCTGCAGCGGCCGGCATCCCAAATCCAGCGCGGCCTCGGTCTGTGAGTGGTCCATCTGGCGGATTTTGGGCAGAACCGAAAGAATCACATACGGCAGCGTAAAGGTGACGTGGGCAATCAGCAGACACAGCATATCCAGCGTATCGTCGCTGGAGATCAGCCGCGATGCAGCGATGGTGCCCATAAACAGAAAGGCCATCGATACCGCCGTAACGATCTCTGGGTTTACCATGGGGATATTGGTCACCGTCATCACCGCTCCCTTAAAGGCTCGGCTGCGCAGCCGGCTGATGCCCAGCGCCGCCATGGTGCCGATTACCGTGGAAAACAGTGAGGCAGCCACGGCTATCACCAGAGAATTGATCAGCGCGCTTTTTGCATTCGCGTTATGAAAAAGCGATTCGTACCATTTAAGGGAAAAGCCGCCGAACACCCCGGTGCTCTCCAGGGAATTGAACGAAAAAAAGATCAGGATAACGATCGGTGCATAGAGCAGAATAAAACACAGGGAAATATAGATTTTACCGGATTTTTTCATGCCAGAATTCCTCCTGCGCCATGTTTGTCGCCGTCGGTATAGCGGTTCATAATCAGCGTGCTGATGACAATTAAGAGCATCAGCACCAGCGAAAGCGTAGCGCCCTTGTTATAGTCAGCCGAAATCGAAAGCATCCGTGCCTCAATCGCGTCGCCGATTAAATAGGTATTGGCCCCGCCCAGACGCTGGGAAATGTAAAAGGTGCTTACGCAGGGAACAAACACCATCGTAACGCCGGAGACGATGCCCCCTAAGCTCAGCGGCATAACCACTTTGGTCAGCGCCTGAAAGGCGTTGCAGCCCAGGTCATGGGCAGCCTCGATCAGCTTGCCGTCAAGTTTGGTCAGTACCGAATAAATGGGCAGAATCATGTAGGGCAAAAAGTCGTATACCATACCGATCACCACGGCCGCGCGCGTATCCATCAGCTCCATATGGGCGCCGAACAGCCCTAAAAACTGGTTGATGACGCCGTTTTTTTCAATTAAAATGGCAATGGAATCGGTGCGGATGATAAAGTTGATCCACATCGGCAGCATCAGAAGCATGACCAGCACCTTCTGCATGGCGGGCTTGGTACGGGAGATGGCAAAGGCCAGGGGATAGCCGATAAGCAGGCAGATAACCGTGGCAATAAAGGCCAGCATCAGGGAAAGCAGGAACGTGCTGGAATAGTGGGAAATAATCGAAAAATTCTCAAACCCGCAAAAATTGCCGGAAGCATCGGTAAAGGCATAATAAAGCACATAGAGGATCGGCGCGATAATGAACAGCGCCGCCCATACATAATACGGAGAGGCCGCCGCCTTCTGCATAAACGATCTGTTCTTCATTCCTCAATAACCTCCGTAACGTCAGAGAGCTTCTCCAGCTCGTCGCTGAAGGAGGAATAGTCGCCGAACATATCGGAAAATTCCGACTTTTTCATTACGTGAATGGCGTCCGGCTCGATATACAGGCCGATCTTTTCATTCTCGCCCACAAAATCGGTGGTTTGTATCATCCACTTGAAGCCGCCGATATCCACGATGATTTCGTAGTGCACGCCCTTAAAGGTAACCGAGGTCACAATGCCCGAGAGCATTGCCTTATCAAGAGGAACAACGTCCACGTCCTCGGGGCGCACCACGATATCCACCGGCTCGTTTGCCGCAAAGCCCTTATCCAGGCATTCAAACACATGGCCGGAGAATTTTGCCTTAAAATCGGCAAGCATCACGCCGTCCACGATATTGGATTCCCCGATAAAATCGGCCACAAAGGCGTTGACCGGCTCGTTATAGATATCTGTGGGCGTGCCGATCTGCTGGATCTTTCCGTTTTCCATCACCACCACGGTATCCGACATGGAGAGCGCCTCCTCCTGGTCATGGGTAACGTAGATGAAGGTAATGCCCGTCTTGTGCTGGATGTTTTTCAGCTCGTTCTGCATATCCTTGCGCAGCTTTAAATCCAGCGCGCCCAGCGGTTCGTCCAAAAGCAGCACCTTGGGATCGTTGATCAGTGCCCGGGCAATGGCCACCCGCTGCTGCTGACCGCCCGAGAGCGTGTTTACGTTGCGCTTTTCAAAGCCCTTTAAGTTAACCATGGCCAGCATTTCCTTTACGCGGGTACGGATATGCTCATCCTTTTCCTTTTTAATGCGCAGGCCGAAGGCCACGTTTTCATATACGTTTAAATGCGGGAACAGCGCGTATTTCTGGAACACCGTGTTGATGCTGCGCTTATAGGGCGGAATCTCGTTTAAGCGTTTTCCCTCAAAGGTGACCTCGCCCTCGTCCGGTGTTTCAAAGCCGGCGATGATGCGCAGGGTAGTGGTCTTTCCGCAGCCGGAGGGACCTAAAAGCGTGATGAATTCATTTTCCCGGATATATAAATTGATATGGTCCAGCACCTGCTCGCCGTCAAAGCTTTTGGAAATATTTTTTAAATCGATCATTATTTTTTTCATACAATACCTCAAAAACTGGGCGGCGTGCTGACCCACAGCACAACAGCCTCGGTGTTGCCCGCATTTTCAATATAATGCGGCTGGTTGGAGTGAAAATAAAAGCTGTCGCCTTTTTTGCACTTTTTTTTGGTCTGCCCTACGCAGATGAAAATTTTGCCCGAGAGCACGAATCCAAACTCCTCTCCTTCGTGCGGATCGTCCGCCGCAGTGGCTGCTCCGCCCTTAATGCGTACCTCGATGGGCTCCATGGCGTTTTTCTGCGCCGAGGGCACCAGCCAGGTGGTAAAGGAAGCGTCGTCTTCCTTTACAAAGTAATCCTCCGGGGTGAATACCAGCTTTTCCTCGCTGGCGTCGGAAAAGAAATCCTTTAAATTGGTGCCCAGGCACTCTAAAATATCCATCAGCGTAGCGATGCTGGGACTGGTGAGCTCGCGCTCTATCTGGGAAATAAAGCCCTTGGAAAGCTCGCATCGGTTGGCAAGCTCCTCCTGCGTCAGCCCGTGCTGGATGCGCAGCATTTTTATTTTAGCCCCTATCGGCATACGCGTGCCTTCTTTCTGTTCTAAACCGCGGGTTTATTATTGCTAAACCAAAAGAACAGATAAATTATATCAAGCGTTTATTTTTTGTCAACTGTTTTTTACACGCTGCTTCTGCAAAATATTACATTTTTTTTGCGGGAGCTTTGCCTGTGCTTTTTAGGTAAAACCCCAGTATTTTTCGGGTGTTTCAAATTCTCCTCTCTATGCCGCAGCCAAAGCGGGTTTAAAAATATCTGCTGTAAAAGTTTAGCAGTTTGCCTTTGAAAATTTAGTATTTATAAACATTTTTATTGTTTTTTACGCCTTTTTTTAAGCAGAGCTTTTTTTGCTTTTGTTTTTTTCTGCTTTTAAAATAAAAATGAAAAAATTTTTTTCCGGAAATAAAATTTTTTTAAATTATTTCCGGCACAGACCGGGCAAGCACACATTTTGCCAAAAAGGACACACAATCTGCCATAGATTTATACTCTCGGCCGGCTTTATAATAAGAATGAAAAAATAAGCAGCACCAAAAAAGACACGCGGCCGCCCTGCAAAGCAACAGACAGAATCAAGCCGCTTTACGCTGTTTAGCTGAAAAGGAGAAGCAATATGATACAGAAAACACCGCCTATGGGCTGGAACACCTGGAATACGTTTGCACAGGACATCAACGAGGAGCTGATCCGCACCACTGCCGATACGATGGTATCCTCCGGTCTTTTGGCCGCGGGCTATAACTATCTTGTAATCGATGATTGCTGGGCGCTGAAGGAGCGCGACAAAAGCACCGGCCGCCTGGTGGCCGACCCGGAAAAGTTTCCCTCGGGCATGAAGGCCGTGGCCGACTATGTGCACAGCAAGGGTCTGAAATTCGGCATGTATTCCTGCTGCGGCACCCTCACCTGCGCGGGCTATCCCAGCTCCTTCGATTACGAATTTATCGACGCGGAAACCTTTGCCTCCTGGGGCGTGGACTTTTTAAAATACGATCACTGCTATAAGCCCGATACCGCTCCCTCGGACCTGCTGTACCGCAAAATGGGGCTTGCCCTTGCCAACTGCGGCCGGGATATTCTCTTTTCGGCCTGCTCCTGGGGTGTGAACCAGACGCACGAATGGATTAAATCCACCGGCGCGCACATGTGGCGCTCCACCTACGACATTTTCGATTCCTGGCAGAAAATCAAGGAGATCTACGACCAGAACATTCCGCTTCAGCCCTACAACGGCCAGGGCTGCTTCAACGACATGGATATGCTGGTGGTGGGCATGCACGGCAAAGGACACGTGGGACTTTCCGGCTGCACCGAGGAGGAATACCGCACGCACTTTTCCGTGTGGGCCATGTTCAATTCTCCCCTGATGATCGGCTGCGATATCCGCAAAATGGACGAGGATACAAAAAATATTTTAATGAACAAAGACGTTATTGCCGTCAATCAGGATCCCGCCGGCCGCCAGCCCTTCCGTGCCGGCACGTACGGCTGTGATACCTGGGTGAAGTTTTTAGAGGGCGGCGACATCGCCGTTCTGATCGTCAACCCCTATGACAGCGACTGCCGCGGTACCCTGCACCTGACGGATATCGGTCTTGACGTCGCCAGCGGCCGCGCCATAAAAGCCCGCGACCTGTGGACCGGCGACGACCTGGGCGTTATTCAGGATGAACTGCTTTTCCCCTCGGTAAAAGCACATTCCTGCAAATTTTTAAAATGCAGCATCGTTAAGCGGTAAAAGCGTCCTGCGCCCCGGCGCGCGGAAAACGGCGCAGATAAAACTGCCGCGCAAAGGGCCGGGCACTTTTCCGTACAGTAGAAAAGCTCTTCCTTTAGTATGCCTTTTCCGCCGCTGCTTTTACCGTAAATTAAAAAACGCCGCATTTCCGGCGTTAAAGAAAGGAAACAAATTATGATACAGAAAACACCGCCTATGGGCTGGAATACCTGGAACACCTTCGGAAGCGATATCAATGAAGAGCTGATCCGCACTACCGCCGATACGATGGTTTCCTCCGGTCTTTTGGCCGCGGGCTATAACTACCTTGTAATCGACGACTGCTGGGCGCTGAAGGAGCGCGACAAAAGCACCGGCCGCCTGGTGGCCGACCCGGAAAAGTTTCCCTCGGGCATGAAGGCCGTGGCCGACTATGTGCACAGCAAGGGTCTGAAATTCGGCATGTATTCCTGCTGCGGCACAAGAACCTGCGCGGGCTATCCCAGCTCTTATGATTACGAATTTATCGACGCGCAGACCTTTGCCTCCTGGGGCGTGGACTTTTTAAAATACGATCACTGCTATAAGCCCAATATTACGCCGTCAGCGCTTTTATATCGCAAAATGGGGCTTGCCCTTGCCAACTGCGGCCGGGACATTCTTTTTTCGGCCTGCTCCTGGGGCGTGAATCAGACGCACGAATGGATTAAATCTACCGGCGCGCACATGTGGCGCTCCACCGGCGATATCACCGATTGCTGGCAGAAAATCAGGGAGATCTACGAGCAGAACATCCCGCTTCAGCCCTACAACGGCCAGGGCTGCTTCAACGATATGGATATGCTGGTGGTGGGCATGCACGGCAAAGGATTGGTGGGAATTACCGGCTGCACCGAAGAGGAATACCGTACACATTTCGCCGTATGGGCCATGTTCAATTCTCCCCTGATGATCGGCTGCGATATCCGCAAAATGAACGAGGATACAAAAAATATTTTAATGAACAAAGACGTTATCGCCGTCAATCAGGATCCCGCCGGCCGCCAGCCCTTCCGCGCCAACGGCGGCGAAGGCGATAACGTATGGATCAAGTTCCTTGACGGGGGCGACATCGCCGTTTTAATGGTCAATCCCCTTGACAGTGACAGCTCGGGAAATCTTTATCTGGCCGATATCGGCCTTGATATTACCAGCGGAAAGGCGCTTCAGGTCAGGGAGCTTTGGACAGGCGAGGATCTGGGCGTAATATACGATAATATCTATTTCAGCGCCATAAAACCGCATTCCTGCAAGCTTCTGAGGTGCCGTGTTGTTGACCGCTGAATGCGCCCGGTGCGGCAAAGCGCTGGAAAACGACGATATCGGCGCCACCAAAAAGCTGATTAACCGCGGTGCGGAAAGCTTTTTGTGCGTGGAATGCCTGGCCGCGTATTTTAAGGTGGAGCCGGCGCTGATACGGAAAAAAATCGAGGATTTCAGGCGTGCGGGCTGTACGCTGTTTGTGCCGCAGGATTCCGCGGCTAAATAAAAAAGTATAAAAGCGTTTTTCTTTCAAGAAAAACGCTTTTTTAACACAGCATCAACTGCTGCGTTCAATCCTATTTGCGGTAAACCACGGATTTTTTTATTCTGTTTTTCCGGCTCTGCTGATCAACAAAGCGCGTAACCTTACTCTTTTTTTGGTGTCTTCCGAGAAGGGAAGGAGAGTTTTGGTAAGACTGATGGAGAGAGGTTATTTTTTTATCTTTTCTCCCTCCTCCAAAGCTTTTGCTTTGATACCTTCCTCGGCAGAGAGAGGCTTAACGTAGAGCTGTATCGTTCCTAAAAAGGATATCATCATGAATATCTCTTTTAAGACGTCGCTGGAATTTCCTCTGCTGAGAGAAACTTTGTGCGATCAATCTGATTTAGGACAAGTATTCCAGTTTTATTTGGCTGACAACACCGTAATAAAGAGCTGCTTTGGGGAAAGGAATGCCAATTTCTTGCAAAGCTCCCCAATAATTTGACCCGTTTTATTCGTTTTATGAGTGCGAAGCGGGCGGTAAAGTTTTATAAATGCATGGAAACGACATAAAAAATACTTGACAAAACACCGCCTTTCTCCTATAATATCGGCGTTATCTGTAATGCGAGTGTGCTGGAACTGGCAGACAGGCATGACTAAGGATCATGTGTCGACAGACGTAAGGGTTCAAGTCCCTTCATTCGCACCATACTGTAGCACCGAAAAAGATATCGGTGTCAAAGCCCCGAAGCCGTTACGGTTTCGGGGCTTTTCCGTATTGTTTTTCAAGGCTGAGTTTAAAATATATCATTTTACCCAATCGTCCTTTGGGAGAACTTGAACTAAAATGCATGGGTTTAAGGGGCAGAGTTTGCGATTGTTTTTCGCAAAATCTGCCCTTTTTTCGTTTTTGTAAATGTTAAATATTTGTGCTTTGAGAGGTTGCGCATCTTAAAGTAAAATCTAATTCCTTTTCCGATACTCTGTCGGCGAGCATCCGACATAAGTTTTAAAAAATCTGCTGAATGAATATATATCAACAAAATTTAATTTTTCTGATATAGCTGTTATTGAAAGGGTTGTTGTTTTAAGCTTGTTTTTACTGTATTCAATTCTTTTATTATGATAATAATCTATTACAGTTACATTGTATTTTGATTTGAATTTTCTTAGCAAGGTATATTTATTCATAAAAAATTGTTTTGAAAGTGACTCTAAAGTTAAAATTGAAAGATAATTGTTATCAATATAATTTTTAGTTGCTTCAATAGGGTTATATGGCAAATTAGGTCTATTTGGTATATCATCAGCAAACTGCACAAGTAATAAATGAAGCAATTCCAACATTTTTGCCTTACATAATAATTCATCTTTTTTGCTTTGAACGATTTCAATTACTTCAAAAAATATTTTTTTAAATGCATTCATATCGCAAGGCGTAAAAACATATGGAATAGATGCATCCAGCACATCTTCTCCAATCAAACTCAATTCGTACTGCGACATTTTATTTTTCGATTTAAATGAAACAAATCTGTCCTCACTTTTCTCTGTATATAAAACATCAAAATGAATATGCGGTTGAACAAAATCAGAATTGTCAATACATTTAAATTCGTGCGGTATACCCGGTCTTAAAAATACTACGTCATTCTTTTTGCACACATATTCGGTAGTATTTATTGTAATTTTACATTTTCCATCGACAACAAAGATTATTTCATAATCAAATATAACCCTTTGGTTAATTTGAAAAGGAGCGCTTAAAGTAGAAAGCATTGCAACTCTTACAAAAGGAGAGAATTCATTTTTATTCATAACTGCCCCCTTGTTTACAAAAGCATATCAATAATTGATAAACTTTGAATACTATTTTTGCTATTTTAAATCTTATCACAAATCATTATAATTATAGCAGAAATTTAATTGCAAATCAAGGAGGTTGTCAAAAATGAATTTATCTAAAATTCAAAATTTTGAATCAAGGTCGATATCTGCTGAAAATTTTAAGGGTGAAAAAGGAAAAGGCGGAATGGCAGAAATCGGAACAGGCAAAAACAGTGCCAGAGATTTGGGAAAGGGGTGGAAAGTATCTCCTTCAGTTTGTATTCCTGCAGGAGAAACTTTTGAAGCAGCAAATATTGACGGTTCCGGAATGATCAAACATATCTGGATGACCGATTCTTGCCCGAAAAACCGAATGCTTGTTATAAGAATTTATTGGGATGGCAGTGAAACGCCCTCTGTTGAAGCTCCGCTTGGCGACTTTTTTGCTTCAGCAGAAAATCAAAATCATACACAACTCACTTCTTTGGCAGTTTGTGTAAATCCTCAACATGCATTTAACTGTTATTGGGATATGCCGTTCTACAAAAATTGTAAAATCACAATAGAAAATTTGCATAATGAGGAAATTACATTATTTTATCAGATTGATTATGTTTTAGGCAACATTCCAAAAGGCTATGCCTATTTTCATGCACAATTCAGAAGAATCAATCCACTTCCTTACAAAGAAAATTATACAATATTAGATAATGTTGAGGGCAACGGTCATTATGTTGGCACATATATGTTCTGGGGTGTAAATAATAACGGCTGGTGGGGTGAAGGTGAGATTAAATTTTATATTGACGGCGATAAGGAATATCCCACAATATGTGGAACAGGAACCGAAGATTATTTTTGCGGTGCTTGGTGTTTTGCTGACGGCGGAAAGTATCAGGAGTTCTGCACGCCGTATGCCGGTCTTGCTAAAATAATACGTCCTGACGGTCTTTTCAATTCACAACAAAGATTTTCATTGTATCGTTGGCATATAACCGACCCCATCTATTTCAAAAAAGATATACAGGTTACCATTCAAGCATTAGGCTGGAGAAGCGACGGCCGCTATTTACCTTTACAAGATGATATTTCTTCCGTTGCATTTTGGTATCAAGATGCTATATGCAAAAGCTTTCCTGAATTCCCGTCGGCAGACGAATTGGAAATTATATAATCAGTCATCTAAATCGGTAACGGTTAACAAAACACAGAGCAAATATCTTTTTCGAACCCACACGCCGGAGTAAGGTTGGCTTTGCTCCAGCTTATTTGTAAAAATAAGCCATTTGCCCGCTTCACTGTTTCTCTTTTTTCACAAAAGATTATGCTCGGATCACCTGCTCGGGTGTAAAGAACCTTGCAACGGCTTGGGTTTATTACCAGGTTTTGTGAGGCTCCCTTTCTATGTGACAAAGGGCTCTAATTGGCTATTCTTTACAAACGGACTTTGCGAAACCTGTTATTGCAAAGGGAACTTTGAGATATTGGTGTGGCGTAAAAATTTAAACGGAAGACGAGCGTCAAGGCGTAAACCGTGACGTTCGTTTTTGTCATTTCCTTCTCTCTTACTCCAGCGTCTTCGTTGTTCTCCTGCTGTTGGGTTATTTTCTTGTTTCGGAAGCAAGGAATCCCGCCAAGGACGGATTACAGAAATTTAATATCATATTTGCGGCGAGTCTTATGCTTCAGTATTGCAGAGGAAATTAAGCCGAAAAAAGTGTACCGCCTGCATAAAGAGCCAAGCGGCCGGTCCGCAAGAAAACGGCATTTTCGGAAGCTCCTTTCTGTTCCTGCAAAAAGGAGCGTTGAAAAAACGATATAATATTTCCCTGCATATAATGCCGGCTAATACGGTTGATTTTCCGCAATCCTTTTTCCCTGTAAAGCATACAAAAAACATTTTTAACAGCATTTTAAATGATTTTTCTTGTCTTTCCTCTTTGCCTGTGCTATAATACGCGGGAAAATAAAGCGTACCGCAAAGTGCGCAAAAAGCAGGAGGACGCATGAATATTTCTACCTATGTATTCAAGCGCTGTGAAATTGTGCTTCACAGTACCAAGGAATACAAAAATCCTTTTATGGATGTTGACATTGACGCCGTTTTTACGCATGAAAGCGGTAGAAAAATCACGTTGCCTGGATTTTGGAACGGTAAAAATGAGTGGAAGGTCCGTTTCAGTCCTGACAGGCCCGGAAAATGGAAATATACCGTAACTTGTACGGATCAGAGCAATCCTTCCCTTTGTGACGACGGCGTCATCGAGGCGCTTCCGTGCCAACCGCAGACTGAGCTGGAAAAGCACGGCTACATAAGGCTTGAGCCTCAAAAGCGTTACATGGTTTACGAGGACGGCACTCCCTTTTTTTATCTGGGAGATACCCACTGGATGATGCCGGACTATGAGCGGCTGCACGAATGCAACTATCCCGGCTGTACCTGCGGAAACCAGTTTAAGCATACGGCAGACGACCGAATTAAAAAAGGTTTTAATGTATATCAAACATATTTCAGTGCCGCCCGCACCGCGACTACCCGCGGCGGTACGCCCGGCTGGTGGAAAGAGGCCTATACGCTGATCAACCCGGAGGCCTTTAACCAGACCATGGATGTTATGATAGAATATCTGGCGCAGAACGGTATTACAACGGCGCTGGGGTTCGGTACGCATTATTCGACCATTCGTTCCTTCCATCAGGAGCCTAAGCCTTTGCTCGCGTTTGCCAGGTACTGTGTAGCCCGCTACGCCTGTTATCCGCTGATATGGATTACCGCCCAGGAGATCACCAATCTGAATGAAAACGCTTTTACCCTGTGGAAGCAGGTAGGGGCACTGGTAGGTGAACTTGACGGATATCACCGCCCCAACGGCGCACATATGCACGTCCATCCCATAACTGATCCACGCTCAGAGGATCTGAATCAGCAGCCCTGGCATCAGTGGTGGACGGTTCAGGGCGGCCATGGCGGTTATGATCAGCTACGCCTCCGCAGCTTTTACCAGGGGTATTATGAAAATAGGGAAAACAAGCCCTTTATTGAAACTGAATGCCAGTATGAAGATATCCACTGCAACGGATTCTGCGGGCATGACGCGCCCAGAATGGGTGCCTGGCAGGCCGTACAATGCGGTTCCGCCGGCTTTACCTACGGTGTTACCGGACTGTGGGCTATGGGCTGGAACCAAAAGGATGACCAGAATTTGATCAACTATTCACCAGAGCCCTGGTTCGTAGGCCTGGATAAACCAGGAGCGGATCAGGTCTGCTATATGAAAAAATTCTATGAATATGTGGGCTGGAGTCAGCTGACCCCCAGCTTCGGCCATGAGCTGGGTATATTTGAAATGCGTAAATATGTTTCCATTTCCCATAAGGAACAGGATATTTTCGTTTATTATTTCTTTTCCCGGGACCTTGAAACAGGAATTTTGCGTGGGTTAAAGAAAAATACCCGCTACCAGGCGCGCTGGTTTGACCCGATAAACGGGAAATTCATCGACCTTCCCGCCATTACTACAGAAACCGGAGAAATCGATATTCCTCCCCGACCGTCTCTGCGTGATTGGGTATTGCTGTTAAATACCGTGGATTTGGGTGAATATGAAACTGAAATCTATCCGGAGTATATCCGGCCGATTCCCGCGGCGGATGCCGTTTTAGGAGAGGAAATACAGATTACTGCGTTAAAGGCCAGCTCGGAGGACGATGCCCACCCCGCCGCCAATCTGACCGATGGTAATCCCCAGACATACTGGCGCGGTTTTGCTCCCCTTACCTCGCAGACCATTACCGCCGATTTAGGCTCCGTACAGGAGGTCGGATATCTGCATATCGAATGCAATATGCCCGCAATGCGCTTTATCGAATTTCGTATTTACGGATCCGTGGACGGTGAACATTATGAAATGTTGGCCGAACGGATTGGCCGGTGTGTTGCCGTAGGCGGAAAATTTCCCCGCTTTTTTGATCCCATTCAGGGAAAATACCGCTATATCCGGTTGTTCCTTAATTCTACAAATGAGACGCCCCAGCTGGAATTGAGTAAATTTGCAGTGTATAAAAGGGGTGATTAAAAAAAGGCTGATGCTATAGCATCAGCCTTTTTTCAGTCATTTCTCTTGGCTGACAGATGGCATTTCCCGTCTCTCCTCATAACAAAATTTCTTATTTTTCCTGCATCGTCTGATGTATAGTTCCGTTTTTTGCTTTCGGCAAATTCCGAAAACGCATCCATAGGCCGGATCCCCAAAAACATAAAACACCGCCGGCGAGCGCTGCGGCCAACCAGCTCACAGCAACGGCTGACCAGCCACTGCTTTGAGAAATTGCCGCCGTCCCCCAGGCAGAAACCGCGCTGCCGATATAAGTACAGCAATTCAGAGCTCCCGAAACCAACGCCGTACAACGGTATTTGGAAAAATATGCCGGAACCAGACAGATTAGAAAATAATTTACACCGTGCATTACGCCCTGGGCCGCCGCTGCGGCCAATACCGAGACTGCAGCGCTGCCGGAGAACAGCAGTGCCGCCAGCGCCGCGCTTGCCGAAATGAAAAAAGCCGCGGAGCCGAGCATCTCGTTTTGAATGAGCTTTCTACTGCCGTAGGCGGCCGCCTGCAGGCAGAGCATGGTAAAAACCGGCAGTACCACGCCGCTTAAAATAGAAGCGGCGCTGCTGAGAGAAAAGCTTTCCGCCACCAGCGTGGGCAGCCAGGAGGAAATGCCGTCCCGCAGGAAGCCCTGCAGAATCACCGCGGGCATAACAAAGGCCAAAACGACCGCAATCTGCCGTCTGTCCGCGCTTTCCCAGCGGGGCTTTATTTTTTGCACGGCTTTTTGTCCGCCGTCCATATGCCGGCTTAAAACAGCCCATGCAATACAAACGCAGCTTCCCAGTGCGGCCGCGGAAAAAAATACCCAGTGCCAGCCGGCAATGCGCAGGATCAGCGGAACGGCCAAATAGACGCAGATCGTAGCAATTGCGCTTCCCCAGGAAACGCGGACGCAGGCCCGCCGGTAGGTATCCTCATCAAACAGGTCCGTCATAAGCTTTACCATGGGCGGCCATATCATCGCCTGGGCAAAGCCGTTGACGCCCCACAGCGCGGCCATCTGCCCTGCGGTGCGGCAAAACGGCATAAAAAGGTTTACGGCCGAGGCGCAGCCGAGCCCGCCGAGAATTAGGAGCGCGGGCCTCACTTTATCGCCTAAATAACCGCTGATCAGCTGCCCGGCGGCATAGGTGACTGCGCTTGCCGTCAGCGCGGCGGCGGCCTGCGTTTTGGCAAAGCCCTCCTGCTGTACAATTTCAATCAGCACGGTCGCATAGTTGATGCGCGTGATATAACTGGTAAAGTAGATCGCCGCAAAGAGAAAGATCATTTTCCTGGCGGCGGCGCCGGTGAGCTGTTTCATAATTTCCTCCTGCGGCGCTTAACACCCGGTTATAATTTCAATGCCCTTTTCTCGGTACGCCTGCCGGATGACCTCCGGCAGGGAAGAATCGGAAATATAGAGAAAGGACTCTTTTGTCTCGGCAACCCGCAAAAAAGCATGCTGCTCAAATTTCTGGCTGTTTGCAAGCACAACCACCTGATCGGCAATCCCGATATAGGTCCGCTCCACCTCGGCAAGGGCATCCTGATACACCGTAAGGCCGCCGGCAAGCGAAACAGCATCCGGCGCGAGAAAGCACTTGGAGACGTGATATTTTTGAATCATTTCCACCGTGCTGCTTCCAACAAACGACCGTTCTTCCCGGTTATAGCTGCCGCCGGCAAGAATCAGGCAAAAGCCGCTGTTCCGGCTGAGCGCCGCAAGGGCGTCGGCACTGTGTACAATCACCGTAAGGCTGCGGAAGCTTTCGGCAAGCGCACAGCAGAACTGTATTGCCGTACTGCCGCCGTCAACGGCAATAAAATCTCCCTCTGTTACAAGGGAGCAGGCATAGGCGGCCAGCTCTTTTTTTTCTTTTTCGTATTCGTCCATCCGCACCGAAAGCGTTTTGTGCTCTTTTACTCCCGTACAGGCTACGGCGCCGCCGTGAATCCTGTGCAGCTTTCCCCGTTTTTCCAGCGCCAGCAGATCCCTGCGCACCGTTTCCACCGAAACGGCGAATTTTCCTGTCAGCTCGCTTAAGGAAACCGAGCCCTTCTGCATCAGCATCCGGCAGATGATTTCCTGTCTCTCTACTGCAAACATATGCTTTTTTCCCCCGAAGGCATTGCCTGTTATAAAATTCGGTCAGATATCCATATATTACAACAGACTTACATATATGTCAACATAAATACACATGAGTGCAGGGAAAAATTTCTCCTCCTGATGCGCGCGGAGATCCGTGTGCTGTTGCCGGAAACGAAATTTTTTCGTTTTTTATGGATTGACTTTTTCCCGTTAGCTGCAATATACTATGAACAGAATAAAAAAAGCAAATCGGAGCGAAAAATTTTCGTAAAATGACGTTGAAGAAAATTGCCGCGCTTGCCGGTGTTTCCGTTTCCACGGTTTCCAAAGCGCTTTCCGACAGCAAAGAGGTCTCTCCGGAAACGGCAGAAAAGATCAGGCGGATCGCGCGGGAACAGAAATATTATGCCAAGCGCCAGAAAATAGCACAGGAATACAAACGCTTTACGGCTCCGCACATTCTTATCGTGTGCCCGGAGATCATAAGCATTTATTATTCCGCTCTTTGCTCCTGCCTCTGCCGCCGCATTGCAGAGCACGGCGGTATTGCGGAAATTCTTCTGGCGGGATTTGACGCCGCCGGCACGGCCAGGGCTGCCGAGGAGGCTATGACCGGCAGCAGCTCCTTCGACGGGATTTTTCTGGTAACCGCCTGTGAAAAAACGGCGTTTTCGATTCCTGCGGTACAGCTTTTTAAAGGAAGCCCGGAGCTTGATTCCGTATTTGCCGATTATTCCGCCGGAATGCGGGAGGCGCTTGTTCACCTTGCCTCTTTAAACTGCACAAATATTCTGTTTGCGGGGGAACCCCTAACTAAAACAAAGGAAGCTGTCTTTCTTTCCCTTGCTCGGAGGCTAGGCCTGCAGGGCTCCGTCTTTATCAGCCGGTTCCGGTTTGAAGAGGCCGGCTATGAATGTGCTGATTATCTTCTTGCCTTGCCGGAGACGCCGAGGGGCATCCTGTGTGCTTACGATGAAATCGCCCTGGGTCTGATGCGCGAGCTTACCGCCAGGGGGAAACGGGTGCCGGAGGATTTTCTGCTTGTCGGCATCAACGACATTCCTTATTCCCGCTACAGCGCCGTGCCGCTGACCACCATTCAGACAGATATTGAGGAGATCTGCCGCATTGCGGTATCGACGCTGATGGAGAGAATCCATAACGGTCACGGCGCCGTGCGGCATATTTCCGTACAGAGCCGGCTTGTTATCCGGAACACCACAAAAACAGACGCGCCGTGAGCCTGTACCGCACTTTCCGGGCGGTCGCGGCCTTGCGGGCTTTCAGCCTTCCCAAAGGAATTTTTTTTGACGTTCTCCCGGTGCTTTTTGCAGCGGAACACCGCGTTTTTTATTGCCGCAGAGAGCCGCTTTTTTTAAGTCCGGCTACAGGGGAATTTGCCTGCGCGCACAGCACCGCCTGTAAGAATAAAATTTTGTGAGGTATATAAAAATGGCAGCAATCACCGTAGACTTTTCGCAGAACAAGGGGAAGATCAAGCCTGTGCACGGCGTGGGGCAGCCGCCGTTTTCCGGGGTTGATTTTTGTATGTTTCACTATTTAAGCGAGGCCGGCATCCCGTTTTCCCGCCTGCATGATGTGGGCGGCTACTTAGGGGGCGGCCGGTTTGTTGATATTCCCAATCTGTTCCGGGATTTTGACGCGGATCCGGAGGATCCGGCTTCCTATGATTTCACCTTTACCGATATGCTGATCGAGGCTTTGGTAAAGAGCGGCGCCGAACCGTTCTTCCGGCTGGGCGTAACGATAGAAAATCAGGCGTACATTAAATCCTATCGGATCGATCCGCCCGCGGACAATCTGAAATGGGCAAAAATCTGCGAAGGAGTCATCCGCCATTATACCCAGGGCTGGGCAGACGGATATCATTATAATATCCGCTATTGGGAAATATGGAATGAGCCGGATAATTATGAAAATGTACACACCAATCAGATGTGGCACGGTACCAAGGAGCAGTACTTTGCGCTGTACGCCGATGCTTCCCGCTATTTAAAAGAAAAATTCCCGCATTTGAAAATTGGCGGATATGCCAGCTGCGGCTTTTATGCTCTGACCCGCGGCGCCGAGGATCCCAATATCGATACCTTCCGGTATTACCTGGCGTATTTTAATGATTTCTTAGCCTATGTCAAAGCGCATAGCTGCCCGCTTGATTTCTTTTCTTGGCACAGCTACGGCAGCATAGAGGAAACCATGGCCTTTGCCCGGTACGCCAGGGGTCGGCTGGACGAGGAGGGCTTTTCCCATACCGAGCACACCTGCAACGAATGGAATTTTGAAGCCGACAAGCGCGGCACAGCCTATCACGCCGCCCTGACTGCCGGTATGCTGCTGGCCATGCAGGATTCCTCTCTTGACAGCGCCATGTTCTATGACGCCCGCCTGGGCGTGAGCATATACGGCGGTCTGTTTCATCCGATGACGCGCGAGCCCTTGGCGGCCTACTATGCCTTTACGGCCTTCAATGAGCTGTATAAACGGCAGAATGCGGTTTCCGTTTCCTGCAGCGTACCGGGCGTCTATGCCGTCGGCGCCCAGAAGGACGGCGACTGCTGTCTGGTGCTTGCCAACACTGCTCCCGATGCGGTGCCGCTTTCCCTTTCCCTTGCCGGCTGCGGGCGGAAAATCAAAAGCTGCCGGTATACCGATGAAACGTGCACCTGGCAGGAATGCGGGCTTCCCGACGTCTTAGGCGGATATTCCTTTCTCTGTATTGTTTTGGAATAACGGTATCAAACCGCGGCTTTTCTGCGGTTTTTTCTCCTGTGCAACCGGAAGCTTACATGTCTTTTTGCAAACGCAACAGAAAATTGGTGGATTTTGTGCGGAATCCGGTATACAATAAAAGCATGGATACAGGAGGAAAATAATATGAATTTCAGCCAAAATCTCGTCTTTTTACGCAAAGAAAAAAATATGACCCAGGAGGAACTTGCCGAAGCCCTTGCCGTATCGCGCCAAGCCGTTTCCAAGTGGGAATCCGGCAGCGCGTTTCCGGAGATGGAAAAGCTGCTGCAGATCTGCGAGCTGTTTTCGGTGGATCTGGATTCGCTGGCGCGGGGAGATGTAAAAAAGCTTTCCCACAAGGACACGGCTTTTTATGACCGGCATATGAACCGCTTTACCCTTGCCATATGCGGCGGTGTTTTTACGGTGCTCTTTGGGGTCTTTGTTCTTCTTCTGCTCTCCGGCCTGGGGGCGGATCCCGTCCGCAGCGTGATGCTCTTTATGCTGTTTGTTACCGCGGCGGCCTGTATTTTTATCATAGCGGGTCTGCGCCATGCCGACTTTTTAAAACGGCGGCTGCAGCCTTTTTACAGGCCGGAGGAAATTCAGGCCTTTGAACGGAAATTTCCTTATTTTATTGTAATTCCCACGGCGATGATCCTGCTGGGCGTCATTTATATCATCGCTTTTGCCGTCGGGCAGACGCCGCAGGGATTTTCTCCGGAGGCCTGGGAATGCTTTTATGTCTCCTTTTTTCTGCTGATCATCGCCTTTGCCGTACCGCTGTATATTTACGGAGGGATGCAGAAGGCCAAATACGATACCGAAGCCTGCCTTAAAGAGAGTATACCGTCAAAAGAAAAACAGGCCGAAGATAAATGGAGCGGTATTATCATGCTTTCGGCCACGGCGCTCTTTTTGTTTGCCGGTTTTGTCTATCAGCTTTGGCACATTGCCTGGGTGGTCTTTCCGCTGGGAGGCATTTTATGCGCCATTGTTTCGCTGCTGATAAAAAAATAACGCGCCTTTTTTATCAGCGCAATGCCGTAAAAAAAAGACAGCCTGATTTTACAGCAGGCTGTCTTTTTCTGTTCTTTTACACAGTGATATTGATTTCCGCGTCCGTATCCTCCCTGTTGGCCTCCAGCAGGGGATACACATACGCCGTTAAAAATTCTTCCGTCTGCTGAGGCGCGCGTCCCACAAACTGCATCGGCTCGGTAAGCTGTTTCAAGTCCTCTTCCCGGAGCCCGAAGCTCTCGTCGGCAAGAATCAGCTCCAAAAGGTTGTTTTCCCGGCCGTACGTCTTTACATTCTTGGCAACCTCTACCGAATACTGCCGGATTTTTTCATGCAGCTGCTGCCGGTCGCCCCCGTTCTTGACCCCGTGCATCAGAATGTTTTCCGTAGCCATAAACGGCAGCTCCTCCCGCAGATGCTTTTCCATTACCTTGGGATATACCGTTCCGCCGGAGATTACGTTGATATAGAGCGAAAGGATCGCGTCCACCGCTAAGAACGCCTCGGGAACGCTGATGCGCTTGTTGGCCGAATCATCCAGCGTGCGCTCAAACCACTGGGTTGCCGCAGTAATGGCGGGATTGAGCGTGTCCACCATCACATACCGCGCCAGGGACGCGATTCGTTCCGAGCGCATGGGGTTGCGCTTATAGGCCATGGCCGAGGAGCCGATCTGCTTTGCCTCAAAGGGCTCGTCAAATTCCTTTAAGTGGGAAAGCAGACGGATATCGTTGGAAAATTTGGCCGCGCTCTGGGCAATGCCGGAAAGGCAGGAGAGGATATTATAATCCACCTTGCGCGTATAGGTTTGCCCGGAAACCGGCATCACCGCGTCAAAGCCCATCTTTTGGGCAATCAATTCCTCCAGCTGCTTTACTTTCTCATGATCGCCGTCAAACAGTGCCAAAAAGCTGGCGCCGGTGCCGGTGGTTCCCTTGCAGCCTAAAAGCTTTAGGGAGGAGAGCTGAAAATCCAGCTGCTCCAGATCCAGCATCAGATCCTGAATCCACAGCGTGGCTCGCTTTCCCACCGTAGTAGGCTGCGCCGCCTGAAAATGCGTATAGGCCAGCGTGGGCACGTTTTTATTCTTCTGTGCAAATTCCGCTGCGGCGCGGATGGCGGTAAGCAGCAGCCTGCGGATCTGCCGCAGTCCCTCGCGCATTTGTATGATATCGGTGTTATCTCCCACGTAGCAGCTGGTAGCGCCTAAATGAATAATGGGCATCGCGTCCGGGCAGGCGGCCCCGAAGGTATGCACGTGAGCCATAACGTCGTGCCGCAGCTCTTTTTCCTTTTTCTGTGCCAGGGCGTAATCGATGTTTTCCACATTGGCCTTCATTTGATCGATCTGCTCCTGACGGATATCGATGCCCAACTCCTTTTCCGCCTCCGCCAGGGCGATCCAGAGCCGGCGCCAGGTGGAAAATTTCATATCGTTTGAAAAAATTTTTTTCATGCTCTCCGAAGCGTATCGGGTGCACAGCGGATTTTCATAAAATTCGTTCATAGCGTTCTCCTGTTTCGGCAATATATTTTTATTATAGCATACCTGCAGGAAAAAGTCATAAAAATCTCGTTTCCGGCGGCGGGAAAAGTTCTGTATTTTTTGCAGAAAAACAACCGCCAGTCTGCGGCGGCCGCGGGCGGCTGCTGCTTTTAAACGGTCAGTTCAGCACCTCGGGTTCTTCGGCAGGCTCTTCTAAAACGGACGTACAGTGCGGACACCGCACCGCTTCTATGGCAATTTCCGAGCAGCAGAACGGACATTTTTTTACTACGGGCTTTTTCGGTTCCTCTTTCTTTTTTCCGATTGCCATAAGCGCGTTGACGCCTTTTACCATCAGGAATACGACAAACGCCATGATAAGAAAATTGATAACCCCGGTGATAAACGCGCCGTATTTTATCTGTACGTCAAAAATTGTTAAGGCCATATCCGAAAGATCCTTTCCCTGCACCAGGCCGATGATGGGGGAAATAATATTGTCGATCAGCGACTTTACCACGTTTTGGAACGCACCCCCGATCATGACGCCTACGGCCAGATCCAGCACGTTGCCCCGGCTGGCAAACGCTTTGAATTCTTTGAAAAATTTCTTCATACCATATCTTCTCCTTTTCTCTTTCTTACAGTATACTGCAAAAAAGCGCATAATACAAGATGTTTTTACAAATTATGCATATTTGCAGATTCTGGTTCAGGAGGCGTATCGATATGGAATGTATAATTTCCCGAAAGCGGAAATGTCACAAAACGGATTTTCCGCAGAGCTTACACAGGCACAGAAAGATTTTGCCTATAATCTTGGCAGAATAGACGGCGCTAATGGAGTAAAAGGGAAAGAGGCCTCTTTAGCAAAATCTGTTAAGAAATCTAGTGCAAAGAGCACCGATAAAAAAGGGCGCGTAGAGTACAATGGTGATGAGAAAAATTTAACAGATCGGCAGAGAGTATCGTTAAAGGCACTGAAAACTGTTTCAGAATCTCTTGGCATAAATATTCACCTATATGAATCTGTTCTCGATGAGAACGGTAAGCGTGTGTATACAGACAGCGATGGGAAAAAAATAACGGCAAACGGATGGTATGATACCAGAACAGGGGATATCTATATTGATATAAATTCGGGATTAAACGGTGAGGGGGTCATGCTGTTTACGGCGGCGCATGAACTTACACATTTTATCCGGCAGTGATCTCCGGCTAAATTTAAAGTATTGGCAGATTTTCTTATGGGGGAGTACGGCAAAGCGGGCGCATCTGTATCCGGGCTTGTTCATGCGCAAATGGCCAAGGCAAAAAAGCAGGGAAGAACTCTATCGTATGACGCTGCCTATGAAGAAATGATCGCCGATTCCATGACAACGATGCTTTCAGACGGTAAAGTAGTAGAAAAGCTTGCTAAACTCGCAAAGAAGGATAAGAGCCTTGTTGAAAAAATAAAGGAATTCATAGACAAGCTGGTTCAGGATATAAAAAAAGCATATGCAGGAATAAAACCCGATACAAAAGAGGGACAATTTGTGCAGGAAATGATAGGCTCTGCGGAAAAATTACAGGAGCTTTTCTATGATGCGCTTGTTAGTGCCGGAGAGAATTATACGGGTTCCGAGAGAATATTGAATACAGCTGATGGAACAAAATATATGGCAAGAGATTTTTCTGAACAAGTGGATGAAGTTTTAACAGGGAATTTTGACAGAACAAACGCAGTGTATGTCGGAGAAACACCCCAAATTCTACAGGATGTAGGGTTAAATGGAAAATTACCCATGCTTACTACCGCGCGGCATTTGAGAAATGCGAATAAACCTAAAAATTCAAGCAAACATCAACATGGCCTGACTGAAATGCAGTTAAAAAGCATCCCCAAGAAAATTAAAGATCCAGTTATGATTATGGATTCCCTTAATACTAATAGTAATAGCGTTGTTGTTGTAACCGATATGTTGGATTCAGATGGCGCACCTGTAATTATAACAATAATGGCTGATGAAAAAGGAATGTATAACAGTGTTGAGGTTGATACGAATTTTGTAACAAGCTATTAAAGTGTGTAGTTGAATAAAATGGAGATTGATATGGGACAAAAATGGGATTATGCAGAATTATCAAAAGCCGCTAAAATAGCTGGTGGACCTGAAAAGTATGTTGAAATGTTAGAATCTGCAAGTAAAGATGAAGGGAAAATGGAAATGATTCCATGGATTGGCGTAGCTGCCGTTGGTGCATCGCTTCTTACAGCAGCTACAATCAAGGTGGTGGACTATTTCAAGTCTAAAAGAGCCCAAAATCAAGAAGCAATAAAAATTGCAAAGCAAGAGATTGTTGATGGCATTAAGGTATACGATGCAGAGCATAAGCAGGAAAATTCAATATAATGAGAAAATGGCGGTCGATACTTACATTTGTATCGACCGCCATATTTGGTATAGTTCTTAGGTTTATGATACGGTTAAAACTATCCGTATATTAGATCTGTGTTTACAATTTCTGTGACTCGGTTACGAATGTTATTCATTCTGCCTACCCACTCCATTTGATTATCTACTTTGAGTTGTTCAGTAACGCCTTCACGCTCTGCCATCTGTTTTACAAGCCGAGAAAACAGATCTTCTGCTTGCTTATCAATCTCGGCAAGGTGTTCATTTAATTTACAGCTGACAAGTAAATTGGTGTATAAAATCTTGCGGTTTTGCTTTAGATACCGTAATCGCCGCTGTCCCCACACGCCGATAGGCTTTTCTTCTTGTTCGGGCAATGCAATGTCCGGTAGCAGATAATCGCCCACCTGAGAATATGTGCCGCCCATCTGTTCAAACAATGACTTTTCCATAATCAACCCTCCGTGTAAATGACTTTAATTTTCTTAGTTTTCGCATTGATAATCTTCAAAAGAACCTCATCCACCGCATCGGTGTACCTACCTTGTTGGAGTAAGTTATTCCGCATTTCATTAAGTGCGTTCACGATAATACCACGCTCATACCCGTCAAACGCTATGTAATATTTCCTGTCGTGCATTTTATTTTTGCCTCCTTTACTCGTATTGTAGCAAAGAAAACTTATTCTTACAAATGTGTGATATCAAATCAATGTATGCGTGTGTTGAGAAAAACATTTGATAATGTTATAATAAAAATGTTAAAATGACTTTTATTTAGGAGCGGATAAAATGAAATTATTTTATAAAAACAAAATACTAATAAACGGAATATTTCCGTTAAAAAATTATAAAATTGATGGATATATCGAAAAAACGGGAATATATGACGACAAAATGATTAATACCAATGATCCGGAACAGATATTTTATTCCGCTGGATATTTAATAAATTCATGTTATCAATGCGTTGGTAAAAAAGAGGTTAATTACGAATTTTTTGAATCAGAGGAATTGGCAGAATATGAAGTTAACGATGGATTGAGCAAAGACGAAATTCAAAGATTGTTTTTAGAAGAACAGACGCAAAGAATAGAACTATTAGAAGAAAAAATGAGATTATTAACTGGTCTTGCCATAACTTTGCCCGTTTTCTTAACAACAATTTTTAAGAACAATCAACTCTATACATACATAGGGAGTATTGCACAGACTGCAACAACATTAAAAGTTCACGACTATGATGACTCTATGAAGCGAACACTTCAAAACCGACTCTGCTTTCATATTGCAGATACTACAATTGCTGAATTAAAGGGCAATAACCCAAGATACAAAAGAGCATTGCATTTTTATAACAATTCGTTTAATTCTCCCGATATAGGTGTTAGATTCACTTTGTTATTTTCTTCGTTAGAAGCACTATTTAATATTACAGGAAAGGATATAACTAAAGAAATATCAAAATACGCCAGTAAAATTCTATTTTTAAATAAAAAACAATCCCATAGTTCCAAATGGAAAATAGGATACTATTATGGTATTCGTTGTAAATATATACATGGAAATGATGGCTTTGAAATTACAAAAGAAATTGAACATAATTTAAGAGAATATGTAAGAGAGATATTGCTTATTTATTGGAATATTTCAATGGTATATAATATTACTGATGCTCAAGATATCAAAGATTTACTTGAGCGTGTTGATTACGATACTGTTGATGTAAGTGTCCAGCTCTTTATAAAATATCTAAGAACAGATCCCAATCAGTTTGAACAACTTTATGGTAAAGTAGTGGATAATTTTCTTAACGGAAATTTTCACGTTCTATCAAGTGAAGATTACAGGATATAAACAAAAACCCGCCACCTTAGAAATTCATCTAAGATGGCGGGTTTCTGTTTTGTATCAGAGCAAACATTTAACGGCAAAGCCGCCTGCAAAAAAGTAGGTGTTCGTCCAATACCCATTTGGTGGAGGCGAGGGGAGTCGAACCCCTGTCCAAAGAAGCGGAAATACAGTTTTCTACGAGCGTAGCCTTTGATGAAAGGATTCCTCCCGAAGGGCTTGCACAAAGGCAGGCTTACCCGAGGAGTAGCTTCATGTTACATCGCCGCCGCAAAGCTTAGGCGGCTGACGTTCCCTGCGGTTACGGCGTCAGGACCCCCGCCCGCAGGAAGCGGGGACTGACGGAAGCTGCTTTAAGCAGCTACTAAATTAGTTCTGTTATTAGCGTTTATATTTACGCCCGGTTTTTTTACGCGGCTCCGGAACCGCGGCTCGCTTGCCGTACCACCGAACAACCCTGTCGAAACCTTTACGCCCCCCTATTCCTTATTAGTATACCATAATTTCTTTAAAAATACCAAGGATTCGTCGATCCAGACGCTGTAGGAAGTATACGGAGAATCCATTGCCGGATTGGTGGCAAAATCCGCCGTGGCCAATCCGTGCGGGCCCTGCGGGAAAATATGAAGCTCATAGGGCACCTTGTTGGCCGAGAGTGCCAGCGCAAAGCACAGGCTGTTTTTTACCGGTACGCAGGTATCGTCGGCGGTGTGCCATATGTAAGCCGGCGGCGTGTGCTCCGTTACGTGATTTTCCAGCGACATTTTTTTATACAGCGCGGAATCCCGGTCCGTTGTGCCGGAAACATTCTGGATGGAGCCGGCATGGCAGAAGGAAGGATCTGCCGAAATCACCGGATAGCCTAAGATCATTGCGTCGGGACGCAGGCTTTCTGCGGCGGCCTTCAGCGGATCGGTGATAAACGGATCCTGCCAGAATACGCCAAGGCTTGTAGCCAAGTGCCCGCCTGCGGAAAAACCGCTGATGGCTATTTTATCCGGGTCAATATCCCATTCCTGCGCATGGGAGCGGATATACAGCATGGCGGCCGCGGCCTCTAACAGCTGCTGGGGGTAATATTCCGGCGTTACGCTGTAGGTAAGAACAAACGCGGAAAAGCCGGCACGCAGATAGTGAAAGGCAATCGGCTCGCCCTCGCGGGTAAAGCACACGTTGCAGTAACCTCCGCCGGGCGCAATCAGAATGGCGGGGTTTTTTCTGCCGGGTGCAAACTGGCCGGAATTGTCATTGATATAGCAGGTAAGTGTGGGCGTCTGCCTGGAGGACAGTGCGGGAAATTCCTTTTTTAAATCTACGGTAAAAAATTTCATTTTATTCACCTCTGTTTTTAGTAGCACGGTCTATGGCGCGGTTCATATCTTTAATAGCAGCGTCCTCGCGCTTATCATGGAGCTTTTTGCCCCGGGCAAGTGCCACTTCGATTTTTACCAGGCCGTTTTTTAGGTAAGCCTTTGTAGGAATCAGCGTATAGCCGTCTATTTTTGTCTTTCCCAAAAGGCGGTCGATTTCCCGGCGGTGCATCAGCAGCTTCCGGGTGCGCAGGGGATCTTTATTAAAAATATTTCCCTTTTCATAAGGAGAAATGTGCATGCCTATCACGAACATTTCGCCGCGGGTGATGTGCACGTGGCTGTCCTTTAAATTGATCTTTCCCTGGCGTATGGATTTTACCTCTGTGCCGGAGAGCTCAATGCCGGCCTCAAAGGTATCCTCGATGAAATAATCGTGGCGGGCCTTTTTGTTTTCTGCAATTGTTCCTTTATTCATCTTATTCTCCGCAAAAAATCTCAACAGTAATGGTACAACAATCAAAGGGAAAAGTCAAGCCGTAATCAGCTCCAATTCAATTTTTCCCTCGGCCGCGTGGGCGGCGTGTATTTTTACGGTTACTTTGTCGCCTAAAGTGTACTTTTTATGCGTGGAGGTTCCCAGAAAAGAAAACGTATTTTCGTGGTAGTCAAAATGGTCCTCCTTCATGGTGGCTACGGGAATGAAGCCCTCGGCCGTGTTTTCCAGCTCTATAAACATTCCGAAGGCCGTTACGCCCGAAATTGTTCCTTTAAACAGCTCTCCGATATGCCGGCCCATAAACTGCGCCTTGCGGATATCCTCCACATCCCGTTCGCACATGGCCGCGTTGATCTCCTGCTGGGTGCAGATCTCGGCAAATGCATCCATGCGGCCGGCATATTTTTCGATTGCCCTGCGGTTGCGGTCAAAGCTCCAGTGCAGCACGCGGTGTACCAGCAGATCGGGATACCGGCGGATGGGCGAGGTAAAATGCAGGTATTTTTCTGTCGCCAGACCGAAATGTCCCTCGCATACGGGCTTGTATTTTGCCTTGCTCATTGTGCGCAGCATCAGCTTCTGCAGCAGCGGCTCCTCCTTGGTGCCCTGTATCTGTTTCAGCAGCACGCTGAAATCTATGGGCTTGGGCTCCCGGGGAAGCCTGTAGCCGAACATTTCAATCAGCTCCTGAAAGACCGCCAGCTTTTTTTCTTCCGGCGCCGCGTGCACGCGATACAGGCACGGCAGCGCGTTTTTGAGCATATAATCTGCAACGGTTTCATTGGCTTTCAGCATAAATTCCTCAATAATACCGTTAGAAATGCCGATAGGATATTTTTCAAGGGAAACGGGAACGTGCTTTTCGTCCAGGCTGATTTTCGCCTCGGGGAAATTAAAGTCGATACTGCCGCGTTGACTGCGCGCTTTTTTCAAAAGAGCGGCCAGCTTCCGCATAGAGAGCAGCATGGGCAGAATATCCGCGTACGTTTGGGCCAGCGGCGAATTCCTATTTTCCAAAAGCTCGGTAACGTCGTGATAGGTCATCCGGTGCTTGCTGCAGATTACGCTGGGCTGGATGGAATATTCCAGAACCTTGCCGCTTTTGGCGATGACCATAAAGCAGGAGAGCGTCAGCCGGTCCGCTTGCGGGTTCAGGGAGCAGATGCCGTTGCTTAAGGCTTTGGGCAGCATGGGAAATACCGTGCCGGGAATATATACGCTGGTAGCGCGCTCCGCCGCGGATTTATCCAGCGGGGAGTCCGCTTTTACATAATGGGAGACGTCGGCAATATGCACGCCCAGAAGATAGTGGCCGTTTTCGGTCATTTCCACCGAAACGGCATCGTCAAGGTCCTTGGCGTCGTCTCCGTCGATGGTGATGCAGCAGAGCCCGCGCAGATCCAGCCGTCCGGCCAGCTCAGCATCGGGGATCTCTTTGGGCAGGGCGTCGGCATCCGCCAGAACTCCCGGCGCGAATTCCTCGGGAATGCCGTAGGTGCGCAGTACCGAAAGCACAGAGGTTTCTGCGTCCTCGGCGGGGCCGAGTATTTCGGTGATTCTGCCTGATGCCGCCGCTTTTTTGGTAGGATAGGACACAATGGATACGACGACCTTATCTCCCATCGAGGCCTTCAGGCGGTCCGCTTTGGGAATGTGAATTTGCAGATGCAGCTTTTTTTCATCGGGAAGCACGTAATATTGCGTTCCTTCGCACAAGAGTGTTCCGATCACCGTGCTGTAGGCGCGTTTCAGGATTTTGACGATTTCGCAGGCGCGCCCTTTTCTGCGCACCAGTACGGTGTCGTTGTGCATGGGGCAGAGCTCCGGACTACGCAGGATTTTTAAGTCCTCTTTCAGTTTTTCACTCATAAAAAAATCGGTGCCGGAGATTGTGGAGCATACGGTACCCTGCAAAAGGCCCGCTTTTTGGGCGGGGGAGTATTTTCCTCTGTCATAGGCCAGCTCGCCGGCGTTGACCAATGAAGCCGCGGCCGCCCGCAGCATGGCCGTTTGGTTCCGCTGGATTTTCAGCTTTTTGGCAAGCTGCAGAAGCGTGACGGGAGAGGAGAAGGTTTTTACGGTTTCTGTAATTGCTTTTTTTAAATTCATATTTTTATTTTTTCCTTAAAAGACATAAAAAAACCGCATTTTTGCATAACAAAAACGCGGCGTTCATTCGTTTTTCGTTACATTGCCGATAAAAGGGAAATTATTTCGGCGGTTGTTTCGGTTCCCGTATTTGCGCCTACCGCTTCCACGGAAAACAAAATAGTAAGGATGATGCTGGCGATTACAAATAAAATAGTAGAGACCTTTGTAATCCGGGCAAGTTTTTCCTCGCCTGCCAGCCCCTTGTTTTTGCCAAAGTAATTGTCGCTTTCACTGGTTGCGGTAACGCCGGTGATTCCTTCGCTTTTGCTTTTTTGAAGAATTACGGAAACAATCAGAATAAGCCCCAGTAAAAGGACGAGTATTTCAAAGATCAGTTCTGCAATTGCCATAAATTGAAAACCTCCGCTCTTATCAGTATTTTGCATTATATCATAGATATATTTTTTGTGCAAGCGGAATTTTTATAAAATAAAAAATGAAAAAAATGTGTTTTAGGTATTGACAAAACGGCGTTTGAATGATAAGATATTACAAAAGTATTACAAAACACCCTTGCATTCGGTAACAAAACGGCCGTGCTTTCCTTATTATAAAAAGAGGGATGTTTTTGATACGGGAAACTATTTTTAACGGTGGTATACAAAACATGAAAAAAATAGCGGTTTTTATTCTGGCTTTTATTCTGATATTGGGGTGCGTTCCGCTCAGTGTGTTTGCAACGCCCTATGTGTTGGAATCTGAAGGCTATGATGTATATGAAATTCAATATATTCTGAAAAAATTCGGTTATTTTTCCAGCGACTGCACCGGGTATTACGGGGAAGCCACCTCGGCTGCGGTGAAAGCCTTTCAGAAGGACTGCGGCTTGGAGGATACCGGCTCGGCCGACGAGGATACCGTGGCGGCCATCCGCGCGGCGGGGTGTATAGAGGCCGCCGTAAATGTAAAGACGCAGCTGAACGTCAGGGAGCTGCCCAGCTCTGAGAGTGAGGTTATTGATTCACTTACCCGGGATTCGGTGGTATATATTTATTCGGAAAAAGACGGCTGGTATCATGTGGAAACTGAAAACGGAATTCAGGGCTACATTATAAAAAAATATCTTACCGAGGGCAGCGCTATGGGCATTGCCGGTACGATAACCGATGTGGAGGGAACGGTCAATCTTCGCTCCGGCCCGGATATGGAGAAAAGCGTTGTCGCTAAAATAGAAAACGGCCAGGAGGTCTATGTGATCGGCGGCCAGGGTGATTGGTTTGAGATTAACTGTGAAGGTCAAAAAGGGTATATCTTTAAAAAATATGTCAATATAGGCGGAGAAAATGGTGCGGCTACGACGCTGAGCGAGCTTTTTGACGCGTGGACAGGTTCGGTTACGGCCAGCTCCTTAAAAGTGCGCAGCGGTCCCAGTACCGGCTACGACGTTTTGAGTACGCTTTCCAAGGGAACCTCTTTAAGCGTGCTGGGAGAGTCCGGCGGCTGGTACTATGTAGAAATGAAAAACGGAACCAAGGGATACGCCAGCAAGGATTATATTCAAAAGGGAACCGGCGCCACTACTTGCACCATTCAGGTAAGCAATACGCTGAACGTGCGTAAGGGCCCCGGCACCGGCTATGATGTGGTGGCCAGCGTGAAAAACGGCACCGTGGTTACGCTGCTGGATGATTCCGGCAGCTGGTATAAGATCAAGACCTCCGGTGGTACCGAGGGCTATATCGACAGCCAGTATGCAAAGCTGGGCGGCAGCTTAAGCAGTAATACCAGCAGCTCTTCTTCCGGACTGAAGGCACCCTCGGGTACCTTCCGGCAGGGCTCCGAGGGCAGCTCGGTAGTGACGATTCAGAAGCGGCTGCGGGAGCTGGGGTATCTTTCCGCCTCGGCAACGGGCTATTACGGCTCAGCCACGGTGGCGGCGGTGCGCAGCTTCCAGAAGAATAACGGCCTCAGCTCTGACGGCGTCTGCGGAGAGAATACGCTTTCGGTACTCTTTTCCTCCTCGGCCCAAAAGGCTTCCGCCAGCAGCAGTTCCGGCAGTGGATCGTCCTCTTCAGGGGGATCTTCCTCCGGTGGCTCTTCCTCCGGCAGCTCGGCCTTGGGACAGCAGATTGCGGAGTACTCTAAAAATTTCCTGGGCGTGCCGTATGTGCTGGGGGCAAACGGCCCGAATTCCTTTGACTGCTCCGGCTTTACCAAATATGTATATGCGCATTTCGGCATTTCCCTGCCGCGCACGGCATATTCGCAGGGCTACTGGAACAGCGGAACCAAGATTAGCTCCATCAGTGAGCTGCAGATCGGTGATCTGGTATTCTTTAATACCGTGAACGATAATGATCTTTGCGATCACGCCGGTATTTATTTAGGCAACGGCCAGGTTATCCATGCGTCTTCAGGCTCAACCAGAAAGGTGATTATTTCCAGCCTTTCGGAAAACTACTATAAGACCAGGTTCTCCTGGGGAAGGCGCGTTATCTGATGCGGGAGCTTGTTAAGGAACATGAACGGATAGATGATTTACAATTCAGGGGTCTGAAGCTGATTCAGAACCCTGAATCTTTCTGTTTTGGAACGGACGCGGTTTTGCTGGCGGATTTTGCTACCGTCAAGAAAAACGCCGTTGTGTGCGATTTGGGGACGGGAACGGGAATTCTGCCGCTTCTGCTCTACGGCCGGCATGAATTTTTGCATTGCGACGCGGTGGAAATCCAGCCGGAGATGGCGGATATGGCCGCGCGGAGCGTGCAGTATAACGGACTGGAGGAGAAAATCCGGATCTGCTGCGGAGATATCCGCCGCATACGGGAGCTGCTGCCTGCCTGCGCCTATGGTACGGTAGTATGCAATCCGCCGTATAAAAAGCATGACAGCGGGGAATGCAACTGTCAGGACGCGCATGCACTTTCCCGGCACGAGCAAACCTGTACGCTGGAGGACGTCTGCGCGGCGGCGGCGTATCTTTTAAAAAACGGCGGCCGTCTGGCAATGGTGAACCACAGCGACAGGATCGTGGATATTTTTGAAACGATGCGCCGTTACCGCCTTGAGCCGAAGCGCTGCCGCCTGGTGCAGGCGCGGCCTCACACGCCGCCGTATATAGCGCTGGTAGAGGGCGTAAAGGAGGGACGGCCCTATATGCACTGGGAAAATACGCTGTGTATTTATGATGCGGCGGGAAACATAAACGGGGAAATCAACCGTATTTATCATCAGCAGGGGGAGAAGGAGCCATGAGCGGTACTTTATATATATGCGCTACCCCGATCGGGAATATGGAGGATATTACGCTGCGCGCCCTGCGGGTGCTGAAGGAATGCGACGCCGTTGCCTGTGAGGATACGCGGCACAGCGCGGTGCTGCTGCGGCATTATGAAATTCATAAGCCGCTGATTTCTTATCATGAGCACAATGAGCAGCAGCGTTCCGAGCAGCTGCTGGCGCGGCTGGAGGCCGGTGAAAATATTGCGCTGATCTCCGACGCCGGGATGCCCTGCATCTCGGATCCGGGCTATATTGCGGTACAAAAGGCGCGGGAGCGCGGGATTTCGGTCACTGTGCTGCCGGGAGCCAACGCAGGTCTTTGCGCGCTGGTGCTTTCCGGTATGCAGTGCGACCGCTTTGTGTTCGAGGGCTTTTTGCCCCGCACGGGAAAGGAACGGCGCCGGCGTCTGGAGGCGCTGGCAAAAGAGGAGCGCACGGTCATTCTGCACGAAAGTCCCCATCACCTTGAAACTACGCTGGAGGAGCTTTTTCAGGCTTTAGGGGAGCGGGAGGCCGCTCTTGCCAGAGAGATTACCAAACTGCACGAGGAGTGCATACTCTTTTCTTTAAGCCGCTGGCGGGATGCCGTAAAAAATATCCGCGGGGAGTTTGTGCTTGTTCTTGCCCCGAAGCCGCAGCGGGAGGAAGCGTGTCTTCTTCCCCCGCGGGAGCAGGTAGCCGCGCTGATGGCGCAGGGAACGGAAAAAAAAGCGGCCGTTAAGCAGGTGGCGCAGCGCATGGGGGTGCCGAAAAACGAAGTGTATATGGAGGTCACCGATCTTTGAAACAGTATAAATATCAGATGCACATGCATACGCTGCCGTGCAGCAAATGCGCACGGATGGATTTTGAACAGCTTTTGGCGGCGCTGGCTTCGGGCGGCTACAGCGGCGGCGTGATTACCAATCATTTTTTTCATGGAAATACGGGAATCGAACGCCGTCTGCCATGGGAGAAATTCGTAGACGCATATGCAGAGGATTTTGTGCTTGGAAAAAAGATTGCCCGAAAATATGACCTGGATCTTTTGTTTGGGTTAGAGGAAGGCGTAGGACGGGGAATGGAAATCCTATGCTATGGAATCACCCCCGAGCTTTTATACGATCATCCGGAACTGAGAAAGGGCGGGCTTGCACAGTGGAGTGCTTCCGTGCATGCCGCCGGCGGCATATGCCTGCAGGCGCATCCCTTCCGGCGCAGAGACTATATTTCCGAGCCGGGGCCGCTGGAGCTTGCCTGGATTGACGGTATTGAGGTATATAACGCCTGCAATGATTTTGCCGATAACCTGGCCGCACAGGAATTTGCCGGGCAAAACCCAGGCATGATCCTTGTTTCCGGCGCCGATGCTCATACGCCGGATAAGGTGTGCCGTGCGGGAATTAAAACCCGGCAGCGGATCGCTGATGGGACGGACCTGGTACAAATCCTTCGGCAGGGTTGCTACAGAATCATTACGGAGAATTTTGAATAAAAAAACGCCGCTGAAAAATTTTCAGCGGTACTTTTTTTGCAGGATTTTCAAGAAAACCGGAAACGCAAAAGAAGGGCAAAAGGATACACCAATAAAAGATGATTGTAAAAGGAAATCATCTTCTATCAAGAGACCCATGTGCTGCTTTGCAGCAGCAAAGAATTATTCTACCTCTTTTGCAGCAGCGTTTATCTTTTCCAAGCAGGCTTTACAGATCGATTTGCCCTCATACATGACAATACCGTCTGTGTTGTTGCAGAAGATACATGCCGGCTCGTACTTTTTGATAACGATTTGATCATCGTTTACAAAAATTTCGACCGAGTCCTCTACGGTAAGACCATAGATTCTTCTGAGTTCTTTGGGAATAACGATTCTCCCAAGCTTGTCAATGGGCCTTACAATTCCTGTTGCTTTCATGATACTACATACCTCCGACCGAGATTTATTTTCGGCAGCTATTGCAGATTATTTTACAATAACTGCTAACAAACATTTGAAATTACAAATTTTGCAAAAACAAGGAAAGAAAAAGGCGACCGTAACTGCAGCCGCCACATTCTTCAAGTGAAATTAAGCCATTTTGTTAACGGCCACTGCCAATTGTGATTTTTTATGCGCGGCAGCGTTTTTGTGAAGAACGCCTTTGGCCGCCGCTTTATCGATAACGGCCGACATGGAAGGCAGCATTGCCTGTGCGGCAGCTTTATCCCCGGACTGCACAAGGGCATCAAACTTTTTAAGGCTTGTTTTCATCGCGGATTTAATGCTGCGGTTGCGCAACTGCTTTTTTGCCGTGACTTTAATTCTCTTTTTTGCTGATTTAATGTTTGCCATATCATTCACCTCCCCTATTTCAATCATTCATTAACGTTATCATTTTAGCATGAACTGTGATTTTTGGCAAGGAATTTTTTACGCATTATTAAAATATTTTGTTATTTTGTATAAAAGCAGTAGGGAAAGCTCATAATTAAAACTGAAAAAAACAGATATTTTAGGAGATTTGTATGCGCTGCAGAACGGATTTGGCAAAGGAAGCCTGTGAGGGCTTTGAAGAGGAAGGCGGTATTCAGAGCGAGGCGTTTGAGCATTACGGCATTGAAGGAAACCGGGTAAAGATTCTTACCGCGGCCGCGGCGGAAAAAACAGGAAAGCCCATAGGAAACTATATTTCCATAGAGAGCCGGGCTATTGTTGAAAGGGCCATTGAGGAATATCGGTCCATTAGCCTGGCGCTGGCGGAGGAATTAAAAAAAATGCTTTCGGGCATTGGAAAAAAAGATACGGTTTTAGTTGCCGGATTGGGCAACGATGCGATGACGCCGGATTCGGTCGGTCCTAAAACAGTGGAAAAAACCTTTGTTACCCGACATATTTTCGAATATCTGCCCGCACAGATTGATGAGCGTATGCGCCCGGTGTGCGCTTTTTCCCCGGGTGTTTTGGGAATTACGGGCATCGAGAGCGCAGATATTATTTCCAGCGTGTGCAAAAAAGCGGACGTCAAGGCGATTATTGTAATCGACGCGCTGGCGGCGCGGCGCAGCGAGCGGATTTTTTCAACCTTTCAGCTGACCGATACCGGCATTGAACCGGGAGCGGGCGTGGGTAATAAACGCAGCGCCTTGAATCAGGCCGCTTTGGGAATCCCCGTGATCGCCGTTGGGATCCCCACGGTGGTATATGCCTCTACGCTGGTATATGATGCTGTGGAAGATCTTTTGGTATCTGCTACCGGGCAGGATAACGAAACTGTACGGGAGGCCGCTGAAAGAGCCGCAGCGGAAAAAGTGCAGGATATGGTGGTAACACCCAAGGAGATTGATATTATTGCACAGGACAGCGCTAAGATCCTGGCCGACGGCATTAATCTGGCGCTGCACAGAGATATTACCTTAGAGGAAATTGCAGAATATATGTTCTAAAAAAAACTTTTGCCAATATACTATGGTATAGGTTGATTGCAAAAGGGGGATACACATGAAAAAATGGACATGCTGCATAATTTCGGCGGTGCTGATTTTTGCCGTGCTGTTCGCACAGAGAGGGCGGCCCGCAGTAACGCTCAGCCATGAGGCGTCCGATACGGCCGTGAGCGAAAATTTTTCACAAAAGCTTGTTGACGGGATTATGGCGTTGTTTATGGGGCTGACCCGGGAGGAGAACACAAGCAGGGAGATCGTAATCGATTTGTCCCACGGGGAGCTTTCGGACGAAATGCTGGTGGAAATACAGCGGATTAAAGAAGAGGTTATCCAGCAGGAGAATCAAACGCCGCAGCCGCAGCAGACGCAGGCGCCTGCAATAAAAAAACCGTCGGTGCTGCTGTACCATACGCATACCGACGAGGCGTTCTGGAAGGGAGACCAGGATTATGTTGAAACCAGCGCCGGCAGGACGCTGAACCCGGATTACAGCGTGGTGCGCGTGGGAAAGACCTTTAAAACGGCCCTGGAGCAATATGGATTCTCCGTCATTCACGACCAGACGGACAATGTTTCAGCCAGCTTTAAGGATGCGTATCAAACCAGCTATAACACGATTAAAAAATATATTGGCAGTGTAGATATATACATAGATATGCACCGGGACGCGTATATGGGACGGGACCCGAATTTTTTGAAAAACGGCGATACGGAATATGCGTATGTGTGCTTTGTAGTGGCCAATGGAGAGAATTATACCCAAAAGCCCAACTGGCAGGAGAATTACAAGCTGGCGCTGCAGCTGACCAATACGCTCAACGAGCTTTGCCCCGGCATCGCCAAGGATATTATCTTTAAAAACGCACGGTTTAATCAGCATATATCCAATTCGTGCTTGCTGATTGAAATGGGAAATGAAAAAAATACGCTGGAACAGGTCAATGCCAGCGCAGAAATGATCGCCCGGGCGTTTAACGAGGTATACTCCTAAATGACGGAAAAAAGCTTTTGCGGCAGAAGAGGAACGGTGAAAAGGAAAAATTTTTACCGTTTTTTCTATATTTGTAATGAATACAGATTTAAAACTGCATTGTGCGAATATTACAAAATCAGTGTGGATACCGACCGGCTGTGTGTAAAAGGATATTTTCCTATTGTAAAAATTCCGGAAAAATAGTATAATGTTTTTTAAGAAAAAACAAGGATATGGAAGCAGGCGAAGAATGAAATGAAAAAATTAAGCGTTCTTCTGACGGTTATGCTCATGGTTTTATCGGCTCCCGGAATTTTTGCTTTGGGAACCGGCGCATATTCCTGCACGGTGCTGGCCGAGGATATGAGTGAAACCTCGTACCAGCTCTATCTCTCCGGCTGCAGTGGTCATTATGATGCCGCCGGAGATTCGGTTACGCTGTATATTACCAATACCTGCAGTGAGGAAAGAAGCTTTCAGCTTACAGTAGGATACAGCGGTGATCAGGTACAGACGACGGTAGAATCGGGCTTTGTGGTACTGCCGCCGCAGACTACGGGTAAATTTCAGCTGACGGAGCTTTCGCGGTATCCGGAAAAGGCCAATGACGAGCTGGGCTACGTGCCCAATTCTCATTTAAGCGGCAGCTCGGTGGTCCGCATACAGATGTCCAAGGCGGAGGAGGGAGACTCCTTTGTGATTACGGGGCTTGATGGCTACACTGCCGCCCGGGATTCCGGCTTTGGTGAATTGTCGCCGCAGGCGCTGGCGCCCTGCGCTTTTGATATGGATGCCGTTTTAAACGCCAGGCTTGTCATCAAGGACGAGGGCTCGGAGGATAACGCGCCGCAGGAGGGGTTTGGGATTTCCGCGGAGCAGCCCGATTTAAAGACCGTGGATACCTTTGTGATTTTGACGGTCTGCTCGGCAATTTTGTGCGCCGGCGGCCTGATTCTTTATGGTTTTACCTATATCAGCAAACGGAGGAAACGAAATGACAGAGAAGGAAAAATATGAACAGTGGCTCGGCAGAGACGATCTTGACGCCGAGGTGCGCGCGCAGCTGGAGGAAATGCGCGGAAATGACAATGAAATATTCGAGAGCTTTTACCGTGATCTTGAATTTGGGACAGCAGGCCTGCGCGGGATATTGGGGGCTGGAACGAACCGGATGAACATCTATACGGTGGGAAAGGCTACGATGGGCTTTGCCCGGTATTTAAAGGAGAATTTTCAAGCTCCCTCGGTGGCCATTGCCTATGACTGCAGAAAAAATTCCAAACTGTTTGCCTGGATCAGCGCCAGAATCATGGCTGCCAGCGGAGTCCGGGTCTATATCTATCATGAGCTGATGCCTACGCCGATGCTTTCCTACGCAGTGCGGTATTATCACTGTGACGGCGGCATTATGATCACCGCCAGCCATAATCCGGCGCAGTACAACGGCTATAAGGTATACGGCCCCGACGGCTGTCAGGCCGGTCCGGAAATGGCGGATTCTATTTTGAAATATATCAGTCAGATCGGCGTCTTTGACGCGCGCCCCGCCGGCGAGGACGATGAGCATATTACCGTCATTCCCCAAAGTGTGATTGACGATTATATTGATACCATCATTTCCCTGCGCGTTGCTGAGGATAAGGACGCGGTGAAGGCGCTGAAGGTGGTCTATACGCCTTTAAACGGCACCGGCAGAATGCCCATCGCAAAAATGATGGAGAAGATAGGGCTGACGCAGGTGCACGTCGTGCCGGAACAGGAGCTGCCCGATGGGAATTTTACTACCTGCCCGTATCCGAACCCTGAAAACAGGGAAGCGCTTGCTATGGGCATGGAGCTGGGAAAAAAGACGCAGCCGGATATTGTGCTGGCTACCGATCCGGATGCGGACCGGGTTGGCATAGCGGTAAACCATAGGGGAGAGTTCGTTCTGGTTACCGGCAACGAGATGGGCGTGCTGCTGCTGGATTATATCTGCCGTGTAAAGGAAGCGGGCAAAACGATGCCCCGAAATCCGGTAGCTGTAAAAACGATCGTTACCACGGCCATGGTAGACGACGTTGCGGCGTATCACCATGTGAAGCTGGAGAGCGTGCTGACCGGGTTTAAGTTTATTGGGGAAATCATTTCCGCCCTGGAGGCACAGGGCAGGCTGGAGGATTATCTGTTGGGCTTTGAGGAGAGCTATGGATATCTTGCTAGCGGCCATGTGCGGGATAAAGACGCTGTAAGCACGGCGATGCTGATCTGTGATATGGCGGCGTACTATAAAAAACAGGGCAAAACGCTGATTGATGTCCTGGAAGAGCTTTCTCAAAAATTCGGGTATTATAAAAATCGCACGGTAAGCTTTTCCTTTGAGGGCGCCTCGGGTATGGAAAAGATGGCGGCGATCATGGAGCGCCTGCGCAGCGATATGCCTGAGGCAGTCGCGGGGGCAAAAATCGTTGAGGTCAGCGATTATCGTGCTTCGGTCACTACGGATTCGGCCGGGCAGCGGCCTATCCTGCTTCCCAAATCCAATGTTTTGGGGTATAAGCTTGCCGACGGCTGCTCCTTTGTAGTGCGGCCTTCGGGAACGGAGCCGAAGCTGAAGATTTATATTTTTGCCAAAGCGGATTCGGCACAAAAGGCGCTGGAAAGAGTTGACGGGCTGAAGGAAGCACTGCAGGCGCTGATAGAATGATGAAAAAGGGTGCGCATTTCAAGCGGCCCTTTCCGTTTATAAAATAGAAGAGGAGAATGTCTTTTGCTGTCAGTTGGAATTTTAGGTGCCGGAACCTGGGGAGTTGCTCTTGCCAGAATGCTGAACCTGTGCGGCCGGCAGGTAACGGTATGGTCAGCGCTCGAAGAGGAAATTGAGGGGCTGTCCCGTACCCGGCGGCATCCGAAGCTTGCCGGAATGGAGATTCCTTCCGGCGTGTGTTTTACCGGAGAAATTGCGCAGGCCTGCCAGAACAAGGAGCTTATTGTTTTTGCAGTGCCTTCACCGTATGTGCGGGCTACGGCGGCCAGGGCTGCGGAATATATCCAGCCGGGGCAGATTATCGTTGACGTTGCCAAGGGTATGGAGGCAGAAACGCTGATGACCCTTACCGAGGTGATTGGCGATGAAATGAAAAAGCAGGTTCCGATTGCGGCGCTTTCGGGGCCCACGCATGCCGAAGAGGTGGCCATGGATCTGCCCACGACAATTGTATCCGCCTGTGAGGATATAAAGGTTGCCGAGTTTGTGCAGGAGGCTTTTACTTCCCCGTTTATGCGGGTGTATACCAATACGGATAAAAAGGGAGTGGAGATTTCCGGTGCGCTGAAGAATATCATTGCGCTGGCGGCGGGAATTTCAAGGGGACTTGGCTACGGCGATAATACCAAGGCCGCCATTATTACGCGCGGAATTGCGGAGATTTCGCGCCTGGGGCAGGCAATGGGCTGCCGGAGCACGACGTTCAGCGGCCTTGCGGGAATCGGAGATCTGGTGGTTACCTGCACCAGCGAGCACAGCCGCAACTATCAGGCGGGGGTGCTGCTTGGTCAGGGATATTCCGCGCGGCAGGCGATGGAAAAGGTAGGAATGGTTGTGGAGGGGATCTATATGCTTCCGGCGGCCATGCGGCTCAGCCGGGCGTACGCGGTAGAGCTTCCGATCGCCTGCGGCGTCAATGATATCGTCAACCATGGATTGGAGCCGCGGCTTGCGGTAAACGCACTGATGGATAGAAAATTAAAAAATGAACAGGAAAGCAGCTGTGTGCATACACTGGTATGAGCGGTGCTTTTCCGTATCGCGGCTGTCAGGCAGCTGAAAACAGTAAGGGTTAAATATGGATCAGGTTGCAAAACAAAAAAGAATGACGACCGAGCCGGTGGGCAGGCTGGTCTGCTCCATGGCGGTGCCCACAATTATCAGTATGCTGATATCCTCTGTTTATAATATGGCTGATACCTATTTTGTGGGCCAGCTCAATGATATCAGCGCTACGGGTGCGGTGGGCGTGGTGTTTTCCTTTATGGCCGTTATTCAGGCCGTAGGATTTTTCTTTGGGCATGGCTCAGGCAATTACATATCACGTCAACTGGGAAAAAACCATACTGAGAATGCGGAAACGATGGCTTCTACCGGTTTTATATGGTCTTTTATTTGCGGCATTTTCATTATGGTCTTGGGCTTCCTTTTTCAGAGCGGTATTGTGTGGGCCTTGCAGGCCACAGAGACGATTTATCCCTATGCAATGGAATATCTTACATATATTTTAATTGCTGCGCCGTTTATGTGCGGGGCTTTGGTGCTGAACAACCAGCTGCGCTTTCAGGGCAGCGCGTTTTACGGGATGATCGGCATTACCTCGGGCGGAATCCTGAATATGCTGCTGGATCCACTGTTTATTTTCACTTTGGGGATGGGCGTTGCGGGGGCGGCCATTGCTACGATGATCAGCCAGATTGTCAGCTTTTTTATCCTGCTGGTCATGGTAAAGAAAAGTGATGCGATCAAAATCAAAATTCGGAAATTTTCTTTTTCTCTGCGGTGGTTAAAAGAAATTTTCCGGGGCGGGATTCCCTCGCTCTGCCGGCAGGGAATCGGCAGCGTTTCCACCATGTGCTTAAATGCCGGAGCGGGCTATGTAGGGGTTGTAATGGGCACAGGGGATGCGCCGATTACGGCAATGACGGTGGTTACTAAAATCGTCTATTTCGCTTCCTCTGCATTGATTGGCTTCGGGCAGGGCTTTCAGCCGGTGTGCGGGTTCAATTACGGCGCGGGCCTGTATGGGCGGGTAAAAAAGGCTTTCTGGTTTTGTGTAAAAACGTCCTCGGCGGTACTTTTGCTGTTTTCGGCGGCGGGAATTGTATTCGCGCCGCAGCTGATCGCTTTATTTCAAAATGAACCGGAGGTCATTGCGTTTGGCGCGGCCTCGCTCCGTTATCAGTGCTTTACGTTTGCCCTGAGCGGCTGGATCGTGATATGCAATATGATGCAGCAGACGATGGGAAAAGCGGTAAGGGCTTCTGTTTTAGCACTTTCCCGGCAGGGGCTTATGTTTATTCCGCTGGTGCTGATTCTGCCCCGCACCATGGGTCCCCTGGGGCTGCAGATCGCACAGCCGGTTGCCGATATTTTGACCTTTCTGATTTCCATCCCCCTGCAGATCAGTATTTTGAAAGAAATGCAGGAGGGGGAACCAAAGGCGGCGGCTTAACGCCGTGCGGCTGAGGAAATCGGCCATGCTTTTATTGTGTTTGTAAAATTTAAAAAAAGTGCTTTAGGACGGCGCGGCTTTGCAGAAAAAAGAGCGGCCTGCGGTAAAGCAGGTCGCGGGAAATGTCAGAAAAAGAAATGTGGACAAAAAATTTTTTTGAATATTTTTTTAAATATATTTTAAGAAAAGATTATTTGAAGTTATTTTTTATGTTTCTGTATTTTTTCATAAAGAGGTCTTGGCCGCGGAATCAGACCCAAGATATAATCTAAAGATACATTATAATATTTTGCGATTTGAATGAGCGTAGTATTGGGGATATTGATTTTTCCCAGCTCGTATTTGCTGTAATTCGTCTGGCTTATGTGTAATATTTTGGCGAATTCTGCCTGTGTTAAATCATTATCCTCACGTAAATCGCGCAATCTGTTGGGCATAAACTTTTCCTTTCTTATATATTTTACAATAGTTATAAAATAACTATTGACAAATAGTTATAATTTGACTATACTATGGCTGCATGGGAAAAACAGGGGGTTGACAGATCCGGCCGGCGTGATTATAATAAAGATAATTTGTAAATGCTTGAGATTGCTGAAGCAGGCACCGGAATTTGTCAGGACCTTAGTGTTCCCAGGTTTCAAAAAAATAAAAAGATTTTGGTATGTAGGAGGTTTCTTATGAAAAAGAGAATGAAATTGCTATCGTTGATTTGCGCAATGGCTTTAGCAGTTGTTTGCTTGGCGAGTGCTGCTGTTGTTTCTGCGGCAGGGGAGACGGTGAATATTTCTACCCCGCAGCAGCTTATTGACGCTATAAACAGCCAACAGGAAGGACAAACCTGGGTTTTGGCAGAAGGGAAATATGATATTGGAAACGGCTGTATTGATAACGGCATTACCATTAACGGCCAAACGGGATTTGTATTTCCGATTGCGGTAAACAACCTTACCATCAAGGGTACGGGCAACGTCATTATTACCAGCAGCTATGATCCGAATACCGGTAATTGGTTCGGCCAGAATTTTATCACTGTTGGCGGTACCGGTGTTACGATTCAGGACGTAAAGCTTCAGGGTAATCCTAATGGATATTATGGCGGCCTTTGCAACAAGGTGGTAGAGCTGGCCGGCGAGGGAAAGGATCTTACACTGAAAAATGTAGAATGCCTGCCGCTTACTTATGCGGAAGATCAGACGAAAACCAGCGGTTCTATTTATATCGATGTGGTAGACGCCGGTCAAACAGTGCTGGAGAATGTGACTCTTTCTTCCTGGATCAGTGCAAAACGGGTAACAGAGGGAACGGTTACGGCGAAGAACGTAACCCAGGATTTTACCCAAAATACGTATGCAGGATATTCAACGCCTGAATACGGTTATGCTTGGAATCCTGGCATTAGCGGAGAAAATGTAGTGCTTGACGGATTTACGATTCAAGTGGACGACAGCGCGGAATTTATTCAGCAGATTATGAAAGGCCTTAAGCCCGGTACCACGATTGAGCTGATGAGTGATATCGAGGTCAGCGAAGAGGTTTATATCAACGGTATCGATAATATCACAATTAAAGGCAACGGTAATACCATTACCGCGGCGGAAGATTTTAAGAAGAATTCAGCGGGGCAGATTAACCTGTTCAAAATTCAAGCGGACAATGTTGTTTTAGATGACGTAAAGCTGGTTGCCACCGCGGCAAACAAGCATACGCTGGATATTTACGGCGCCAAGGGCGTTGTGCTGAACAATGTAACGCTGGACCATCAGAATGCTTCTACAGGCGCACCGCTGATCAATAACAGCTCTGAGGTATCTGTTACCGGGGCGTTTGAGGTTATTACCGGTGAAAATTCCTGGTATGCGGTAAATGTGGATAACAAAGCAGGCGATGCGTCTCTTACCTTTGAAGAGGATTCCACGCTGAAATTTGAAGACAAGAGCAGCGCGGGAGATAAAACGCTTATCTATGCAGAGAATACCAATACGGAGGCAGCAGCTCCCGTGGTTACCAGCAAGTCAGACGAAATAAAGCTGGATGCGGATGAAAACGGTGTGATTTCGGTTCATACCCATGCCTTTGGCACGGATTGGAAGACAGATGAAACGCATCATTGGCATGTATGTGCCTGCGGTGAGATTGCCGAGAAGGCAGAGCACACCTATAAGGACGGAAAATGCACGGTTTGCGGTGCGAAGAATTCCATGAGCGATGAGAAGGGAACAGGCGATGCGGTTCTGATTTCGGCCGTTGCCCTGCTGATAATCAGCGCGGGCATCTTTACGGCAGTAACCCTTCGGAAAAAAGAGCAGAACTAAATGTTTTTTAAGGCAGCCGGAAAAGGCTGCCTTATTTTTTTACGGTGCGCTCGGTATAAAACAGACTGTGCGCCCGAGAAGATGGGCTTTTCCGCAGCCGGCGGTATCTTTGGTTTGTGAGGGGTTTTATGCGTTATACCATTGTTGATTATTTCGGATATGATCTGCCGCCGCAGGCAAGAATGAAAGCCATAAAACAGGCGGGCTTCGATGGGGTTATTCTGTTGTGGGCGGATTACTTTGACGCTGATTACCGGGCGTTTCCGGATTATGCAGCGCATGAGGGCTTGTATGTGGAAAATGCGCACGCACCGTACAGGCAGGCGAATGCTATCTGGGAAGATACTGTGGCGGGGGAGGCCTATACGGAGCATATTCTTGGCTGTATCCGGGAATGCCGCAGCTGCGGCATTCCGACGCTGGTGCTGCATCCGGCAAACGGGGCGCCCTCTCTGCCAGAGCATACGGTCGGCATTGACCGGTTTAAAAGAATCATAGAGGCGGCTGAGCGGCATAGCGTAAATATCGCGGCGGAAAACCAGGGCAGTCCGGAACATCTGGCGCTGGTGTTTCGGGAAATTCAATCTGACCGGCTGCTGTTCTGCTTTGACAGCGGACACGAACACTGCTATTCCCCCCGGATTGATTTCCTGCAGCTGTACGGGGATAAGCTTGCTGCCCTGCATCTGCACGATAACGACGGAAAAGAGGATGCTCATGCGCTGCCCTTTACGGGCAGCGTGGATTGGTGCTATATCGCTGATCACTTAAAGCGACTCCGCTATTCCGGCGCCGTCGCGCTGGAGACGTTAAACAGGGGGTTTGAGCATATTCAGGATCCCGTGGAGTTTTTGCGGCTCGCGCTGGAAAGGGCCAAGCGAATTTTGTAAAAAAGCAGGACGGTCGGCAGCTCTTCGCAAAGAAATTATGGCTCATTATGCTTTTCGGCGTGTTTGGGATTTTAGTATCATAATCCGATGCTCGCTATATATGAACATAGAATAAACAGGAGCATAACTCCTGTTTATTAATTCACTGAACGTGTGTCAAGGTTTGTTTTACTCTATCTGAAATTTTTACCGTTCCAACACCAAATATCGAAGTGTGCAGCGTGTCATTTAATGGTTTTTTCCACACTTCCTCTATACTGTCTATTCCGTTTGCCATCCCCAATACAGATCCTACTGTAGCACCGTTGCAATCTGTGTCAAAGCCGGTTTCTACTGCCATACAAATCGATCTCCCAAAATCACCGTTTCCGTAAAGAAGGGCAGCAACAACAATCATTGCATTCGATATGGTATGGCACCAGCCATGAGAAGTGTATTCATCATAACGATTGTGGATCGATGCAAAACAGTCTGCTTGGGATACACCGCTTTCAAAAGCAGTCAAAATATCGGTAATAGCCTCATACAATCTGGAAGTGTAGGGTATCTGAGCAAGTCCACCTAAAATTATATCTATAATATTATCCGTACATGCTGCAACCGCAAGCATCGCTGCAACAAACATTTCACCATATATGCCGTTTTTAATGTGAGAGATGGATGCATCACGAAATGCCATTTCAGCAGCAAGTTCGGGATTTCCGGGGTTGATATAGCCGAAATAGTCCCCGCGAATCTGTGCTCCTATCCATTCACGGTACGGATTTTTATATTTAGCGGATTCGGGCGGTTCGAATCCTTTAACAAAATTGCAAAAAGCAACTCTTTCGGCGGTACAATATGCATCTTTGCTTTGCAAAGTCAACCATGCTCTTGAAACATCGTAAGGGGTAAAATCTTTGCCGTATTTTTCGATGATCTGCTGCGCCAACACAACATAATTTGTATCATCATCCACCGGCATGCCGTCAATTTTGTCTGCACAACACCCCTTTGCGAATCGAAAACTGTATTTACTTAATATATCGTCATTCAGATCGCTGTGCAGAATATATCTATGCATAGGATAATTATCGGTTTCTTTCAAGAATGGAATCAACTCATCTGTTCTTATCCCTTCAACCGTTTTACCCAAAAGACACCCGCAAATTCTGCCCATCCATGCGCCATGAATCTTTTTGTCTAGCTGCTCTGTACCGGCAGAAATGAACGACGAAGCATTTTTTCTTAAATCTTTAATTTCCTCAAGCGTAGACGGCTCTATATATTTATAATTTTCTGTTATTTTTGCGTGAAACACAACATCAAATAGAACATCACCGAGTTTTTTCTTTGTTTCGTTTTTGGGGAGTCGGGACACCGCCGTAAACACATCTGCATACACAGATAAATCCAACCCCTCTTCTATGGATTGCTGATACTCCGTCAGCAGATTGGAAGAATAGGATTCCCATTTGTGTATATTAGCATATTTGGGTTTTAAAGTTTTGTTGTAATTCAGTTCTTCCGTAACACGAGTATCGCTTTTTAACACCAATGCGTCAAGGGAAACATCAAAGTATTTGGAAATTTTAATTAACTTTTCGAGCTCCGGTACAGAAAGGTCACTTTCCCATTTTTGCACGGATTGCCTTGAAACACCAAACAGTTCAGCAAATTGTTCCTGCGACATATTTGCATTAGTGCGCAGCTTGTTTATCATATCACCGATAGCCATAATAGACACGCCCTTTTTATTTTTTTTGATATTATATCAAAAAATGATGGCAGTCACAACAAACCGAAAAGTGCTTTTTACGCAACTGACAGTTGTCAGCATAGTGCTCTTCCAAAATAACAGAGCACCCTTCCTTACGAAAGGTGCCCTGTGTCGTCCTGCTTTTTTGTTATTTTTTCAGCAGCTCTTCTATGGCCTGCAGCATGGCGTCCTTTCCCTGTCGTGTCACCGAAGAAACGGGGATGATCTGGTTCAGGATGACGCCTGTTTCTACCGAGAGCACTGAGAGCGCCTTTTGCGTCTGCGCCTTGCTCAGCTTATCGGCCTTGGTTGCGCCGATGATGAACGGGATATGGTAATAGGTAAGCCAGTTGAGCATCTCTCTATCCCCCTGACCGGGCGCGTGGCGGATATCCAGTAAAAAGATTACGCCCTTTAGCACCTCGGAGATGCTTAAATACCCCTCCATCAGGCGGCTCCACCGGTCTTTTTCGGCGTCGCTTACCCGGGCGAAGCCGTAGCCGGGAAAGTCCATTAAATAAAAGCCGTCGTTCAATTTGAACGCATTGATCAGAATCGTCTTTCCGGGCTTTTGTCCCACACGGGAAAGCTTTCCGTTGTTGGTAAGCATATTGATAAAGCTGGACTTTCCTACATTGGATTTTCCCGCTACGGCGATCTCCGGCAGGGGCTGCGGCTTATACTGCTCCGGCAGGGCAAAGCCGTATTCGTAAATTGCTTTTTTTATGACCATTTTTTCTCCTGTGCCGCCGCGGGGGCGGCAGTCTGTGTGAAGACTGCGCCGTAAAAGAAGAGACGCAGTTTATTTGCCGATGGGGGAAACTAAGATGTTTTCCAGCACGCTGTCGATATCGGCGGCCGGGATATACTGTATTTTTTCCGCGACTTCAGCCGGGACGTCCTCAATATCCCGCAGGTTGTCCTTGGGGATAATAATTCTGCGGATGCCGCCCCGGTAGGCCGCCAGCGATTTTTCTTTTAAGCCGCCGATGGGCAAAACTCGGCCGCGCAAAGTAATCTCTCCGGTCATTGCGGTATCGCCGCGTACGGCAACCCCGGTAATCGCCGAGGTCATTGCGGTAAAGAGCGTAATGCCCGCCGAGGGTCCGTCCTTGGGGGTAGCCCCCTCGGGGATATGGATATGAAAATCCTTTTCTTTAAAGTACGCGGGCACAATGTTCCATTCGTCGGCACGGCTGCGGATCAGGCTGAACGCCGTGCGCGCGGATTCCTTCATAACATCGCCCAGCTGGCCTGTAAGCAGCAGCTCACCCGTGCCGGGATAAACGGTAACGTCAATCTCCAGGGTTTCACCGCCGATGCTCGTCCAGGCAAGGCCGGTGGCGGAGCCGATTTTATTTTCCAGCAGCAGCTCGTCTCTGAAATATTTAGGCTTGCCGATAAGCTCAGTCAGATAGGCCTGATCTACCGAGATTGCCGTACGGCCGTTTTCAATAAACCGGCAGGCGCACTTGCGCAGAAGCTGGCCGATCTGCCTCTCCAGTGAACGGACGCCGGCTTCCCGGGTATAATTGTTGATTAAATACAGCATTGCCTCGTCCGTCAGGGCAACGTCGCCGGGCTCCATGCCGTTTTCCTTCAGCTGCTTGGGCATTAAATGACGCTGGGCGATTTGCAGCTTTTCCACATCCGTGTAGCTGGAAAGCTGGATGATTTCCATTCTGTCCCGCAAAGGGCCGGGAATCCCCTCCAGGGAGTTGGCCGTGGTGATGAACATGACGTTGCTTAAGTCGTAGGGAACCTCCAGAAAATTATCGCGGAACGTGTTGTTCTGTTCGGGATCCAGCACCTCCAGCATGGCGCTGGAGGGATCGCCCCTGAAATCGGAGGCCATTTTATCAATTTCATCAAACAGGAACACGGGATTCACCGTTCCCGCCTGACGCATCGAGGTAATGATGCGGCCCGGCATGGCGCCCACGTAGGTACGGCGGTGGCCGCGGATTTCCGCTTCATCCCGCAGGCCGCCCAGGCTCATGCGCACAAATTTTCTGCCTACGGCCCTGGCAATGGATTTGGCAATGGAGGTCTTTCCCACACCGGGAGGGCCCACAAAGCAGAGCACTGGCCCGCGCATTGAGCGGGAAAGAGCGCGTACGGCCAGGTATTCGATAATTCTTTCCTTGACCTTTTCCATGCCGTAGTGATCATCGTCCAGTATTTTTCTGGCGTTTTGAAGATCTAAATTATCTTCGGTCTGCGTTTTCCAGGGCAGCTCCAGCAGACACTCAATATAGGAGCGCAGAATCGCGCTTTCGGGCATTCCCTGCGGCATTTTTTCCATTCTGGAAAGCTCTTTTTCGGCTTTCTTTTTTGTTTCGGCGGGCATCTGACTGGCCTTGATTTTTTGCAGCAGTTCCGCCGCGGCGGATTCATCGTTGTCACCCAGCTCCCGGTGGATCGCCTTGATCTGCTCGTGCAGGTAATAGTCGCGCTGGGCCTTATCCATCTGCACCTTTACACGGCCGCGGACGCGCTCCTCCAGGCCGTAGATCTGATTCTCGGTATTTAAAAAGGAGTACAGCATCTCCATTCGCTCGATGGGATCCAGCGCTTCCAGCAGCTCCTGCCGTTTTTCAAAGTTATCAATCACCGCGGCGGCAATCGTATCGGCGGCCAGACCGGGCGTGCGCATATTTCTTACGGCGTTTACTACATCGCTGGGAATTTTTTTGCCGTTTTTATTGAAAATCTCAAATTCGCCGATCATCAGGCGCATATGCGCCTCGGCGTCGATAATATCGTAGTCTGCCGCCTCCTCTACGGGCTGTATACGGCCGCAATAGCTGAGACCCTCGTAGGAAAAGCTTTCGATTCTGCCGCGCTGTACGCCCTGGGCTACGATGCGGATTCCCTCACCGGGCATTCGGATCAGCTGCTTGATACGCGCGATCGTACCGATTTGGAAGATATCGTCTTCGGTGGGCTCCTTTGTGGCGGCGTTTTTCTGGGCTACCAGCATGACAAGGCTGTCGCCGGCCATTGCTTCTTCAATTGCCGAAACAGCGCGCTTGCGTACCGCTTCTACGTTTACCGTCATATTGGGAAAGACCACCACGCCGCGCAGCGGTAGGATCATCATTGTTTTTTCTTCCGACATACCTGTTCAGCTCCTTTCACAAAAAGCGTTAACTATTATACCCAAAATTCTTTGTTTGAGCAGCTCTGGGGCAATTTTTTATTTTTTTTCCTCTTTCGGGGGATCCTCTCGGTTTTCTAAAGGCTCGTCCTTCTGGGATTCACCGTCCCGGCGTGCGCGCTCCATGGCCTGGGCTACCACGTCGCGTATTTTTTCCTGAATGCCGCTTTGCTTTTCCAGTTCAAAGTATTCCGGCACCAGAAACATCCACATACAGGCGCCTGCCACGATCTGCATCACGGCGGCAATGCCGGTAAGCGTAAGGCCCACGGCGGCATCGGCCATGCAGAACATGCCGGCAATCTGCAGGCAGGAAGGAATCAGAAACGTGGCTGCCACCCAGGGGATGATGTGAAGCGCCTGCCGGAAGCTTCTGCCGCGCAGTATTTCCCGCGTATACCCGAAGGACAGCATCAGGCGCGTGCGTCCGATACATACGGTGATGCTCATATAATAAATATATAAAAGCATCCAGGAGACCAGCAGGGCAATGAATACCAGCTGCAGCACCGAAAGGAAAAGCGAGATTGCCAGCCCGGTTGCCCCGAAAATATGCGTGACGATTGTCATGGAAAAGGCGGAGGATACCATCATTGACTGCGCCAACTGGCCCACCCAGTTATAGAAGATGCTGACCACCGCCATGGGCAGTATTTTCCGCAGGGCCTGGCTGAACATACTGCCTGCTTCCGCCGTTCGCTTTTTTACCAGCAGACTCAGCGCCAGCAGGATTACAAAGATATCGATAAAGATTCCCAAAAGATATCCAATAAGCTGCAAGATGGTGTCCGCAGCGGAAAAGGTGCTGTCCGTCAGCGGCACGGCGTTGGCGTAAGCCTCATAAAAGGCGTTCCAGTCCTTTTGCTGCCAGGACATCATGGACGTATAATCAAATGTATCCAGAACAGAATAGTCAATAGTAAAATCCCTGTACAGCACAAAGGCACAATAGCAGCTGATTAGCAAAACAGGGATCAGCACCAGCGTTACGGCAATTGTAAATTTTCCCTCTGACTGCCTGATCAGTTCTTTCATTTTTTGAAACGAGCTTTTAAATGAGATCGTATTTTTCAATCTTTTAAACTCCTTTGCCAACAAAGTATTTGCAGGTAAAATAAGTCTTTCTTAAAAATATATCATACAAAATTTTTTATATTCTGTAAAGTACAGTCGCGCCGGATAGCAAAGATTTCACAAACATTTCTTTGTTATGACACACAATAAATAATTGCAATTAAAACATTCCTATTGTATAATATAAAAATGAGGTGATATGTTATGTTTCCAGCTGAAAGAATCAGGCTGTTAAGAACAGAGGCCGGGCTTACGCAGGGGGAGCTTGCTAAATATTTGGGAATTGAAAGGTCTACCTTGACGAAATATGAAACCGGCGAGCGGCGCCCGGATATGGGGCAGCTTTGTAAAATAGCCGACTTTTTCGGCGCTTCGGTGGAGTACTTGATCGGCCGTGATGACGCTGCGGATATCTGTAGCCTGCTGGAAGGGCCCCTGGTGCTTACCTATAAAGGGAAAATTTTAACAAAAGCTCAGCGCAGGGCGCTGAATAAGACAATAGAAAAATTCATGGAGTAATTATATGAAAAAATTGATCCCTTTGCTTTTGCTGCTGCCGCTGCTGTTTGCCGGATGTAAACAGCAGGTGGAGCATGTTGCTGTACCGCCGCATCAGGTGATGGGGGTAAGCATCGAAATTCCTGAAAATATTTCCGGGTTGGCAAAAGCGTATTTTGAAGCTACGGACATGACCATTAATGCCGTAATTGACGCAAACTTGAAAAAAAAGCCGGAGTTTATCTCCTTTGAGTTTTCCAGCGACGTAAAACTCAGCGATGCGGAGAAAGATTTGCTGCTGTCTCTTTTCGCCTGTTATGATACCGAAATTTCCGACGGCGGCATCCGTTCGGCACTGACGGATATTGAGCGCGGCATTACGGTGGGCTACGGCTCTATCGATCAGACCCAGACCAGCGACTGCGATTTGACAATCCCCATAAAGATTTATTACGGCAGATATTTTTATACGTATTGCAGCGATTTTATTAAGGAAGGCGACGAATACGTTCTGTTCCGCTTTGAAAATCTGAACCGCACGCGCTATTTGTTCTGACGCGTCCGCACGGATATAAATAATCTGAGTCCGCCGGTTCTAATCCCCTCGGCACAGGAATATTTTTTAATAAAGTATTCCCAATGCGGAGGTTTTTTTATGTTTGATTCTTCTATCGAACAGCGTGCTGTGGAGCTTGCCGGCTATATTGTACAGACGCAGGACACGGTGCGCGGCGCGGCAAAAAAGTTCGGCATCAGTAAAAGCACGGTACATAAGGATATTACCCAGAGACTGGAGCATATAAACGCCCCTTTGTTTCAGCAGGTAAAAAAAATACTGGAAGAGCATAAGGATGAGCGGCATATACGCGGCGGCATTGCCACAAGAGAAAAATATAAAGCTTTGAAGGAAAAATGCTGACTCCCTGTGTTTTTTGCACCAAGGAAAAAAAGGCATTGTATGTAGAGCAATGCCTGCAGAACAGCGGCCGGACAGGCCTTTATTTTTCCAGCCGGGCGCAGATCCGGCTTACCTCCTCTTTAGGGGCGGAAAAGGTGACCTGCGTTCCTTCGTTCAAATGCTCCAGCGAAAGCACCTTTCCCTTTTCATGGATACAGGCCAGAATGTCACCCCTGGCATACGGCACCAGTACCGTGGCTTCACAGCGCATTTCCTTCAGCGCGCCGGCTATGCGCCGTTTCAGTTCTTCGATGCCCCGTCCCGTTTTTGCGGAGATATATACGGCGTCCTTTACGGCGGGCAGCTCGGCGGCGGCATCCGTTTTGTTGATGACGGTAATCCTCGGCAGCCCCGCCGCACCGATTTGCTCTAAAACGGTTTCCACAGCTGCCATTTGCGGAAACAGCTCTGCGCTGGAGCCGTCGCACACGTGCAGGAGAAGATCGGCAAAAGCGGCTTCCTCCAGCGTGGAACGGAAGGCCTCCACCAGCTGATGGGGCAGCTTTTTGATAAATCCTACCGTGTCCGTAAGGCAGATGAGGACATTTTTTTCGATTTCACACCGCCGCGTCAGGGGGTCGAGCGTAGCAAACAGCTTGTCCTCGCAGAATACGTCGCGGCCTGAGAGCGCCTGCAGCAGCGTGCTTTTGCCGGCGTTGGTATAGCCCACCAGCACCACCTGGGGCAGCTCCTGCTTTTTCCGCTGCTTCCGCATCAGACCCCGGCGCTGGGAAAGCTGGGAAAGCTGGGTTTTCAGCTCGTAGATCCTGCGGTTGATATGCCGCCGGTCGGTTTCCAGCTTTTCTTCGCCCGGGCCGCGGGTGCCGATGCCGCCACCCTGCCGGGAAAGCGCCAGACCCTCGCCCTTTAGGCGGGAAAGCCGGTACTGCAGCTGCGCCAGCTCCACCTGCATTTTTCCCTCGCGGGTAGCCGCGCGCATGGCAAAAATGTCAAGGATCAGGGCTGTCCGATCGATGACGCGCACACCCAGCTCCTCCTCCAGCATCCGCTGCTGCGCAACGGTCAGCTCATCGTCATAGATTGCCAGCTGTATATTCTGCGCCTGCACGGTAAGGGCCAGCTCGGCAACTTTTCCCTTGCCCAGAATGCCCGCAGTGCTTTTCTGTATGGCTTTATATACGACTTCGCCGCCGGCGGTATCGGTCAGTCTCGCCAGCTCTTCAAGGGACGCCTCGTCATGTCCCATCAGCAGCACGCGCTCCTTTTGGGGCGCTTCCTCGCTGAGGAGTTCGCGGCGGATCTGCCGATCCGCGGTTTCAATGGCCGCAAGCCATTCCTCCTGCGGAACAGCGGAAACGCTTTCGGCTCGGAGCAATGCAAAGCCTTGCTCGCTTTGATCCAGCACGGCCATGGAAACATCGGTGGTGCCGTTTTCGTCCACACCTACGGCGCACATCGCGTCAAACCGCAGCTTTTTCAGGCTTTCGATATCCACCGCCGAGAGCATGCCGCTGCCGCCGGGATGCGTATGAATACACCGCAGACCGGAGAGCCTGTTTTCGCTGCGCCGCAGACGGATATCCGCAAGATCGGCCCGGTCGCTCTCGCCCAGGGACACGTACAGGATTTCCCCGCCGCGGGAAAGATATACGCAGAGCTCTCTGCCGATTTTTTTTGTAATTTCCCCCATTTCGTGCGCCAGGGAGGGAGAGAGAAAGGCGGAGCCGTCCGCGGGGAACTTTTCCAGGGCCTCTATCTTTTCTTTTACTGTTTGTTTGATGCCTTTTGTTGCTCCGTTTATCACAAATAATCCTTTCTGCCGCAGAAAATATTTTATTGCTGCGGTTTTATTTAGAATGCTTTATGCATTCGTCGTTTTTTTGAAATTAACGAGAAAGCCTGAATAAGCCATATTGAAAATAGTTTTCTTTATTATATCATATTTCCCGCGCAGCTATCAATTTTTTTGTGGGGTATGGAGCCCGTTATCTAAGAATTTTTGTTACAAAAAAATTCTTGGAACCGTATATTTTTGTCGATGGGCATCGTTTTAACGAAGGGCGTGAATCAATTTCCTATTTGGAAATTAGATTGATTTCCGTTCCTTCGGGATATGGCCGCCGGCATTAGATTCCCGTTTTTAAAATTTCGCTGCTTTTCAGGCGCTCCCCGACGCGGAATTCTGCGAGGATGAGGGAAAGAAAGGGTTATCCTTCAGCCGCTTGGCGGGTGACGGGTCCCCTAATAAGAGAAAATTGTAATTGACCGTAAATGGGGAAGGGGGCGATAATTGACGGCAAAAAATATCTGCTGTAATATCCTGGCTTCTTCATTTTGCAGAAACCGGTCTATAGGCGGAAACCCCTGGCGGCATTTTGGAAAAAAGAGTTTGTTTATTTGCTTCCTGCAATCCATTTTAGTGTTAAGCAGGCGGAGCTGTTGTTTTTAAAAAGATCTTTTCATGAAAGCCATTGCAGCAGGTCGTTCATCGCCCGCATGTCGGTTAAGCGCGTATCGGCCTTTTTGCGTTGTTCCGTAGCGTAAGCCTGCTGACTGCAGCTTTTTAAGGCCTTACCGGTCATCCAGCCGATGACGGCCGCGTTGTTCTCTGAGGGAACGGATACTCTGGGGTTCTGATAGAGGTTGAGCCAGAAATACACCTGAATGTTTACATCCCGGATTTCATTTGCTTTAAAAGCGGGGCTGAAGGTGGAAAGAATATCCTTCATGTTTGTCTTGAGTGCGGAGAGCGAGGATTTTACCGAGCATTTTATGATTTTGCCGTTTTTGTGCTTTATCCAGATATCATGGCCCAGATCGGGATGCTCTGCATGCTTGTCCACGGCGGATTCGGCATATTTGCCCTGGCTGTGCAGCCATTCTATGACCATGCGTTCGCTGATTTCCCCCAGGAGCACATCCGTGAATCTTTCCAGGTAAGAACGGTTATGCAGATCGGAACGGTCTGTTATAGAATCAGTCAGAGGCAGGGCGTTGGCGATACATTCTTTGAGCTGCGCGGGGGATAAGCCGTACGGGACGGTATCGAAGGGCTCGATCATTTTTCTTTGCTCCTTTCAAGGGCCTCCGGGCCTGCCGGAGGGATTTTTTGAATAAAGATTCTTTTATAGACCCGCTTTCCCCCGATCAGGGGCTGCGCCACTTTGGAGCGCTCGTCCCACAGGCCGTTGGAAAAGCCCTTTCCCTCGCTCTCGGTTGCGCCGAGAATCTGAAACTGCTCGGGACAATGCTTTTCCAAAAAGGTAATGGGAACGCCCATGGCGCCGTCATAATCATCGGGAATCGCGTCGGTGAACGGGACTTCGAGGGCATCATAGTTGTCATATTTCCGGTAGCCGGTCTCCCGGAGCTGCCTGTGCCTGCTGAAGCGGAGGTTTTCGGCCATTGTCATCAGCGGAAGAGGCTGATGCCTTTGCCCGTGTTCCAGGTTTGTGAACCAGACGGAAGAAACGTTTTTCAGGCCTGTGCCGTCTATTGTTTTATCGGCGCCGTCGGTGCCGTTTACCTCAAACCACATGCCGCCGCTCCAGCGGCTTTTGCCGGCCCACATTTTGCCCTGTAGCAGCAGAGGGAAAATTTCTTTGTAGGTAATGCTGTTTTTGTTGCCGATGATAAGAAATTTCTTTCCGCTTTCGGCCAGCCAGGCGGTAAAGGCACGGTACAGGGAAAAAGGGGGATTGGTTATCAGGATATCCGCCTCGTCTCGGAGGGCGGTTATTTCTTTGCTCCGGAAATCCCCGTCTCCGGCAAGTTCTGCCCGCACCGCGCCGCCGGAAGCGGTAAAGGTAAGAATTTTTCCGTTTGTGCTTTTGCCGGCATAGCAGGTGCTTATCAGCTTTTTCAGCCCGAACCGCGCAAAGTTGTGCAGCAGGAATTTTGTAAAATTGCTTCGGTCGGGATCGTCGCAGGGGCAGAGCACGGTCTTGTTCCGGAATACGTCCGCGTCGTATTCCCAATAGGCGCTGATTTCCCTTTGAATATCCTCGTAGCGGGTATAGAATTCGTCGTTTTTTGCCAGACGGGCTTCCGCTAAGTTCCTGTTTTCCATAGTGCCCTTTCCGTTTTTTGAATGCGCCGCGGGTGTGTCTGCCCCGGCAGGAAGCTTCTTTTTTATGATTATAGCATATTCTCTTGGGAAAAATCAACTTTATTCGGAAAAACCGGCCGGCGGATTTTGTCACAGCAATGGTATTTTTGGCGAAAAATATACATAGAATCATGCAGAGGCAAAAGAGCGGGGAGTAAGGGATCACAGCAGCAGACTGGCGGCGGTGTAGACGACAAAGGACACGGCATAGGCCGTAAGCGTCTGTACGATGACGGAAAGCGCGGCGGTTTTCAGTCCGTATTCCTTAAAAAGCAGCGAGATCGACGCTACGCAGGGGGTGTACAGCGCGCAGAAAAACAGGAATGACAGCGCCGAGGCCGGCGTAAAGGCGGCGGCCGTTACGCCCAGCACGCTCATTGTGCTGATGACCGCCTCCTTGGCGCTGATGCCGGCAAGCAGCGCCGCGCAGAGCTGCCAGCAGGAGAAGCCCAGGGGAACAAACAGCGGCAGCATTGCCTGCGCAATATGATACAGAATACTGTTCTGCGTGGTATAGTGCAGGGAAAAATCCAGGTTTGCCAGCAGCCAGGTAATGGTGCTGGCCGCAAAGATAATGGTAAAGGCGCGCTTTAAAAAATCCGCCGCCTTATCCAGCATATCCTTGATGACGGTAGAAAGCTTGGGCAGGCGATAGGGCGGAAGCTCCAGCAAAAAGGGAGGATCGCTTTTTTTCTTTGTGAAAAAACCCGTCATCAGCGCGGCGCCGATTCCGGCGGCGTACAGCAGGGCCAGAATCCAAAACGGCTGCCGGAAGAACAGGCTGGAGAGCATCAGATATACCGGCAGACGGGCGCTGCAGGAGATAAACGGCACCGCCAGGGCCGTGCTGCGGCGGTTGGCCTCCAGGGTACGGCAGGAGAGCAGCGCGGGCACGCTGCAGCCCAGCCCCATAATCAGCGGTACTACGGCCTTGCCGGAAAAGCCGCATCTGCGCATGGGGGTGTCCATGATAAAGGCAACGCGCGCCATATAGCCGGAATCCTCCAGCAGGGCGAGAAAGAAAAACAAAATCAGCACGCAGGGCAGAAACGAGAGGACACTGCCCACGCCGTTTAAGATCCCGTCGCAGATCAGGGCGGTAAGAAACGGCGAGGCCTGAAGCTTGCCCAGCAGAGCCTCCAGCTGGCTGGCCGTAAAGGCGGTAAAATTTTCGATAACGCCGGAGGCGGCCTGCCCTAAAAAGGAAAAGGTTAAAAACAGCACCACCGCCATAATCAGAAGAAAGGCCGGCAGGGCAGTAAAGCGTCCCGTCAGCAGCCGGTCGGCGGCGGGAAGCCGCGGCTGTTTTTTCAAAAATACATGGTTTTGGCAGATGCTGTCGATATGCCCGTAATAAAAGGCCGCGGTTTCCTCAGGAGAGGTGCGTCGGGTTACCGGAAGAGCAAAGCGCGATTTTTTTTTCGTCTGCGGCTTCTTCAGCTCCGCCAGCAGACGGTCTATGTTTTTTCCGCTGCGGGCGCTGATGGGAATGACCGGAATGCCTAAAACGCGGGATAGTCCCGTGCAGTCGATTTTCCCGCCCTCTTTTTCCACCTGATCCATCATGTTTAAAACGGCGATCATGGGAATATCAAATTCCAGCAGCTGCATGGTCAGGTATAGCCCGCGCTGGATGGCCGCGGCGTCTATAATATTGATAATGAGCGCCGGATGTTGGTTCAGCAGGTAGTTTTTGGCCACTCTCTCCTCCTGCGTTACGCAGGAGAGGGAATAGATGCCTGGCAGATCGGCCAGGCGCATATCTGTGCCGGTAATGGTTCCCTCTAAAACCTCTACTGTGATGCCGGGATAATTTCCCGCATGGGCGTTGTTGCCGGTAAGCCGGTTAAAGAGGGTGGTTTTTCCGCAATTTTGGTTTCCCAGTAACGCAATATTCATTACGGCTTCTCCTTCTTTAAAAAATGCACGGCGGAGGTAAAATTCATTAAAAACGCCAAAATATCCTGAATACAGTTGCCTGCGACAAAACCGTAGATGCCAAAGCGCCAGACCAGCAGGTAGGTCAGCAGCAGTCCGAGGCAGCCGTCGATGATATTGTTGATCATCAGCTGCTTTTGCCGTCCCAGTCCGTTGAGCATGGTGCCCGATACCTGGCTGAGCCCGGAAAACAGCACGCTGGGAATCAGCATTATCATAAAGGTGCCTGCCAGCGGTTGGTGGAAGATGATTCTTGCCGCCGCCGGGGCAAACAGCAGCAGAATGACCGAAAATAATAGGGAGGTGCCGAGGGCAAAAAGCATAGCGCGGGAGAATTTGCTTTTCAGGCGGGTATAATCCCCTAAATTTTTGGCGATTTCAGGCAGCAGTACCACGCACAGCGCGCCGATTACGGTCATGGGCATGTATACTACCGGATAGGCCATGGAGGTGAGAATGCCGTATTGGGAAAGCGCCGCTTCCTTGGAAAGCCCCCAGGCCATCAGCCCCAGCGGCAGAATTGTGGTGGTGCCCAGGTGCAGCAGGGTGGTGGCAAAGCGCGAAAGTGTGGGCGGCAGAGCGTTTTGCAAAAGCTCGCGGGTGTAGTCCGGCCCCGTTTTTTTGATTTTTCCGCAGCAGGCAAACAGCATGATAAACGAAAGAATGCCCCCGAAGCTTACGGCCAGGGCAGCCAGGGCGGCGTCCTGCGATGTGTTTCCGCTGGCGAACAGCGAGATGACCGCCACGCCGAAAAGAATTTTGGAGATCTGCTCGATGATCTCGAAAACTGCCGGGTAAGAGGACTTTTCGTGTGCGTGCAGATACGCTGCGGGAAGAGAGGCCAGCGCGCCCAGCGTTACCGCGGGAATCAGGGCCAGGATTACGCACCAGGCGGTTTTTTCGTGCAGGAATGCCGAGGCGATAAACCCGCAGCCCGCCAGCATGACCGCGCCGCTGAGCACCGTTACCGCAATGCCGATTTTCAGGCCCGATATCAGCACCGCGCCCGCGTGGCCCTGCTTCATGTATTTGGCGCTCAGGCGCGATACCGCATTGGGCAGCCCCGAGGATACGGGTGTGATCAGCACCATGTATACCGACATGGAGAGCTGAAAAATTCCTAGGGCCACGGGAGATATCGCCTGGGAAAGCCAAACCTTATATGCCATGCCCAAAAAACGCACGGCAATGTTGCTTATGGTAAGCATGCCAATATTGAAGAACATTTTTTTTCTCATATCAATCACCAATAGAAAATATGAAAAAATTCATAATAATAGTACAAAGGAGTTGCGCCGGGGAATTTGTTGCGGTATAATATAACGTAATATATTGGCAAAACAATGGGTTCTGTAAAATGCCGAATTATTTTGCGCGGCGCCGGTGCTGCCGTTTCAATTTTATTCTTAGAACGAGGGTTTTTTATGTATATCTACAATACGCTTAAAAATCAGAAGGAAGAGCTGAAGACGATTACTCCCGGCGAGGTCAGGATGTATTCCTGCGGTCCTACGGTGTACAATTATGCACACATCGGCAATTTGCGCACTTATGTGTTCATGGACCTGCTGCGCCGGGTACTGCGCTGCGACGGCTATAAAGTTCTCGGTGTTATGAATATTACCGATGTGGGCCACCTGACCAGCGACGCTGATTCCGGCGAGGATAAGATGGAAAAGGCGGCAAAGGCGCAGAACAAATCGCCCCTGGAGATTGCGGCGTATTATACCTCCGTGTTTGAAAGCGATGTGCGGGCGCTGAACATTGGTCTGCCGGAAATCGTTCCCAAGGCCACCGAGCATATTCCGGAGATGATTGCTTTTGTCAAGGGGCTTCAGGAAAAGGGATATGCCTATGAAACCGACGACGGCATTTATTTTGATATTGTAAAGTACGGAAAATACGGCGTGCTCTCCAAGCTGGATTTAGAAGAGCAGTTGGCCGGCGCGCGGGTGGAGGTCAACGATCAGAAGCATCACCCCGCGGATTTCGCCCTTTGGAAAAAGGCGCCCAAGGAGCATCTGCAGCAATGGGAGAGTCCCTGGGGTATGGGCTATCCCGGCTGGCATATCGAATGTTCGGCCATGGGACGGAAATATTTAGGCGATACCTTTGATATCCATACCGGGGGCGTGGATCATATCCCGGTTCACCATGAAAACGAAATTGCCCAGTCCACCGCGCTTTTGGGGCATCCGGCGGTCAACTGCTGGATGCACGGCGAGTTTATGATGGTGGATAACGGCAAAATGAGCAAGAGCCTGGGCAATACCTATACGGTGGAGGATTTGAAAAAGAACGGGATCCTTCCGCTTTCCTTCCGGTACTTTTGCCTGAATGCGCATTACCGCAATAAAATTAACTTTACCTGGGAGGCGATCCGGGCGTCGCAGAAGGCCTATATCCGTCTGCTGGAGGCCGTGCAGGCCAATAAGGACGCGCCTTCCGACGAGACTGCCGCGCCCCTTTGTGAGCAGGCCCTCCGGGATTTTATGGAAGCGGCCAACGACGATCTGAATATTCCCAAAGGGCTGGGAATTCTGTGGAATCTTCTGCGCTGCGGCAAAAAAGCAAAGGAGATTTATGAAACCGCTTTGAAAATGGACGCCGTGCTGGGATTGGACCTTGCAAAGGGCTATGTTCCGCCCGAGGAAGAGGCGCCGCAGGAGCTTCAGGAAAAGCTGGCCGCCCGGGCGCAGGCCAGAAAAGAAAAAAACTGGGCGCTTTCGGATCGGCTGCGGGATGAGATCAATGCCGCGGGCTATGATATTAAAGATACCCCTGAGGGCTCAAAGCTTATAAAGAGATAAGGAGAACAGCGATGAAGAAGATTGCAGTAATTGGTTACGGCGGACAGGGCGCCTGGCATTGCGGGCAGATTGCAAAGAGCGATGTCTGCACCCTTGCCGGCACCTATGATATAAGGGAAATACGCCGGCAGGCGGCGGAGAAAGACGGCGTAAGGGTATATGCCTCCAATGAGGAGATTTTTGCCGATCCCGCGGTGGACGCGGTGGTGGTTGCAGTGCCCAACGACGATCACAAGGCGCTTGTAATGAAGGCCCTGGAGGCCGGAAAGCACGTGATTTGCGAAAAGCCGGTGGAGATGAGCTGCGCGGCGCTGGATGAGATGATCGCCGCGGCCGAAAGAGCGGACCGGCTTTTTACCGTGCATCAAAATCGCCGGTGGGACGTGGATTTTCTGGCCATGAGGCAGCTGGCGCAGAGCGGGGAGATCGGACGGGTGCTGAACCTGGAATCGCGCATTCACGGCTCCCGCGGCATTCCCAGCGACTGGCGCTGCGAGAAGGCGCATGGTGGCGGTATGCTGTTGGACTGGGGCGTGCACCTGATTGATCAGATTCTACAGATCTTTCCGCAGAAGATTAAAAAAGTGTTCTGTACTTTTTCACATATCACCAACCAAGAGGTGGACGACGGCTTTAAGCTGGAGCTGTTTTTTGAAGACGGCGCCGCGGCGCACGTGGAGGTGGGTACCTATAACTTTATTGCGCTGCCGCGTTTTTATATGCAGGCGGAAAAGGGCTCGGCGTTGATTTCCGACTGGCAGCATCCCTGCCATGTGGCCCGCCTAAAGGCCTGGAATGAGAAGGACGTCACTCCCGTGCAGAATGCCGCGGGAATTACCAAAACAATGGCGCCCCGCGATGAACTGACGCTGGAGGAATATGATTTGGAAATTCCCCGCAGCGACGTGCATGATTTTTACCGCAATGTGTGCCAGGTGCTGGATAAAAAGGCGGAGCCGCTGATTCAGCTGACGGAGGTGCGCCGCGTGATGCAGGTAATGGAGGCCGCGTTCCTTTCGGATGAAAAGGGACAGATTCTGGAGACGGATATTTAAATGCCTGCCCCAAAGGGCAGGCGTTATGCCGTATGAAATGCGGAAAGATAAAAATTGTTTGCTTTAACGGCCTGGGAGGAATAAAAGATGCGCATTAAGTTTTTAGGAACGAGCCACGGCTATGCTTCGGCAGAGCGGTACTGCTCCTGCACCATGATAGAAACCGGCGGGAGCATCTATTATATTGACGCCGGTGCACCGGTCTATCCGCTTACGCTTCGGGATGGGCGCAGCATGAAAGATGTGCGGGCGCTGTTCAACACGCATTTTCACCGCGATCATATTGCCGGCGCCGCGGAGCTTTTGGAAAGTATTGACTGGTTTGAAAGAGAATGCAGGATTCAGGTGCTTTTGCCCGAAGAGAACGGAAAGCAAGGTCTGCTCGGCTTTTTAAGCGCTCTGAAAGGAGCACCGTTTGAAAATGAACGGATTACTATAAGCGTATATTCCTCCGGACGGATATATAGCGATGAAAATATTACCGTTACGGCGTTTCCAACAAAGCATATTGCCTATCAAAACCGCCCTTCCTATGCGTTTTTGCTGGAAGCGGAGGGCAGACGCGTTTTATTTACCGGGGATATGTCCGTCCGTTTGGAGGGCGACGATTTTCCGGCGGCTGCCTGGGAGGCGGAAAACGATCTGATCGTCTGTGAAATGGCGCATTTTACGGCAGAGCAGGCGCTTCCGTACCTGAAAAAATGCCGTACGGCGCAGCTGGCTTTTGTTCATGTGTATCCTTTGGAAAAGTATGAGCAGATCGCGCGGCTGCCTCTTTCCTGTTCGGTGCTGTGTCCTGCCGACGGCGATGAAATTCTGCTTGCGGCAAAAGGCTGACGGCTTTATAAAATGATGCACCCCTAAAGTGTTTAACTTTTGGGGTGTATTTGGGCGACCGACGGCGTTTTTTGTGCGGAAAGCAAAAATACGATATGCACGCGTATAAAAATAAAAAAGACAGGGATTGACTTGGCAGACTTGCGGTGCTATACTGGCTGTAAGATTTTTTATTTTGGCAGGAGGAAACAATATGCGGCAATATTGGGTAAAAATGCTGCTGAAGCTGGCGGATCCTGTGCTGGATACGTTTGTTTCGCGTGAGAAAAAAATGCCTGTGGCAGGGAATGAAGGCCGCCTGCAGGTTACGTATCTGGAGGCGCTGGGCCGTCTTTTCTGTGGCATGGCGCCGTGGCTGGAGCAGGAGCAGACCGATCCGGAAGAGGAGGCGCTGCGCAGAAAGTATGCTGCGCTGGCCAGGGAGGCCATCGATGCGGCCACGGATCCGGCCTCGCCGGTGGCGTGTAATTTTTCCGATCACGCGCCTGACGGCACGTCGGTAAGCGCCCAGCCTCTGGTAGACGCTGCGTTTTTGGGGCAGGCGCTTCTGCGCGCGCCCGGAGAGCTTTGGGAAAAACAGGAGCCGCGCGTAAAGGAAAATCTGATTGCGGCCTTTCAAAAGAGCGCGAAAATTCGCAGCTATCGGAGCAATTGGCTGCTGTTTTCGGCCATGGTGCAGACGGCCCTTGCCCTGATGGGACAAAAGCCGGATATGATGCATGTGGATTATGCAATTTTTGCCTTTGAAAAGTGGTATAAGGGCGACGGCGCTTACGGCGACGGAGAATCCTTTGCCTTTGATTTTTACAACAGCTACGTGATTCATCCGATGCTGGTGGATATCACCGCGAGAGTCGGTGAGTATTACGGCGACGGAAAGGAACATCTGGAGCAGTTCAGGCAGCAGGTGACCGTTCGCGCGGCGCGCTATGCCGCGGTGCAGGAGTCCCTGATTTCCCCAGACGGAAGCTATCCTCCCCTGGGACGATCCATTACTTACCGCTGTGGCGCCTTCCACTGCCTGGCGCAGGCGGCATATCTGCATAACCTGCCTTCCCTGTGTAAGCCGGCGCAGGTGCGCGGCGCGCTGGAGGCGGCTATCCGCCGGACGCTGGAGGCGGAAAATACGTTTGACCCAAACGGCTGGCTGCAGGTTGGTTTGTGCGGCGTACAGCCCGCTCTGGCGGAAAGCTATATTTCTACCGGCAGCCTGTATCTGTGCTCCACGGCGTTTTTGCCGCTGGGTCTGCCCGCGGAGGATCCTTTTTGGAGTGATCCCGAAGCACCCTGGACGATGTGCAAGGTCTGGAGCGGTGTAAACGAGAAAATTCGATAAAAAAGCGTCCCTGCCTTTTAAGGCAGGGATTTTTGCATGAATTTTCAATCATATAAAAACAGAAAAACCTTATTCCGCTTCATTGGGAAGAGTAATGGTTATAAGCTCCTGATCCACTTTAGGCATAGTACTGTTTGCCGTAATGCTTCCGGAGGAAAGATTGCTTTTCAATCTGTTATAATCTTCAAAGGTAAAGGTTTCAAACAGCCAGAGTCCTTCGCTTTCCGGCAAATACAGGTAATTGCCGTTCTGCAGGCCGAAACGGATGGTCTGTCCGCCCAGGTGGCTTTTCCAATTGCCGGCCAGCACCATTTCCAGCGTTGCGTCTACGGCCTCGGTAATACCCTTCATGGCGCTGGTCATAAAAGGATTGTAATCAAAGTTGCTGCCTAAATAGGATTGATCGATGTTCGTACCTATAATATACCGGAAATTTTTTACCGCAAGTTCGGCGGCGCTTTTTACAAAGCCGTCGTTGGCGCTGACCATTACAATTTCTGTACCGGCGGCGTACGATGCGTCCAGCTGGGCAAGTGCTTCCTCGGTGCTGCTGCAGTCGGAAGCGTAGCTGAAAGTAAGCTCTATATGCGTATTGGTTTCAGCTGCGGCATCACTTGCGCCTTGTACAAAACCGTATCCATAGTTGGAATAATTTTCTGCTTCAAATTCCCCTAAAAATCCCAGCTTGGTAAAACCGTCTTTTACGGCGGCATAGCCTGCCATATAGCCTGCCTGCTCCTGCCGGAACAGCACGCAGTGCGTGTTTTCCGCCAGCTGGCCAATACTGGCTTCAGGCACATCGATGGCTATAAATTTTATATCAGGATATTTTTCCTGCATTTTAGCCAGTGCGCCGGAAAAAAGCGTACCCTTGCATACAATGACCTTTGCGCCTTCCGCAACGGCAGAATCGAATTGTGCGCAGATGGCATCCACTGTGGCCTGCTCGGGACGATAGCGCGCGTACTCAATGCTGTTGGCGTCGCCGCAGGTGGTGATGCCCTGCCATACGGCGGCGGTGTGGAAATCTTCTTCCAGTTCAATGACGTCTGTGATCAATGCAATTTTGCTGATCGGTTCCTGAATCCCGTTCTGGATATTTTCATTTTCCTTGCAGCCAACGCTGCAAAGTGCCGCCGCGCAAAGCAGCCCTGCTATGATTTTTTTTAAATTAGCCATTTAATTTTTTTACCTTTACCGCCACCCAGATATCCATAAGGCCTTCAACCATCAGCATGATGCCGGCCACAAGGGTTAAAGAGTGTATCGCTGTATTCTGTAAAACAATCAGTACAATACCCGCCGCAAGGGTTACCAGGGAAATCAACAGTGCCACCCACCAGTACGGATATTTTGCCTTGCTCATAATAACGGTATTTTGCAAATCAATGATCCCATGATAAATAATAACGATGCCCAGCACGATGGCTACAACATTCTGCAGGATAACGGGATTGCATATGATGTAAATGCCGATTGCGCAAAAAATCAGGCCCATCAGCATAATATACTGGCTGCCCGCGGGCGCTTTAAAATATCGGAACATGCTGAATAGGCCGATCAGCACTGCGATTACACCCAGCAGAATACATACGACGTCCACCGCTACCTGATAAAATATCGTAATTAAGACTCCTGCCAGTACCGTAACGACGGCGGCGAGCACATAGTCCATCCAAAGCTGTTTTAGAAAATCTTTCATGTATCCTGACCTCCCTGTTTATAAAATCAAGTTCCTGTATGTATTATAACACCATCCTTGCTGTTTTTCAACAAAAAAACGCTATTTTCCGCAATCGGGGCAAATCCCCTCGAACACAAGGGTATGCTTCAGAACGCGATATCCTTTGAAATCTGCTTTAAAATTCATCGGTTCTATCTGTACATCATCAACCCGGCCGCATTTTGTACAACGAATGTGGCAGTGCTCATGCAGAGAATCGTCATATCGGTCGGCTCCGCCGGGAATTTTGATCCGTACCAGCGTATTCTGAGCGGAAAGGCCGTTCAAAATGCGATAGACAGTCGCCCGGCTGATGGTAGGATATTTATGCACTACGGAGAAATAAACCTCTTCAGCGGTAGGATGATTTAATGCCAGCGCGGCATCGTATACCAATTTTTTTTGTACTGTATTTCTTACAGCCGCCATTATTCCGCACCCCTTAAAAAACTCTTTATTTTATTATATCCTTCTGAAGATGATTTGTCAAATAAATTGTAATACTTTTGTAATAAATGACGGATGTATGCTGATTATGGACTGCAAAAAATACTTTTATGCAAAAAAGAATGGATTTTTCTTGAAATTACGGCAGAAAGATTGTACAATATCCGTATCATTTGAATAGGAGGATTTTTCATGGAGGTAAAGCAGTACAGACGGATCGATATTCTTTTAACAGCGCAAACGGAATATGAAAATCCGTTTTTAGAGGTGGATATTCATGCGGTATTTACGCATGAGAGCGGACTTTCAATCTCTTTGCCGGGATTCTGGAAGGGGGGAAAGCAGTATTGCGTACGCTTTTCTCCTACTAAAACAGGCGTTTGGCGCTACACGGTGCAGAGCAATGAGCCCTCGCTGTGCATCGACGGCAGCCTGACCTGCTGCGCCAACGATGGCATTACCGCGGTGGACCGCCACGGCTTTGTGACGATGGATTCCGCGCATCGGTATTTTTTTCATGAGGACGGCACGCCGTTTTTCTGGCTGGGCGATACCCATTGGCAGGCGCCGGATCTGGAACGGCTGGAGGAATGCAACTGTCCGCGCTGCGGCTGCGGCAGCCAGTTTAAGCATATGGCCGATTACCGGCGGCAGCAGGGCTATAATGTGTACCAGACGTATCCCTCCGCAGCGGATAACGACGGCGGCGGCGGAAAGCGCTGCAGCTGGTGGAAAGAGAAATATACGCTTATTGATCCGGAGCCGTTTAACGAGAATTTTGATAAAAAAATGGATTACCTGGCGGACAGCGGCTTTGTCATTGTCATGGGGCTGGGGGTTCATTCCATTACGCCGGCGGCCATGGGCGAGGCACTGTGTGATTTTGCCAAATATATGGTGGCGCGCTACGCGGCGTACCCGGTTATCTGGATCACCGGGCAGGAGATCGATATGGGCTATGTGCAGGGGAAAATGGAAAACTATATGCCCTATATCCATGCCGCAGAGCTTACGGCGCAGGAAGATGGATACCATCATCCCCTGGGCACGCATATGCTGGCGCGCCCCTACGATGCGCCCAATTCGGCCAGCCCGGATATCGACGCGCGCCCCTGGCATCAGTTCTGGGCCCTGCAGGCGGGGCACCGCAACGAGCTTTCCAAAGGAAGTATGCGCCCCAAGGCCAAATATTATGACTATTATAAAGGCGGAAAGCTGTTTGTGGAGACCGAGGCTTTTTATGAGGACCTGCGGCGCTGCATTGGCGGAACCACCAGGAACCTGACCTACGGCAACGGCTATGAGGAGGCAAGAAACGCCGCGTGGAAGGCGATTCTCTGCGGCAGCTGCGGCTTTACCTACGGCGCCCACGGCATCTGGGGTATGCGCTGGAGCAAGGATCCCGCCGACGGCGGCTGGCCTTCCTCTTACAATGCCGAGCCCTGGTTCATGGGACTGTATAAGCCCGCAGGGCAGGAGATGCGCTTTGTAAGGGAGTTTTTTGAAGCGGTTGATTTTACAAGGCTTGTGCCCGTGTTCTACGATACGCAGTACGGGGAATTTTCCAGCCGGGAAAACGCGGTGCTGGCTGTGGACGGCAGCAGTGCGTATGTACTGTATCTCTATGGCACAGAAGGCATCACCGGCAGACTGAAGCGGCTGGACGGCAGCAAGGTTTATCATGCTTGGTGGTTTGACGTCCGTACCGGCGCGTATATTGACGCGGGTACCGTGCAGGGAAGGACCGAATACGAGCTTCCTCCCCGTCCGGATCGGAACGATTGGACGCTTTTGGTGACAAGCCGGGAATTTGTTCCTTTGCGATCGGAGGCTTTAGCCGTACCGGTTTCCCTGGAGGAGCCGGAGGGACGAGAGCTTGCGTTTTCCGCTTCTACCGTGTTTACCGACGATACCACGCAGGAGGAGGCGCTCTCCCGCGGGCAGCTGTGGCGTCCCTTTTGTCCTGAGGCCAGCAATATCATTGAAATCGACCTGGGAAAGGAGGTTTCGCTCAGCTGTGTTAAGCTTGCTTTTGAGCAGGATACCGACGGATTGTATGCCTATCGGGTGGATGGCATCCGGGATGGTGAGATCCATATTCTCTGCGACCGGATTGCGGAGCCTTCGGATAAGCGCGTGAATATCGAAAAGCTGGAGGGCACGTTCCGCTATCTGCGCCTGAATATGTTTTCCGACAGCGGTTATATCGATGAGGAAAAACGCATTGTGCCCGGCCTTTGCCGAATGCAGATTTTTGGCAAATAGCTATGGCAAAATATTTTCTTTGTACGTTAAATAAGCCTGCCCTGAGCTTTCGGGCGGGGGAGACTATGGAATTTTTTGTTGCCGCCTTTGAGGACGGCGCGCCTCTGGCCTGCCCGCAGGTGCAATGGGAGCTTGCGGGGGACGACGGACAGGTACGCACGGGAACTGCCGCCTGCCCGCGGGAGAACGGCTTTTCGCTGAAAGCTTCCTGTGACGAACCCGGCTTTGTGCGGCTTACCTGTACGGCGCTGGGGGAAGACGGCGCTCCCAATGCGGATTTTGAGGTATGCGTTTCCGGAGCGGGGGCAGACGTGGAGGACATACGCATACAGGATGCATCTCCGGAGGATTCTGATGTTTATTGGAAAAATACAGAAGACGTTATCTCCGGATTTTCTCCCGCGCTTCTGGAAAAGGTTCCCTATACCCGGGGCGTTTTCGGAGAATTTGCATGCTTTGCTGTAAAAATACCTTCTCCTGCGGAAAGACCCGTATTAGGGTATCTTTCCGTCCCCGGGGGAAAGGGGCCGTTCCCGCTGATTGTTTCTTTCCGGGATTGCGGGTCTGCGGAAGAGCCCTTTTTTACACCGGGGGCAATTTGTTTTCAGGCAAACGCCCGTGGATTTGACGATTTCGCGCCGGATACGGCCCGCCGGCAGGATATGAGCCTTGAAAACCTTGCGGCGCTTCGGTTTTTAAAGACGCTGCCGGAATGGGACGGCAAAAATATTACCTGCCTGGGCAGCGGTCAGGGCGCGCTGCCGGCGATTCTCTGCGCCGCGCAGGATCGGGATGTCACGTTTTTGGAGCTTTCCGCTCCCCGGTGCGGTCGGAACGGCGCAAATATTTCGGATTTAAGCTATTTTGTTTTTCAGGCGGAAAAGGTGAGCTGTCCGGTGCGTATCAGGGCGTATCTGGGGGATGCGGCCTGTCCGCCGGGAACAGCGATGGCGCTCTGGCACGGGTTTAAGGGAAAAAAGACCGTGGAATTTATACAGGGCGGCGCACATGCTTCTCTGCCGCGGGAGAGCGAGCGCTTTGTGCTGTACCGGGACCCGTCCGGGCCGGGGGCGGCTGTTCTGCCGGGAAGATACCGCCATTTTAAAGGCAAGGAATATCAGGTTCTCTTTACGGCGCGGCACAGCGAAACAATGGAGGAAATGGTGGTATATCAGGCGCTTTACGGTACGCGCGGCGTGTGGGTGCGCCCGGCGGCCATGTGGCAGGAGCTGGTTCCGGTGAACGGAAGGCTGGTATATCGTTTTTCTTTTGTATCGGAAGAATAAAAATCTGTGTCCGCAGAGAAAAGACGGAGGAGGGGAGAAGGTATGAAAAGCATGAAAGTAGCGCTGCTGCAGCTTCTGCCGGAGGATACTCTGGAGGGAAACCGGAAAAAGGGCGAGGAGGCCTGCCGGCGCGCGAAGGCCATGGGGGCGGATGTCGCGGTGTTTCCGGAAATGTGGAGCATCGGATATCGGCTTGAATTTGATCCGGAGGAGATTCGGAAAAAAGCAATTCCGCGGGAGCATCCGTTCGTCCGGTGCTTCGCGCAGCTGGCGCGGGAGCTGGAGATGGCCATAGGCATTACTTTTTTGGAGGAATACCGTCCGTTGCCGCGCAATACCTTCTGCCTGTTTGACCGCTTTGGCCGCTTGGCGCTTACCTATGCCAAGGTACATACCTGCGATTTCTCTCTGGAGCGCTTTCTTACCCCCGGCGAAGATTTTCCTGCTGCCGTGCTGGATACCACGCAGGGAGAAATTACCGTGGGCGCCATGATTTGCTATGACCGGGAATTTCCCGAGAGCGCAAGAATCCTGATGCTGCAGGGCGCAGAGCTGATTTTTGTACCCAACGCCTGTCCGATGGAGCTCAACCGGCTCTGCCAGCTGCGCGCAAGGGCTTTTGAAAATATGGTGGGCATCGCCACGGTAAATTATCCTTTGGGGCAGCCTGACTGCAACGGCCATTCCAGCGCGTTTGACGGGATTGCGTATCGCCCTGGGGAAGAGGGCTCGCGCGATACGCTGATTCTGGAGGCCGGCGAGCGCGAGGGGATCTATCTGGCTGATTTTCCCATAGAAGAGCTGCGGGCGTACCGGGAGTGTGAGGTGCACGGAAACGCCTACCGCCGTCCGCGGAAATATGGCCTGCTGCTTTCAGAGGAAATACGGCCGCCGTTTGTCCGGACTGACAGACGGCGGGAATAGACGCCCCGCCTTTTAAAATGCAGGGCTTGGTCATTATAAGGCGCGCTGAAGCTGCGGAAAAAAGAACGTCCGTCTTTTTGTAAGACGGACGGCTTTTTATACGGTTTGGGATGCGGGACTGACGGGAGATATGGCATATTTTACTTTAAAATAGTCGTAATAGTCATTGAATTCTTTAATTTCGCCGCCCTTTACCCGGCGCAGGTATTCGTGGATATCCAGATTCTCGTGGGAAATTTCTAAAACGCAGCCGGCAATGTTGGAGCAGTGGTCGGAAACACGCTCTAAATTGGTTAAAAGGTCCGTCAGCACAAAGCCCAATTCTATCGTGCATTCCTGTCTGCGCAGCCTTGCGATGTGCTGCTTTTTTAGGTAATCCCGCAGATAATCCACTACCTGTTCCAGCGGCTCTACCATGACGGCGCTGTCAAGATCATTGTTTTTAAAGGATTGCAGCGCCAGGTCGAGAATTTCGGATACGGCGCCGATTAGTACATTCAGCTCACGCCTTGCCTCACCGGAAAATTCCAGCTTTTTATCGTTGATCTCCTCGGCTGATTCTACGATATTTACCGCGTGGTCTGAGATCCGTTCAAAATCACCGATTACGTGCAGCAGCTTGTTAGCTTCGGCGCTGTCGGCTTCGGTCATGCTGTGGCTGGAAAGCTTGACCAGATAGGAGCCGATTTTATCCTCATAAATATCCACTTTGTTTTCTTCTTCCCGGATCTTATCGGCTGCTTTTTCACTGTAGGCGGAGAGCAGAGCAAGGGATTCCTTAAAGGAGGAAACTGCCAGCTCGGCCATTTTGGAAGCCACAGTTCGGCACCGGCTGATCGCTACCGAGGGTGCGGCCATAAAGCGTTCATCTAAAAGCTCGGTCTGTTCGTTTTTGCTGTTGTCCCTTATAATAAGGTAGGAGAGCTTTTCCAGATATTTTGAGCACGGCATTAAAAGAATCAGCGCGAAAATTTTGAATACGGTATGTACAATGGCGATTCCCAGCGGGGTTGCCGCCATGGAGGTAAAGGGGAATTGGAAAATCGCGTTGAGCAGATAGTACAGCGGCATGATAATCAGCGTTGCAATGATGTTAAAGGAAAGATGGATCACCGCCGCGCGCTTGGCATTTTTAGAGGCGCCGATGGCGGAGATCATGGCGCTGACGCAGGTGCCGATGTTTTGGCCCATAATAATAGGCACTGCCGTGGCATAGGTAATGCTGCCGGTGATGGTAAGGGCCTGCAGCACACCCACCGAGGCTGAGGAGGACTGAATGACTGCTGTAAATACCGTGCCAACGATAACGCCTAAAACGGGATTGGAGAACAGGGTCAGAATACGGGTAAATTCCGGTACGTCCTTTAGCCCCGATACCGAGGCGGACATCGTATCCATGCCGAACATCAGCACGGCAAAGCCCAAAAGAATCATACCGGTATCCTTACGCTTGGCGTTTTTTTGAAACATAAAGAGAATCACGCCGATCAGCGCCAGTACGGGGACAAAGGAAGAGGGCTTGAGCAATTCGATGATCAGGCTGCCGCCGCCCTGTATGCCGGAAAGACTTAAAATCCAGGAGGTAACCGAGGTTCCCAGGTTTGCACCCATAATAACGCCGATCGCCTGCTTGATGCTCATGATGCCGGAGTTGACAAACCCTACCACCATAACCGTAGTTGCCGAAGAGGACTGGATGATTGCTGTAACGCCGAGACCCAAAATGAATCCCCGGAAGGTACTGGAGGTCATATTTCCTAAAATTTGCTTCAGCTTGTTTCCAGCGCGCTTTTCCAGCGCAGAGCCCATAAGGTTCATGCCGAATAAAAACAGGGCCAGTCCGCCGATCATGGTAAGTATATCAAAGATATCCATTTCTGCCTCCGACGAAAAATATAAAAATCAATTTACATTATTCTACAGGATCGATGTTAAATCGATCTTGTAGAAAATGTTAAAACCACGTTAAATTCTCCTGCCGGCGTCTTTGAGTGCGGGCAGTGCCGTTATATAGGATAAAAGCGCGTTAAAATCTCCTTTGGGATAACTCAAAAGATCTTGTTTTTTGCTGTTGATCAGGCAGTCGGTCAGCAGAAATACCTGCATGCCCAGCTTTTGGGCCGCCATATCTTCTTCGGCGTCGTTTCCCACCATCAGACATTCTTCGGGCCGGCAGCCTAAGGCGTCGGCAATATCCCGGTAATAGTTCGGGTTGGGCTTGCAGTAGCGGGAATTTTCGTAGGTGGTATACAGCTCGAAATCCTCGGGCTGCAGCCCCGCCCAGCGGATGCGGTTCCGGGTGCCCTCGGCGGGAAAGAGAGGATTGGTTGCCAGGGCTACGCGGAAGCCGCGCCCTCGGGCATATTTTACGGTCTGCGCGGCCAGCGGATTTTTTCCGCAGACGGCCGCCGCGCCGTTGAACTCATTTTTATAAAAATCTTCAAAAAAAGGGATATCCTTTGCAGCCTCCTGCCCGTAAACGGAAAGGAAAACATTCCAAAATATTTCTTTATTCCAAGCTTGTCCGTCATTTTTTACCATGGCGGCGGTGCCGCGCCAGGTGGTATCGCATAGCTTTTTGGCTTCATAGCCGCGGGCGGCGGCCGTCTGCGTCAGCAGGCGGAAATATTCCGTTGTAAAGACCTCTTGATCCATGGGCAGCAGCGTTCCGTCTAAATCAAATAATATGGTGCGTATCATACTTTTATACCTTCTTTCTGTATGGGAAATGTAATGGTAATGGCGGTGCCGTGTCCGGGGGTGCTCTGCACGTTAAGCGTTGCGCCGTGGAAATTAGCGCCGTGCTTTACGATGGAAAGCCCCAGACCCGTGCCGCCTACCTGCTTGGAATGGCTTTTATCTACCCGGTAAAAGCGCTCGAAGATCCGGTCAATGTGCTGGGGAGAGATTCCAATGCCGCTGTCGCTGACGGTGAGATAGGGCCGGGCATCCCGCTGCCCTGCGGTAATTTTGACCCAGCCGTCTTCCGTGTTGTACTTGATGCCGTTATCGGCCAGATTGTAGATCATTTCTTCAATAATCCCCGGAATGCCGGAGATAACGGAAGAGGTTCCCTCACAGGAGAGCGTGACCCGCTTTTCTGCAGCGATATTCTGCAGCCGTTTTGTTACCTGCCGGGCTACGGCAAGCAGGTCGATCGGTTCTTTCTGTGCCGAAATGGAGTTTTCGTCCATTTGCGAGAGTTTGATGATATCGTTGACCAGCGTGATCAGGCGGCCGGTTTCGTCGTAAATGCTTTTGGCAAAGCGGGGGATATCCTCACTGCGTACCAGGCCGTTGGCCAGGATCTCGGAAATGCCGTAAATGGAGGTCAGCGGTGTTTTCAGCTCGTGGGACACGTTGGAGGTAAACTCTCTGCGCATGATCTCTCTTTGCTCTCGTTCGGTGATATCCAGCAGCATGATCACTGCACCGGAAAGCGCTTTATCTACGGTCACCGGGTTGGCAAAGAGCTGATATACGCGATTGTTTTCTTCAAATTCCTCCTGACAGTGCCGCCCCTGCATGGCCTCCCGGGCGGCGCGGTTGAAAATGGCGTTCCGGCTTAAGGTGAAAATACTGTCGCCGGGCGCTGTACCGCCAAGCCCAAGCATCAGCAGGGCGCTGGAGTTGTAGAGCAGAATTTCCCCCGATTTTCCGGCTACAATAAAGCCCTCGGCCATATTTTCGGTAATGGCGCGGAATTCCTCCTGTTTGCGTTTTAAATCGGTCATCTGCCGCTGAATTAGCTGGTTCTGGCGGCTGATGCGGTGCAATAGGGGCGAAAGCTCCCGGTATTCCTTGCCCAGCTGCGGATTTTCCGGGTCAATTTCCAAAATCGGACGCACGATCTTTTTGGAAAGTGCAAAAGCCAGAGCAAGGGAGAGTATAAAAATTACGGCAATAATAATAATCAGCGGCTGCAGCATGCTCAGCGCCAGGATCCATGCGGGATACTGCAGGCTGGAGAGGCGCACCACCGTGCCGTCGGAGAGGCGCTGCGCGCAGGCCAGGGAGCGCTGGGTAAAGGAAATGGTATATTCCTGCAGTCCGAAGCCGGTTTCAAGGGCGCTGCGGACCTCAGAATTCTGTGAAAAATCGCCGGCGTCTCCGGAGCTGTAGAGCACCGCACCATCGGGCGCGAGCCATACGATTTGGTTTTGGCTGGAAACACCGGCTAAATATTCTTTGCCCGAGGCCTCCAGGCCGGAGGCGATAAACGCCAGCTCGTTCTGCATTTCCTCCGCCAGCTGATCGTTAAAGTGGCTGTAGAGAAATCCCAAAACCAGGACGACGCACAGTAGCAGCGCCGTCATGGATACCAGCAGAATGCTTCGGAAGATTTTTTCGGTCATAAAATATTCCTCCCCCTATAACATCAGTATACACATTTTTTGTGCATACGGCAAGGGATTTGCAAAGAGAGTGTTTTTGGGGATTTTTGTATTTGAAAAAGAGAAAAGATATAGTATAATAAAAAAAGAATCACCTATTTTATACTGCCAAAAAAGAAAAAGGAGAAAAAGCGATGAAAAACAAACTTTTCTCCTGCGCCGTTGTCTTTTTGCTGCTGTGTGTTGTGCTGAGCGCAGGATTCCTCTGCTGCGCCAAAGAGATCCGGGCCATTCGGTTTTTGGAGGTGGCCGGACCGTGCCCGATTCCGGAAAATGTGGAATACCGGCTTTCGCCGGAAACGGTGGAAGCCGTCTTCGGCCACAGACGGAAAATTTATACCTTTGTTTCCCGCCGGAAAAAGGGATACGATGAAAAATTGCTGAAAACCTTTGCAATGGAGGACGCCCGTCCGATGAAGAGCACCGGCGACGCGGCCGCCGCGTATACAACCGGAGATAAAGAACTTATCGTCTATAAGGACGGCGCATTTTCGTTTTCCTTTACGCGGATGCGCTCAAGCCAGGCGATGACCGTTTCCCTGGAAACATTGAAAACGCGCGCCGGGGAGGATTTAAGAAGCCGCGGCCTGCTTCCGGAAGATTTTTATCCCGGCGGATCTTCAAAACACATAGTATCCGGAGACGGACAAAGCACCGTTGTCAGCATGGGGCCGACTTTTTACCGCAGGATAGACGGATACGAAGTGTACGGCAGCGCTTATATTCATGCAGAATATGACAGCGAGGGTCTTTTGGGCATTGATTCCATGTATTCGGATTATAAACCGGACAGGATTGTTCCCACCGTCAGTTTTGAAAAGGCCTGCGCCATTGTAAAGACGAACAAAGCAGACATCAGCTATGAGGCGGATATATGGGAAACGCCGGATAATGTTGTGATAGACAGCGCGGAGCTGGTTTATTTTGATACAAGAACGTATAACGGCGGGGGCACGCATGTTCTGCCGTGCTACGTTTTTAAAGGGGTGGCCTATGTGGGAGAGGAAACGACGGATTTCCGAGCCACGGTAATGGCGGTTCCCCGCAGCATGACGAGGGGATAAGGCGCAGGAATTTGCCTTGTTTTTAGAATGTTGGGTTGAAGGGAGGAAAAGTAAATGATGAATAAAAAAATTTTAATAATAGGCGGAGCGGTTGCTCTGTTGGTTTGTGTGGCGGTAAGCGGCGTTTTCTTGATAAATCATAACAATAAAATTGCACCTATTGTATTTCCGGAGGATATTCGTTATACTTTATCGGAAACGATTGAAAATCAAATTCCGCAGGAAAAAATAGAAGAAATTTTCGGCAAAGAATTAAATATTTATAAGATCGTTTCACGAAAAATGATTCGACATAAGAATTATCTTTTAGAAGTTTTTGGGATGGAAGATTATGATATTGTGGAGTATACAGATAGCACAGAATATCAAACCGCTGATAAAGAACTTACAGTATATTCGGATGGCTCTTATTCGTTTCGTTATACAAGAGATCCAAGAGAGCCTATAAACTTTACGCTGGAAGAATTAATTCCTATTGCAGAAAAGGATTTAACAGAGCTTGGGTTGATGCCGGATAATTTTTATCAAGGTGGCAAGAGCGGTAGAAGAAGATCAGATGGAGAAACAGAAATCACTCTTAGCCTTGGACCGAGTTTTTATCGGGAGATAGACGGTTATACGGTATACGGAAATTCTTTCATACGTACGGAATAATGATAATCAGGGGTTGTTGACAATTCATTCCAGGTATTCCGATTACACGTTTGACCGAACCGTTGCTGCGCTTGATTTTGAGGAAGCCTATTCATTAATTCGAAGCGAATATGCAAACAATAGCTTTGAAGACCTTACGATAGGTGAAATTAATAAAATTATTCTGGATGATGTGCAGTTGGGCTACTATGATACGGGAGGTGGCGAGGACCCCGGAACGCATATTCTGCCCTGCTATATTTTTGAAGGAACGGCTTATTCGGGAGAGGAAACAACAGAATTTCAATCTTGGATAATGGCGATTCCCAGCAGTATGACGAGGGGATAGGCGCAGGAATGCCGAATAAAATCATAAAGACGGACGGCAGAGGAAAGCAGAAAAGAACGGAGAAAATCCGTTCTTTTTTTATCGGGCAAACAGCCTGCGTTCTCCGTCGGCGATTTCTTCTGAGCCTGAAACAGTATTGTTGACAATGCGGATGATCTGATGCTTGATGCCGTTGTTGGGCGGGTTGAGGAGATGCTGGGCGTGGAATACGCTGACCTGCGTGACCGGATCCACCGCCAAAAAGATGCCCACCGCCCCGGCCCAGCCGAAGTCCGTGGGAATACAGCCCTTTTTCGGGCAGCGCAGCCCCAGGCCGTAGCCGTAGTCGGGATGCCAGAAATCCCTGTGGGTAATCTCGTTCAGGCGATCCGTCTGCATCAGGCGGATGGTTTCCTTCTTTAAAATGCTGTCGCCTTTGCGCAGCGCCTCTAAAAAGAGGATGTAGTCCTCCGCTGTGGAAATACAGCCCGCGCCGCCGCTTTCGTATTCGCTGCCTAATTTATAGCGCTGGATGTGCTTGCCGCAGTTTACCGGCGCGTTTTTTTCGTTGCTGAAGCAATACTGGGGCGCAATGGTGTCCAGCTCCTCTTCCGGCAGCAGAAAGGTGGAACGGCGCATTCCCAGCGGATCGAAAATATTCTGCTTTACATACTGCCCGAATTTTTTTCCGGTCAGCACTTCAATCAGCCCGGCCAGCACATCGTGCTCAAAACCGTAGCTCCAGTGCGCGCCCGGTTCAAACAGCAGCGGCTCCTGCGCCAGATAGGCCACGGTCTCCCGCGTGGGGCATCTGCCGCCGGTAGCCCTTTTTGCCCTTTGCAGGGCTTCGCAGCAGGGATCATACCCGAATCCGGCCGTCATTTGAAACAGGTCCTGTATGAGAATGGGTTTTTCTGCTTTTTGCAGTCCGCTTGATGTCTGCACCGTCATATGCGCAAATTCAGGCATATATTCGGATAACGGATCTTTTAGGGAAAAGAGCTTTTTTTCATACAGCTGCATCGCCGCCGCGCAGGTAAGCGGCTTGGAGGCGGAGTATACATTGTAGCGCTCCCTGCCGGTAAAGGGGAGCTTGTCCTCTAAGCTGGCATATCCGTTCTGATGCCGGTAGATACAGCGGCCGTTTTTATAGACGGTGCAGTCGTAGCCGGGAACGCCCATTTTTAAAAAGCTGTCAAGAAATGCGGTCAGTTGTTTTTCCATATTTTCCTCTGTTATTAAGGACTGTTTGTTTAAAACGGCCCTGCATGGGAGCTTAGCGTATCGTTACCGAAAGCTGAGAAGGGGAGATCAGCTGCGCGGTAATCTCTGTGCCTAAAGCCGAACTCAGGACGATAACCGGCTGGAGATCGTAAGTGCCGGCTTCCTTCTGCAAAAGAGAGAGGCGGACGATTACGTCGTTTTGATTGATTTCGTTCAAACTGGAGGCCGGTCCGGTCAGGGTTACGGTAGCGGTCAGATTGATGACGCCGTCGGCGGTAATCCGGCGGGTTACAGAGCCGTTGGAAATGCTGGCGGTCAGCCCGGGCGTCAGGCCGGATACGGTGATGGACCGCTCCACGGTAACGCTTTGCTGCGCTTCGATGATGTCAATCTGTGCCGTCGGCTCCTGCCCCGGCACCAGGGAGATTCCTTCGGGAAGATTAAAGGTGAGCGGCGCCTCGGTAAAGGCGGCGTCCTTCCCGGTCAGATCCACCGGAACGGGGGAGACGGAGGAAATCCTTTCTACCGCATCCTTATGGCCGCAAATGCGGACTTTTTCCGCGGTAATGCCGTTGAATTGATAGCCTTTGGCCAAAAGATCAGTGTTTTCTACCGCGTTTTCAAGGCTGACGGGAACCTCTTTGACTGTTTGGATATCCATATCGGCCGTAATACGTATGCCGTTAAAGCGGATGGTGTTGCCGCTTTCATCCTCAAAATGGCAAATCGAGGAGACAATATCACCGTCGTTTAAGGAGGCAAGGTCCACATCCACTACAGCACTGGCGATGCGATCCACGTAGTAGGCGGCACCGGTGATCGAAACGGTTTCGGGATATTCCGGGTGCAGGGAAATCAGATTCGGAGCCAGCTCACCCGCAGTGCGGATGCTTACCGGCACATCCCTGGAAACCAGTTTGTCAATCGTCAGGTTCACACTGGCAGGGGTGACAGAAACCAGGCTTACGTCCCCGATATTATTAAAGGAGATGATAACCGGAAGGCTGTTAGCACCCTCCTTGGTGACCTTTGTCAGATCAATGCTGGCGGAAATCGCATTTTCATTGATGAATTTATAGTCCGAATGGGCTACGCTCACCTTTACCGTAACGGTAATGGGGTTGGCGGTAAGATCGTCCCGCGGAATCAGCCCGCGGGAGGCCAGCTCGTCAGCACCGCTGGCGGTAACGGTGATTTCCGTAATGTTTTTTGTGCGTGCCGGGTTAGTTTCCGTAATAACGAAATTCCATAGAATAACTGCGAACACAAGGGCCAGGATCTTAAGCACCATGTTGTTTGTTAAATAGGATCGCAGCGGCCGCGGGGATTTTTTATTCTTCTGCCCCTGCTGAATCGTCGGTGCCATTGGCAGCATCTCCTTTCCCGAAGAGTTTGGTAAATAGCTTTATATATAAAGGCTGCGCTTTTGTTTTGGTTTGTTCGGCATACGTCTCCGTCAGCAGCTTGCGCAGCATTTCCAGATCCAGATAGCGCTGGAAGCTGCCGCCGTGCGCCGCGGAGATCACGCCCGTCTCCTCACTGACGACGATCACCAGCGCGTCGGACTGCTCGCTCATGCCCAGCGCCGCCCGGTGCCGCGTGCCCAGGGATTTTTCGATATTGTTGTTTTCCGAAAGCGGCAGAAAGCAGCCGGCGGCAACTACCCGCGAGCCGGTCAGGATCATGGCGCCGTCATGCAGGGGCGTGTTGGGTTCAAAAATGTTTTCAATCAGCTCGGCTGAAATCTGCGCGTCCAGCGTTGTGCCGGTGGCGATGATATCCTTTAAATCCGATTTCTGGGTCAGCACCATCAGCGCGCCTACGCGCCGGCGGGAGAGGTTATCAGCAACCTTTACCAGCTCGCTGACGTTTTTTTCGGCGTCCAGCTCTTCCTCCACATTGTCAAAAAAGTGGCCCCGGCCTAAATTTTCAAAGGCGCGGCGAAGCTCGGGCTGGAACATGATGACAAGAATGATAACGCCAGAGGTAAAAATGGAGCTGAGCATCCAGGTGATGGTAGGTAGCCCCAGCCAAGAGGCTACAGCCAGCGCAATGATCAGCAGCGCCAGCCCCTTCAGTACATGAATGGCCTTGGTGTGCTTGAAGAATTTCAGCACCTGATAGATGATCACCGTCATAATGGCGATATCCAGCACGTCAAACCAGCTAATATTGGCAAGCAGGCTATTGGAAAAAGCCTGGCCGATGCTGCTGAAAAAATCACTCATAAAACTGCCTCGCAATTCAAAAAATACTACTCTATTATCATAACACATTTGGCTAAAAAAAAAAAGACTAAATTTATTGTACTTGACATCTGTGCGGAAAAGCGTATAATATGCTTTTGAAATTGAGAATCATTTTTAATTTTAAGTGAAGGGAAGGATTGCTTTGCCGCGCAGCTACCATACCAAACAGAAGGATGAGCTTCTTCAGGTCATACAGCAAAAGGGCGACGCGCATTTTACCGCGGAGGAGATTGCCGCTTCCTTAAAGGCCGCGGGCAGTACCGTGGGCCTTTCCACGGTGTACCGGCAGCTTGACGCTCTGGTAAGAGAGGGGGCTTTGCGCAAATATCTCTCCAGCGCCGGAGAGAGCGCCTGCTACCAGGCCTCGGAAAACTGCGGGGAGCATTTTCATTTGAAATGCGTGGCCTGCGGTAAGCTGGAGCATCTTTCCTGCTCTCATCTGGACGGGATCGGCGAGCACGTAGCCCGGGAACACGGCTTTTTGATAGACAGCTCGCGCACCGTATTTTACGGAATCTGTAAGGAATGCGGGGGAAGGTAATTGCGCAGATTAATTTTATGTCTGCTGGCGGCGAGCCTTGCCGTGGGGTGCGCGCCGCGAGCGGAGGACAAAAGCAGGCTACAAATTACCGCCACGCTTTTTCCCCAGTATGATTTCTGCCGGCAGATTGCCGGCGACAGGGCGGAGGTGACGCTGCTGCTGCCGCCGGGTATGGAGAGCCATAATTACGAGCCCTCGGTCAGCGATATTCTCTCCATTGCCCAAAGCGACCTGTTTGTATACACTGGCCCCTATATGGAGGCTTGGGCGCAGACGGTTATTGAGGGACTGGACGACGGTGTGCGTGTGGTGGATGTTTCCGAGGGCATTGCGCTCTGCGCGCACGAGGATCACGAGGAACACGGGCACGCCCATGAAGAGCATGCGGAAAAGGATCCCCATATCTGGACCGATCCCGTGCTGGCCCAGCAGATGACGGAAAATATTTTAATGGCCCTGTGTGAAGCCGACCCCGGCAGCAGCGCTTATTATACCGCGCGCGCCGAGGCCTATACCGGACAGCTGCGGGAGCTGGACAGGGAATTTTCCGAAACGGCGGCGCAGATGAATTCCCGGGTGCTTTGCCATGGCGGAAGATTTTCGATGACGTATTTTGCCCGGCGCTACGGGCTGGAGGTCATTGCCGCGTTTGATTCCTGCTCCTCCCAGGCCGAGCCCAGTGCCGCGCGGGTGGCGGAGATGATTACGCAGATGCGCAGCCAGGGGCTGCCGGCGGTATTTTTTGAAGAGCTCACGCAGCCTAAGGTTGCCCAGGTTATTTCCCGGGAGACCGGTGCGGAAATGCTGCTGCTGCATACCTGCCACAATGTTTCCCAAAAAGAGCTGGAGGAAGGCGCGACGTATCTTTCCCTGATGCGGGGAAATCTTGAAAATTTAAAAAAATATGTAAGGATGCAGCAAAATGATTGTTAAGGCAGAAGGGCTTACTGTGGCCTTCGGCGGCACGGAGGCGCTGAGCGGCGTTTCCTTTTCCGTTGAGAAGGGCGAATATATCTGTATTGCGGGGCGCAACGGCTCGGGTAAGAGTACGCTGATGAAAAGCCTGCTGGGACTGGTGCCGAAAAAGAGCGGAAGCGTGATCTTTGCGCCGGATGCGGGAAGAATCGGTTATTTGCCGCAGCAGAGCGGCATTGCAAAGAATTTTCCGGCCTCGGTTTGGGAAACGGTTCTCTCCGGTTGTCTGAACAGCCTGGGAATGCGGCCGTTTTTCTCGGGCAGCCAGAAGAGAAAGGCGCTGGATGCGATGCGCCGGCTGGATATTCTGGATATCCGGGAAAAACCGTTCTCTTCCCTTTCGGGCGGACAGAAGCAGCGCGTGCTGCTGGCGCGGGCGCTGTGCGCGGCGGAAAATCTTCTTTTGCTGGACGAGCCCGTGACGGGGCTTGATCCGATCGTTACGGAGGAGCTCTACAGCCTGATTTATCAGATGAACCGGGAACGCGGCCTTACGGTGCTGATGGTAACGCACGATGTGGAAACGGCCCTGAAATACGCGGGCAAGGTGCTGCATCTGGACCATCGGGTGCGTTTTTTCGGTACGGCGGAGGACTATCTGCATACCGAGCTGGGAATCCATTTTACCGGGAGGTGCTGCAGGGACCATGATTGATATTATAAGGGAGATGTTCTCCTATTCGTTTATTCTGCGGGCGTTTGCCGTGGGCATTATGGTGTCGCTGTGCTCCTCGCTTTTAGGCGTTACGCTGGTTTTGAAAAAATATTCCATGATCGGCGACGGGCTTTCGCACGTGGGCTTCGGCGCCATGACGGTAGCGCTGGCGCTGAATACCGCGCCGCTGTATGTGGCGGTGCCGGTTATGATTCTCGCGGCGTTTCTGCTGCTGCAGCTGCGGCAGAACAGTAGGATCAACTCCGACGCGGCCATTGCGCTGATCTCCAGTACCTCGATTGCCGTGGGGATTACCGCCGCCTCGCTCTCGGGCGGAATGAATACGGATGTGTACAGCTATATGTTCGGCAGCATTTTGGCCGTAAATGAAAGCGACGTGGTGATCTCCGCCGTTTTATGCGCGGCGATCCTGCTGGTGTTTGTTCTGTGCTATCACCGGATTTTTGCCGTGACCTTTGACGAGGATTTTGCCCGGGCCTCCGGCACAAAAACCCGGCCGTTCAACCTGCTGTTCGCTCTGCTTACGGCGGCCACCATTGTGGTGGGAATGCGCGTGATGGGAACGATGCTGATTTCAGGCCTGATTATCTTTCCGGCAATCACCAGCATGCGCGTGTGCAGGACGTTCCGCGGCGTGATGCTCTGCGCGGCGGCGGTATCGGTTGCGGCGTTTATTACGGGAATGCTGGCGAGCTACGCGTTTTCCTATATTCCCGCCGGCGCGGGCATTGTGCTGGCCAATCTGGCGTTTTTGCTTTTGTTCTCGCTGATTGCGAAAATCAAAAAGGTGAATTGACGGATTTTGCCGGCCGCGATATAATACCCCAAAGCAGACAGTTCGAAACCATCCTGTCTTAAAACAAAACTAAGGAGAGAAAAAAATGAAGATCACAGTCAAACAATTGGTACGCGGTGCCATGATAGCGGCCCTCTATGCCGTTATCACCCTTTTTACGGAAGCAATTTCCTTCGGGCCTGTTCAGTTCCGGATATCCGAGGCCCTGACACTGCTTCCTTTTTTGATGCCGGAGGCGGTCTGGGGGCTGACGCTCGGATGTCTGATTGCCAATATATTCGGCGGCACCGTGCTGGATATCGTCTTCGGTACGCTGGCGACGCTTATTGCCGCGCTGATTACCCGAAAAATCAAAAGCCTGTGGCTTACGCCGCTGCCGGTCATTCTGTGCAACGGCATTATCGTAGGAGCGGTTATTACCCTGGGCACCTATGAATTCAGCCTTGCCGCCTACGGCGCTACGGTGCTGAGCCTTGCGGTAAGCGAAACGATCATTTGCTATTTGGGCGGAGTTCCCCTGCTGGCCGTCCTGTATTCGCTGACAAAAAAAGTGCGTTTTTTTCAGTAAAGGTGAAAAATGTTACAGAAATATGTTTCATAATTTACAATTTGTTAATAAAACGCGCAAAAAAAATATTGAATTCCTGTTGACAAAGTGTTATAATCATAAAGCAGTGTGTACTATGCTATAGTGCACAAAAAAGTTTAAGGAGGAAACACCTACATGAGAAAGGCTCTCAAATTTTCATTTGTAGCTGCGCTTGTAGCTCTGCTTTTTTCAACGGCTGTTGCCTGCGGCGGAAATGGTGACGATGGGAACCCGACACCCACGGCCAGCAGCGGCACTTCTGTAACCGGCGAAAATTTTACCAAGCAGGGTGAAACGTACAGCTTCTATTCCTGGCAGTATAATTCGGAAAATCCGTATGCAGGAGATGATGAACGCAATCAGCAGATGCGTGAAAGAGTGGAAAGACTCCAGACTGAATATGGTATTACCATTCAGTTCGTAACGCAAAACAGCGGCAGCGTTCTGCTTCAGTCCGCTTTCCAGGGCATGCCTGAAATTACCGGTATGAAAGAGGGCGGTCTGCATACGATGATGGATACATATCTGTATCAGAACGTTCCCGGTACTTGTTTGACTCCTCTTTCGGATCATTCGGACGTTTATGATTTCAACAACGAAAACAAGTTTAACGTGTATTCCCAGTATGATCTTTGCGAGTATAACGATAAGCTTTGGTATTTCATTCCGATTGAGCTTGGCGTTCATTTTGAGTGCGGCGGCAACGCGCTGGTATTCAATAAAAAGCTGGTAGAGGCCAACGGTTATTCCGCTGAAACCATCTATGAGTGGGTTAATAACGGCGAGTGGACTTGGGATAAGTTTGAAGAAGTTTTAGTAGCCTGTACCAATAAAGATCAGGGTATTTGGGGCATTCAGCGCGGCAATCAGGCGTTGGTTATGTGGTCTCTTGCCAACTCCAACGGAACTGAGTTTGTTACACTGGAAACACATGCCGACGGCTCCAAGCAGGACAGCTTTGTTTATACCGGTGATAAGGGCGAGCGCCTGATGGCAGCGTATGATGAGTTTATTAAGCTTGCCAATACGCTTCAGGTTATGGATATTACGTATTATACCTCCATGGATAAAACTCCTCTTGAGAATTTCCAGAAGGGAAGCGTTGCTTTCTATTACAACGGCTATTCCACCAACGCTCTGTCGGAAATCTCCAAAATGGAAGAAGATTACGGTTTGGTGCCGTGGCCGAAGGGACCCAATAACGTTGCAAATGAAAATAAGTATTATTCCTTCTATCCGCATCTGAATCCCTATTGCGTATTCCGCAATGAAACAGGCAATGTAAAGGGTGCCGTACAGATTCTTTGCGAGCTGTATACGCCTATCTATGATGCGAACACCGAGGATGCGCAGGCTCTGTATGAATCCGAGCGTCAGCAGTTTACCCGTGATGAGGAGTCTGCCAAGAACCTGGATCTGGTAGAAGCTAATAAAGAGCATTTCCGTGTATTCATGTATTCGAATGCACCATGCACCATTGGAAAAGCGACTCAAATTAGCGATGTACTCTTCGGTAAGGGTGAAGATGATATCCTGGCACAGACCACATCGGCCAGACAGTACTTTGATGGTATTGCTGCTGCGGTGAACCAGGCGATCTATGAGCGTTCCCCCTATACCTGGAAGTAATTGCGTTCTTTTCAGCACAAAAAGCGGTAAGAGGTTCTTGCCGCTTTTTTTCTTTTGGCAGGCATTTTTTCAGCCGGTTATTTATAGTGTTTCTATTTCCTTCAAGAGTGAGCAAGAACCAGGGCGGTCTGCATACAATAACAGCGGGTGATGTTTTTATGAAAGTGGCAATAACCTGTCAGCGCGGCCGTATTCCCGCTAATTACATAAGGTGGATCAAACAGGCCGGATTTGAACCCGTAGTTATCAGCCGTATGCGGGATCTCCGCAGGCTGCAGGGGGCGGAGGGAATTCTCTTTTCCGGGGGCGGCGATTTGTGGCCGTATTTTTATTCTTCTGAAAAAATCGGTGATGATTTTGATTTGTACCGGGATATTTTGGAATACTATGTTTTTCAGCAGCGCGGGGATCGGGGGATTTTGGGAATTTGCCGCGGAATGCAGATTATCAATGTATTTTTGGGCGGAACACTTACGGATATAGCGGAGCCGCGAATGCATAGCGGTGAAAAATTTCATTTTATCCAGACGGCGGCTTCCTCACGGCTGCGTCGGATTTTAGGGGCGCAGCCCCGTGTGAATTCCGCCCATCATCAGGCGATAGCGCGTTTGGCTCCCTCGCTGGCCATAGCAGCTTACTGCCGAAGCGTTCCAGAGGCGGCAGAGGGGGAAAAACTGCTGTTAGTACAGTTTCATCCTGAACGCATGAATAGCCGTCAGCTCTGCCGGTACTGGAAAGAACAGCTGGCTTTATACCGGAAGGACAGCAAAAAAACGGATATTTTGACCGACGGCTCAGAGCATATTCTTTAAAAACCTTTCATATGGTTTAGAGAGGTGTTGAATGATGACGGATAGCTTGATTGTTTTAAACAGCAATGAAAATTTCGGCGGTGAAGGATTTTTTAAGTTTGAAAACGGTTACCGCAATATGATGGTCTGTTTCCAGAAAATTTCGCGCGGCGGCCGGTATATGTGGGCGGCGGCCGATACAGCCTTGGTCTGCGGGGAATTTCCTCCGGGAAAAACCGTGGTCTCCGTGCGGTCTGCTCTGCGGGGAAAACCGAAAAAATGTGGAATATTTTTTATAGAGGACGGCAAGGCGTATCCCGTTTTGGCCTGGGGCGCGCAAAAAGAATTTTTGGTCGAGTTCTGCCGGCAGAATCAGTTGGAGGTCGGGGATATTCCGTCGGCGTCGACGGCAGCAGTGGAGGAGCCTCTGGTGGACAGCGCGGCGGCCGTCCCGGCAGAGCCTGTTTCGGAACCGGCAGAGCCTGTTTCGGCAGTGGAGATTGCTCCTACGGAGGAACCGGCGCCTGCTGCGGCGCAGGAGAGCGAATCAGAGGCGGCGGAGGTTTTTGCAGTCCCGCGGCAGGAGCCAAACACGTATTGGGACTGCAATGAAGCTTCTTTTTTAAAAATGCTGGAGGAAAATCCGGAAGAGGAAGAGATGAATCTTTTGATTCCCGGCTCCAGATGGGTGCGGATCCGCGAGGATGGCGCCGAATATATTATGGGAATTATCTATGATGAAGACGGTACGCCGATGTATCTGTGCTACGGCTTCCCCGAGCCGTGGAGTGAAAACCCGCCGGAAAATCTGGAGGGATACAGCCAGTGGATTCCATTGGACTGCGCGCATCCTCACGATCAGGGCTATTGGGTAATTTATATTAACGCAAAAACCGGCGAAAGAGTGCGCTGAGGCGCTTTATATATTGTACCGGCACGGCCTGCGGACTGTGCCGGTGCTTTTTTGTTCGGATGAAAAGTGCGCGGTATGAAGATGATACAAAAACGGTTTTTTATAAAAAGCAGAAATGCTTGCGCAGGGGAGGGCTTTTTGCAATTTTATAAAAGGATATAGAAATAACAAAAAACAAATTTTGGGAAATAACTTGTAAGCGAATGCTTTTTCAAACAATCTCTTTTTTGGCAGCAGAGCGCCTGCCGACAGCGGGCAGAAACACTGGAAAATTTTTTTGAGCCGTCTTGGGCACGGCAAAAATGTTCCGGTGCGGAAAAAGGTAAAATTTACTGAAAGTTTGTGTAAAAAATGTGAAAAAACTGCTTGTCGAAATATAGAAATTATGATATGCTACGTATATAATTTTTCTTTTAAGAA